>JAZDFN010000024.1:0-3989 GCA_043807885.1 bacterium | reverse complement strand
GGTTTAATCTTAGCGTAAAAACAGCTCTCATCCGCGTAGATATTGCCAATGCCGGCAATTGATTTTTGATCCAGCAAAACCGGCTTGATTTTAGCTTTTTTCCTTTTATTTAAAATCTCTTTGAATTTTGCCAAAGTAAATTCTTGGCTTAGCGGCTCCACGCCGTAACCAGCCAATTCTTTTTCCATTTGTTTTTGATTTAACAATTTCAGCCAGCCGAATTTTCTCAGGTCATTGAAAAATAATTTACGGCCATCGGTAAAATTAAAAATAATCCGGGTGAATTTAGTCGGCGAATCGCCCAAGACCAGCTGACCGGTCAGTTTCAGATGAATCAACAAATAAAAACCATTGGCTAATTCCAAAATTAAAACTTTGGCGCGCCGGCTGACGGACTTAATTTTTTTATTTTTAATTGTTTGGTTTAAAACCTTAAGCGGGACATTGATTAACTTGACCGCATCAACTTCAATATTTTTAATAACCCTACCTCTAATTTTATTGATTAATTCTCGCCGTAAAGTTTCTACCTCTGGTAATTCAGGCATATTTTAAAAAAGCGAATCTCCACTCATCTCCCTCGGCTTTGGCAAACCCATGATTTTCAGAATAGTCGGCGCCACATCAGCCAAAAACCCTGATTTTAATTTCTTATGCCGCCAATTCTGGCCAACGACAATCAAGGGTACCGGATTAGTGGAATGCTTGGTGTCAACTTCGCCGGTTTTCAAATTAATCATCTCTTCAATGTTGCCGTGGTCGGCCGTTACAACCGCCGTTCCGTTTTTTTTAAGGATGGCGCTGATAATTTTGCCTAAACAGTGGTCAACCGCTTCCACCGCCTTAATACCGGCCGATAAATTGCCGGTATGGCCAATCATGTCCGGATTGCAAAAATTAACCGCCATAAAATTAAAATTGCCGACCCTAATTTTCTCCAAAACCGTCTCGGTTATCTTGGCGGCGCTCATCCCCGGTATCTCATCATAGGAAACCACATCCGGCGACGGAATGCGAATACGCTCCTCGCCCATTACCGGGTCGGCATAACCGCCGTTGAAAAAGTAAGTGACGTGCGAATACTTCTCGCTTTCGGCCACATATAATTGCTTCAAGCCGTCCAAAACGAAAGGCAGGGTATTTTTTAAATCCCGGCTGGGAAAAGCGGTCAGGATATTTTCCAAATCCGGCCCGAAATCAGTCATGGCCACGAAAACCAAGTTCTTTAAAATCTTCTGGCGCTTAAAACCCTCCTTAAAATCCTTCTGGACAAAGGCCTTGGTAAACTGCCGGGCGCGGTCAGACCTTAAATTGAAAAAAATCACCGAATCATTATCGCCAATGGTGGCAATCGGCTTGCCGTGCCTAAGCATGATGGCCGGCCGAATGAATTCATCGCTCTCGCCGCGATTATAGGCGCGGGTAATTGCCGCCTGCGGACTATTAGCTGATTCGCCTTTGCCTAAAACCAGCAAATTGTAGGCCTTTTCCAAACGGTTCCATTTCTTTTTCCGATCCATGGCGTAAAATCGGCCCTGGATGGTGGCGATTGATTCGTTTGGCCATTTTAGCCCCCTTTCCAAAGCCAAAACATATTCTAAACCGCTAAAACGAGACGAATCGCGTCCGTCGGTAAAAAGATGAAGATAAAACTTGTTAATTCCCCGCTGGCGCAACAATTCAAGCAAGGCCAGCAAATGATCGGGCTCGGCATGGGCGCTTTGGTCGCCGGAAATCAAACCCATTAAATGCATTTTGGATTTATTTTTTTTGACATTCTGGATTGCTTCCAAAAAAGCGGCGTTCTTGAAAAAAGCGCCGTTATTGATTTCTTTGGAAATATAGACCGCATCCTGGTCGGTAACCCGGCCGCTGCCCAAATTCATGTGGCCGGCTTCGGAATTGCCGTCCTGTTTGGGCGGTAGGCCGACTTTGACGCCATGAGCGATTAATTCGGTTGACGAGTAATGTTTTATTAAAGAATCCATCGTCGGCGTCTTGGCCAGAGTAATGGCGTTGCCTTTGTTGGGCGGCGCGATGCCCCAGCCGTCAAGAATAATTAAAACCACCAATTTTTGACTGGCTTCCTTTAATTTCTTCAAATGATTTTTCCCGGTTGCCATAAAATTATTTTCCCAGTTCTCTTTCAATTTCCATCAATCGATTATACTTGCAAACTCTTTCCCCCCGGGCTAAGGAACCGAACTTGGCATAATCGGCATTGACGGCTACGGCCAGGTCAGCAATGAAAGTATCGGTGGTTTCGCCCGAACGGTGGGAAACCACCACCCGATATTTGTTTTTCTGGGCCAATTTAATGCAATCAATGGTTTCGGACAAAGTGCCTATCTGGTCGGGCTTGATTAAAATGGCATTAGCCGCTCCCTGCTCAATGCCCTTCATTAACCGCTTCGGATTGGTGGTAAACAAATCATCGCCGACCAACATTATCTTATCGCCCAAATTTTTTGTCAATTTTTGCCAATTCTGCCAATCATCTTGGGCCAAAGGGTCTTCCAGGGAAATAAACGGATATTTTTTGGTCCAATTTTTAACCAATTTAATCATGCCTCGGCCGCGAAATTTGCCGACTTGTTTCAAATAATATTTTTTTCGGCGCGGATGATAAAGTTCGGAAGCGGCGATATCCATGGCCAAAACCACTTCTTCGACTGGCCGGTAACCGGCTTTTTTAATTGCCTGCAAAATCACTTCAAACGCTCGCTTGACTTTAAGCGAACTGGGCCGCCAACCACCCTCGTCGCCCAATCCTTTCTCCCATTTTTTCTTTTTCAATAAATTCCCCAGCTGGCGAAAAATTTCCGCGCCCACCTGCACCTGGTCGCTGATTTTTTGAAACCCTACCGGCAAAACCATTATCTCCTGAATAGGCATGGCCCATTCGGCATGCGCCCCGCCGTTCATGATATTAAACATCGGCAAGGGCAAGTCGTAACCTTTATATTTCAAGCGATAGGTTTGGCGCAGGTGTTTATAAAGCGGCTGGCGCGCGTTATTGGCGCCGGCGCGGGCACAAGCCAAAGAAACGCCCAAAATGGCATTAGCGCCCAATTTCTTTTTATTAGGCGTGCCATCCAATTTAATCATCAATTCGTCAATTTCCCGCTGTTTATTCGACTCCAAACCCCGCAATAATTCATCAATCTTGGTTTCAATATTTTTAACGGCCTTGAGTACGCCCTGACCGCCATAGCGCGGTCCGCCATCGCGCAATTCCCAGGCCTCATGCTGGCCCTCGGAAGCGCCTGACGGCACGCCAGCCACGCCACTGACGCCATTGGCCAAAATCACTGTCGCTTCCACTGTTGGCTTGCCACGGGAATCCAAAATTTCCCGCGCGGTTATTTTTTTGATTCTCATAATTTAAATCATTTTAACCAAAAATATCCCTACCATCACCACGGCGGTAATGATTTTTAAAAGCCGGCCGGCGAGAAAACCAATGACTGTGCCCAACCCGGCTTTCAAGGCTTTTTCATAATTGCGGCCGGCCAATATCAACTCGCCCAAAAAAGCGCCGACAAAAGCGCCGAACATCATGCCAATCGGACCGCCGGCAAAAATCCCCAAAAGCATACCGAGCATCGCGCCTAAAAATCCGTAACGACTGGCACCGGCGGCTTTGGCGCCCAAAGCGCCCAGCCAAATATCCAAAGCGTAAACGGCTGCCCCGACTAAAAATAAAATTAAAAGCAACTGCCAAGTGATAAACACGAATTTGGTCGCGGCGGCGTAAATGGCAATACCCAGCCAGATCAAAGGCAGGTCGGGAATAAAAGGAAAGACCAAACCCATTAGGCCGGCGATAATCAGGGCAAAGGTGATGATAATTAAAATGATAAACCAAATGGTAAGCATAATTTTAATTATTATAATTCGTACTATTCGTAATCATTCGTAATTCGTATGAATTAATTTATCTCATAATTCACCGTCACATAAACCACAATTTCATTGCTGCCGACTTC
>JAZDFN010000023.1:0-8155 GCA_043807885.1 bacterium | reverse complement strand
GGTAAAAAATCAGGTCGGAGAAATGAAAATTTACGAAGAGGCGCTGGAAATTGCCATTCCTAAAACCTATACGGAAGCAATCAAATTAAAAAAATTGGAGACAATCGGCCAACCTCAAATTAAGGTGGAGAAGCTGGCGCCCGGCAATCCTTTAATCTACACGGCTACGGTTGCCTTGTTGCCGATTATTAAATTGGCGGATTACAAAAAAACCAAGGCGATAAAAAAGGAAATTGTGGTTGGACTGAAAGAGATTGAAGATATTTTGGAAAATTTAAGAAAAATGCGAGCTAAGGAAAAATTAGTTGAGCGGGAAGTAAAAAACGGCGACCGCGTAGCCGTGGATTTTGAAATGTTTTTGGCCGGCGTGCCGGCCGAGAACGGCCAGCATAAGGATTATCCCTTGGTGATCGGTGAGAACCGCTTGGTACCCGGTTTTGAAGACCAACTTATTAGCTTGAAAGCCGGAGAGAAAAAAGAATTTTCCTTAAAATTTCCGGCTGAACATTTTGACAAGAACTTGGCCGGCCGGGAAGTTGATTTTAAAACAGAAATCAAAGCGGTTTATGGAAGGGAATTACCGGAGCTGGACGACGAGTTTGCCAAAAATTTGGGTCAATTCGATAATTTAATAGCGCTAAAAAAACAAATTGGCGATAATTTAGAGCAAGAGAAGAAAATGAAAGAAGAACAGCGTTGGGAAGGCGAGATTCTGGACAAGATCGTCAAGGCCAGCGAGTTCGGCATTATCCCGGAAATTTTGATTGATAACGAATGCCACAAAATGGTCCATGAGTTTGAATCAACCATTGAACGACAGGGGCTTAACTTTGGCGACTACCTGAAAAGCGTCAGCAAGACCAAAGAGCAGTTGGAAAAAGGATTCGCCATCCCGGCCGAGGAGCGCGTCAAAGCCGCCTTAATAACCCGGGAAATCGCTCGGCTGGAAAATATTGAAGTCAGAGATGATGAGATTGATAAGGAAATAGAAAATATTTTGCAATATTATTCCAGTAATTCGGAAATAGAAGACAACGTGCGGTCGGATGGATATCGGGATTATTTAAGGAATGTTTTGGCAACGAGGAAAGTGGTGGAGTTACTTAAAAAAATAATCATTCAATAATTTTATGCCCCGTTAGAAATTTATAGGCAAGGCGCCGGGGCATAAATTAATTTAATTTAATAATTTCTAACGGGGTATGAAACAAAACAAAAAAAATTTTTTGACCGTTGCCAAACAATCCGCTTTGGCCGGCGGCCAGATTTTAATCAAGGAATTCAAAAAAGAGAATCTCGGCACTCGGGCCAAAGGAGCCCATGATTTGGTCAATCGGGCGGATTTTTTGGCGGAGAAAAAAATCTTGCGAATTATCAAGAGCCGGTTTCCTCGACACGCCATCTTGGCCGAAGAATCAGGTCAGAATAAAATCCGGTCGGATTATTTATGGCTGGTTGATCCCTTGGACGGCTCGGTTAATTTTGCCATGCGTAATCCGATTTTCAGCGTTTCCATCGCCTTGACTTACAAACAGGAAATTGTCGTCGGCGCGGTCTATTATCCTTTGATTGATAAAATGTTTACGGCCGTCAAGGGCCAGGGCGCCTTTTTGAACGGCAGAAGAATCAAGGTTTCGGCCAAGCGAAAGGTTAGCCAATCTTTGGTCAACTTTTGCGGCCGGGCGCCAAAATCAGCCATTAAAGTTTATGGCCAGTTCAAAGGCAAGGCCTTGGAAGTCCGGCAATTAGGTTCGGGCGCCATTGAGCTGGCTTATGTGGCGGCCGGCTATACGGAAGCGGTGATTTTGCCCGACACCAACCCTTGGGATATTGCCGCCGGCATTTTATTGGTTCGGGAAGCCGGCGGACAAGTGACTAATTTCAAGGGACAGGAGTGGACATTAAAGAATGGCCCGGTGATTGCGACTAATAGTTTGATTCATCAGGAAGTTTTGAAAAAATGCAACGCCTTAAAGTAAAAATCACTACCCGCGCCAAGCGCAATGAAATCGTCGGTTGGCAAGACGATACCTTGAAGATTAAGTTGAAAGCCGTACCCAGAGACGGCAAAGCCAATGAGGCCTTGCTGGATTTTTTAGCCAAGAAATGGAATGTTTCCAAAAGTGAAATCAAAATTATCAGGGGATTGAAGTCGAAGAATAAAGTTTTGGAAATAGCGACGAATGTCCTTTGGGGATAACTGGCCTTGACAAAAAGTAAAAAATGTGATAAGATTATAGCACAAACAAAAATAAAAATGATCTCCCAAAAAATCGGCTACAGCTGGCGGACTTGCCAGCCGTATGAAAATTACTATTATAACGGCGCAGTGGCCAAAAAACAATACTCCCCATGGAAGATATTGTTGAGCGTGGCCGCTGCTTTTTTTGTTGTCTTTTTTGCCGCCCGAGTTTTAAGCTCGGTCAGCGATAAAATGGCTAATCCATCCGATCAAACTACGGCGTGGCACCGATTATTAGGTATCAAAACGGCCCAAGCGGCTCCGCCCCGCCAGCCGGCGGGTGGCGGATTCAGCGCCCAAAAGATGGCCAGCGAGTGCGACCAGTTAGTAATGAAAGCCGGCGAGACCAAGACCTGCGCTTTTGCTTTTTTAAATACCGGCATCGCCAGTTGGTCCAACAATAGCGCCCGCTTTGCTTCAATTTATACGACTAAACCCAATTATCGCGCCAGCGCTTTTGTTGGTAGCGACTGGTATAAGGATAATCAGCCGGCCAAAATGAAAACGCCATTGATCCAGTCCGGCCAAGTGGCTTTTTTTGATGTTTCTTTGACTGCGCCTAAACAAGCCGGCGATTATACGGAATATTTTCGGCTGGCCTTGGAGGACACGGCTTGGGTGAGCAATGGGATTTTCAGCGTTAAGATTAAAGTTATTCCCGCTTCAACCGTTTCAGCGGTTGGCAGCGCCGTCAACCAGACAAAAACCGAATTGCCGGTCACTGAGATTGCTTCATATAATTCCGCCGCGCCGATTGGCGTTCAGACGTATCAAGCTGAAAAATTAATTCAATCCAATAATTCACTGGAGTTTAAAGACCAAAACAAGCAATTGGTCAGAGTTGGTTTTAAGAATGTCGGTTTGGATAATTTGAATAACGCCGGCAACGAAGCCACTCGTCTGGTGGCCATTGATGCCACCACCCGGTCATTTTTTGATAATAGTTGGCTGGCCAGCGACCAAGTGGCCTTAATTAAAGACAAAGCCGAGCCCGGCCAGATCGCCTATGTCGAATTTTATTTGTCGCCTTCGGCCCAGGCCGGCAGTTTTACGGCCAGTTTCCAATTGAAAGTTGGCGAACGGATTGTGGCCGGCAGTAATTTTTCTTTACCAATCAAGGTTCAGCCCGGCGGCGTCATGGCTAATAAAAATTTAACAACAATTGGTTCTAACGGCGGCCTGGTTTTAGCCAGCGAACCAATAGTCCGGGTGGGTTTAACCAAAGTAACCATGCCAGTCACCCTACAAGCCGATTATGATTATGAGATTTGGGCCGGTTCAAGTAATCTTCTGGCCAACGTGTCGGCCAATCTGCCGACCATGATTGCTTACGATGTCGGTCAATACACCATTACGACCAATGGTCTGGTTCTTGTTTCCAGCCAACCGGTCCGCTTGGCGGCCAAGAACGGCGCCAATGGTGTTTTTACAATTTCAAGTTATACTAATCGGCCCAGTTGGAATCTGACTTTGAATGACAACCAATTCCGGGGGACGATGGAAGTCAATTATTCCGACACGACCAGTCGGGTTTGGGTAATCAATGAATTACCAATGGAAAGTTATTTGCGCGGTTTGGGCGAGTCGTCCAATCTTTCCGCCCTTGAATATCAAAAGGCGTTGGTGACGGCCGCTCGCAGTTACGCTTATTATCATTATCAGACCGGCGGCGGCAAGTTTACGGTTTACGATACTTCGGCCAGCCAGATTTATTTGGGCTATGGCGCGGAAAAGCGTTTGCCTAAGATCAGCCAAGCGGTTGATGCCACCCGCGGGCAATTAGTGGCCTATAATGACGTACCTGTCGTTACCCCCTATTTTTCTCAAAGCGACGGCCGAACCCGCAGCTGGAGCGAGGTTTGGGGCGGGGACAAAGCGTGGCTGGTTTCAGTCAGCGTGCCGCAGGATGCCAGCAATAGTTTATGGGGGCACGGGGTGGGCATGTCTTGCCGGGCGGCCATTAACATGGCCAATGCCGGCCAGCCATACGACCAGATTTTAAAGCATTTTTATAGCGGCACTGGTCTAAAACAATTGTGGTAAAAGTAGTATAATATAAACAGCAGTTTTACATAAAAAATAATTAAATTAACCAAATCTATGAGCAAACACAAAACATTTACCCTGACCAAAACCAAGACCTCATTAACCACGGCTTTGCTGGTGATTATCGCCATCGGCGCGGTCGCCTCCGTGGCCGGCGCGTTCGCGACGGCGTTGTGGCCTACCGTAACAACCACCCAAAAAGAGTGCCTTTATAAAGGAACCTTGATTTTTGCCAACGCCCCCTTTCCTAATTTTTATACCAAGGATAATCCGGTCTTGTTGGACTTTGTTGTTAATACCAGTTTGCTAGTTGCTCCTCCTGTTGGAGAAGCAATGGCTGAATTAAATTTTACCACCGAATCCAGCTATAATATCGAAGGCGCTAGGGTTGAATTATATAAAGATCAATTATTATTAAGCACTGCGGTTGTTGAAAGGGCAGTAGGGTCTTTGCCGACTGAAGAAAAATTTTTAGGCAAAGGGAAATTCACTTTTAATAATGGGTTTTTCGATGACGGTTACAGGGAGCGGCGCCCGGGCGAGCCATATCGGGAAAACAAACATAGTTTATCTGTAAAAGGTTATTTGCCCGCTAACATACCAACAATAGGACAGCCATTGTCAGACTATCAAACAGTCATTTTTACGTTGAATGGCTACAAAGAACAGACGCTTAGCTGCCCGATTTATAAAGCCCAGGGATTGCCGGTATCCAATTCTATTTCAATCATGCCGGCACGGTAAGCGGCATAACAGATTATAAGCGATTATTAAAATAAAGAATGTTTGATTTGTCCAACCTAACTTCATATTGGCCAATCTTGGCGGTCGCGGGCGCCATTCTGCTTTGGTATTATCGCGATAAAATTTTTACTGGTGTTAGTCGGACTACGGCAGGCACGCCGACTTTGGACCGCTATTCCCGCGACTTGACCAAATTGGCGCGGGACGGGCAACTTGACCCGGTGATTGGTCGAGAAACGGAAATCACTCGCGCGATTCAGATTTTGAGCCGGCGCACCCAAAACAATCCGGTTTTGGTGGGCAAGGCCGGGGTGGGCAAAACCGCCATTGCCGAGGGCTTGGCCCAGCGCGTGGCAATTGGCCAAGCGCCACGTTCTCTAAAGAACAAGCGCGTCTTAGCCCTGAACCTAAGCGACTTGATTTCCGGCACTAAGTATCGCGGCGAATTTGAGGAGCGGATGAAAAGAATTACCGATGAAATAGTCGGCGCTAAAAGAAGCATTATTCTGTTCATTGACGAGGTCCATATGTTGGCCGGAGCGGGCGAAGCCATCGGCGGGGTCAGCGCCAAAGATATTCTTAAGCCGGCTTTGTCGCGCGGCGACTTGCAAATGATTGGCGCCACCACGCCCGAAGAGTTTGACAAATATATCAAGGATGACAAAACCTTGGCCCGGCGTCTGGAGCCGATGTTTGTTGAAGAACCGACTTTGGCCGAAACGGAATTAATGCTTAAGGGCGTCAAAAAAAAGTACGAGGCCTATCACGGGGTGATTATTCCCGATAATATCTTAAAGGCCATAGTAGAGTTGTCCGGACATTGTTTCCCAGACCGTTCTTTCCCGGATAAAGCCATTGATTTATTGGATGAAACCGCCTCCCGGATCAAATTGGTAAAGAAAGACAGCCAAAAATCAACAGTGATGGCAATGGCCGATATTGAAGCGGTGGTTAAGGAAAAACAAAGCGATCGTCACCATTTCAGTCAATAGAGTTTAAATAATAATTAACAAAGGTCTATGAAGAAAAACAAAAACAAAAAGTGCCAGCCGCATCCCAAGGCGGGCGCGGCGCAGATCAAAACTTCATTAGGGGTGATGATCATCCTGCTGTTCTTTGTCGGCGTTCTGGGCTGGCTAATGTCAGCCATGTAATCAAGCGATTAACAGCTGGAACCGAGTTCGAAATAATTGATTGCGGGTTCGGCTCCGGCTGTTAAGAAAAATGTTCTTTGACAATCAAATAAAAAATAACAAAACAGCATAATCTCGCTGTTAATCAAAGACAATTTTTTGTCTGGACAAAAATTCGTCCAAAACCAAAAAGTCCAAAAACCAAAACACAAACAAAAACCCGACTTGAATCGGGTTTTTTTGTTAATATTTGTCTGCGAGGCCGCAGGCCGAGTGGACACAAATATTAACCCCGCCCAATTTCTATCGCTATATTTTCAATTACCACCGCCAGAGCCGTTAGGCGATTTGCCCGAGCGTTGATTTTTGGCATAAAATTTTTTTGAAATTGGGGCGGGGTTGTCGTGTATAGTGTTTTTTACAAACCATTCCCCTCTTTTAATTTTCTCTTATCGGCCAGGACAATGATGTGCTTGGCGACTTCTCGGGCGTTCGGCACTTGCTTGAAAACAAAGCGGGAGACTTCGCCGGCCGTTTGGATATGGACATCGCCGTAATTCAGAAAGGTGGGGAACAGCCCTTTGACTTCCGAAGTGGCATCCTGCACCCGAGAGAGGCGCTGTTCGGCAATCGTTCTGGCGAAAAGCCCGTGCTGTTCAATGCTGATGATTCGCTTGTTGGTGACGATCCAGATGTCCAAATAAAAATCCAAGAGGGCGTAGAAAAAGAAGAGCCAGATGAAAAGGTAATAAACGCTGGCGCCGATAGTTAAAAAAACGGATTTGACATTGTTGTCGCTTGACAAGTCGGTGTTGGTTTGCAGAATGAAATAGAGGGCAAACGGCAAAATGGCCAGTAAAGCGAAAAATAAAACGATTTTCAGGGCGATAAACCAATGGCGCCTTAAGAAGATGACCAGATGTTCATCAGCTTCTTGGTGAGGCAGGTGTTTTTTGGAAAGCATTTTAGAGATTATTAAAATTATTATCAAAAAGGAAAAAGTTTAACGGTTCGGTCCAGTCAATGACGGCCAGCGCTTGCCAGGAGAATAAGAGAATTAGGCCGGCGCCGATGATAAAAGCAATGATTAAGAAAAATACGCCCGCTCCCCGGAAACCGAATTTTATCAAATGGTAAAGCACGAAAAAGGCGAAAAGCAAAAAAACGCCGACTAAGGCCAGGTAGAGGTAGTAGAATAATACTAAAGTAATTTCCATGGAGTTATTATATCAGTTTTTCCGGCGGTTTTGAAATTGACCGGCCCAAATGCCGGTAAGCGGTTTCCGTGGCCACCCGGCCCCGGGGAGTGCGGTCAATGAACCCCATCTGCATCAGGAACGGCTCATAAACGTCTTCAATGGTTTCCATTTCTTCGCTTAAGGAAGCGGCCAAGGTGTTTAAGCCGACCGGCCCGCCGTTGAACTTGTCGATGATGAGCTCCAACAGCCGGCGGTCTATTTTGTCCAATCCGATTTCGTCTATTTCCAGCATCTTCAAAGCCAGGTCGGTGATGTCGGTGGTGACTTGGCCGTCGGCTTTCACTTCAGCATAGTCCCGGACCCTTTTTAAAAGTCGGTTGGCAATGCGCGGGGTGCGCCGGGAACGGCCGGCGATTTTTTCGCACGCTTCATCCAATAAATCAACGGCCAAAATTTTGGCCGACCGCCGGACGATTTTTTCCAAATCAGCCGGTTCATAAAAATTCAAGCGGTAGACGCTGCCAAAGCGGTCGCGCAAAGGCGCGGACAGCATATTGAATTTGGTGGTGGCGCCAATCAAGGTAAAGCGGGGCAGGTTTAATTTTAAGGTGCGGGCGGACGGGCCTTTGCCAATAATGATGTTTAAGGCGTATTCTTCCATGGCCGGATAAAGCACTTCTTCAATGGTTTTGTTCAGCCGGTGGATTTCGTCAATAAATAAAATATCGCCGTCTTGCAAATTGGTTAGAATCGCGGCCAAGTCCCCGCTGTGTTCCAAGGCCGGCCCGGCC
>JAZDFN010000022.1:0-7678 GCA_043807885.1 bacterium | reverse complement strand
AGGTGAAATGAGTTTTCGCCAGACAATTCATGGCAATTCAAGAAGTGATCGAGGTTTTAAGATTATTATTGACCGTAAAGAAAGAAAAATTTTGATTTCTTTTGATTCTAAAAGTGTTGACCCAAAACATAAGGGCTGGCTGAAATTAGTAAAAGAGAATGCCGGACTCGGCGAACTTAATCCTCAACCATATTGGGGTTTTAGCGACCTGGAACATAAAGCCGGAACAAAACTACTTAACACTTTTTATGTACAAGCCGAAGTAGAGATTAGGCGTAAAAAAGAATTTTATCATTATGCAAAAGTAATGATGTTGCAAAAATTCAGTTTCGAAGAGTTTTTGAAAGCGCTGGAAAAAGGAAAAATACTTGTGGATTTTGACGCGCGCACCGGCCACAATCACGGAACAAAGTTTCGTATGAGACAGGATTGTTTGCCGATGTTATATGAGAAAACTACTGTCATAATTTAATTTATGCATAAAATAAACAAAGTAGTAGCCGATTTTAAGGCAACTAATCTTTACACAAAGGAATTTCTAACTGATTTGGAAGATGGATTGCACAAATCTTCTTATGCCAAGAAGTATCGGGCTTTATTTTTTATTACCGAAGGCCAAGCCAAAATTTTTCAAATTACCAAGCATTATAAAAAATAAGCATGATTGACGATAACGACTATCCTCCCGCCCTCCACTGCCGGAACCGCCGGCCGTTGGGTTTTTTTGTTTTGGGCGTGGTTTTTATTTTGGCTTTTCTTTTCGTCTTTCTGGTCTACCCAAAAGCCGAAATCACCTTGGTTATGGCCAGTGAGCCGCTCAAAACCACTTTGGAAATCAAACTGGACGCCAAAATGGAAAAATCATTGCCTGGACTGAACATCCTGCCGGCTCAGGCCATTGTTTTTTCGTTTAGCAAGCCGGCGGAGGAGTATATGATAAAACAGGAAATTGATAAGCGATTGAAGAAAAAAATAAATAAAGATCAGGTTTCTTTGCCGGAATTAATAAATTACGAAGAAAAAGATGGAGTGGTTGAAGTAATGGCCTTGGTTTTCCAACAAGCCGAGATGGACCAATTGCTGGCTATCAAGCTGTCAGAAATGGCGGCTGAAGACAAAAAAATACTGCCCCACGCCAAAGATATTTTATATTACAACTCCAAGACCTTTAAGCCAGTTGAGTGGCAAGCAGTAGTTGATGTTTATTTGGAAAGAACCATAATTGCCAGACAGGATTTGGCCGAAATCAGCCGGCAACTGGCTAATCAGCCAATTAATCAGGCCAAAGAGCGATTAAAAGCTCTACCGGGCGTTAAAGAAGCCAAAATACAACTAAGAGGCGGTTGGTTTAAAAAAATGCCCTTAATCAGCCGGCGGATTAGGATTAAACTTGAGCCCGTTAGAAATTAGAGATATTTTTGGGTTTGACCCCCCCCGTTAGAAAATATTTCTAACGGGCTTGACACTTATTAGGATAATAGTATAATTAGCTTACAGCATATAAAGTCAATTATGAGTCAAAAAAACGCGTTAGGGAATGGAGCCAAGAGCGCCAACAGCAAGGATTTCGTGGAAATGGACGGCCTGGTCAAGGAATTGTTGCCGTCAGCCACTTTTAAGCTGGAATTGGAGAATGGGCATACGATTTTGGGCTACTTGTCGGGCAAAATGCGACTTTACAAAATCCGGCTTTTGCCGGGCGACAAAGTCAAAGTCCAGATGACTCCCTACGATTTAACCAAGGGCCGGATAGTTTACAGATACTAATTCGTTAACTAAAAGGCAAATAATTTATAATTAACGGCCTTTTATTTTGTTTAATTTTTTACCCTATTAGAAATTGCGAGGGTAAAAAGTGAAATCTACTAATTTAATTTCCAATAGGGTATGAAAGTGAGAGCGTCAGTTAAAAAATTTTGCAAGGACTGCCAGATTGTCAGGCGCGGCAAGAAATTGCGCGTAACCTGCAAGAATCCGAAGCATAAGCAAAGACAGGGCTAACCAATATGCTCCGTTAGAAATTTATAGCTAAAATAACGGGGCATGAAAGAACTAAATCTAATAATTTCTAACGGGGTATGATTGTCAGAATCGCCGGCATTGCGTTGCCGGGCAAAAAAAGAGCAGAAATCGGTTTGACTTATATTTACGGTATCGGCCAAAGCTTATCCCGGCAGATTTTAGACATGGCCAAGATTGATTATGATAAAAAGATAGACCAATTGTCGGATAACGAAGCCAATCTTTTGCGAGAAATCATTGAACGGCAGTATAAAGTGGAAGGCAACCTGAAAAGAGAGGTCTTGACGAATATCAAGCGCTTGAAAGAAATCGGCAGCTATCGGGGCGTTCGCCACACCAAAAATTTGCCGGTGCGGGGCCAGCGGACCAAAACCAACACCCGGACGGTGCGGGGCAATGTCCGGAAGACCATGGCCAGCGGCCGAAAATCGGCGGCCCAGAAGACCTAACTAATCATTATGATCGAAGAAAATATTGAAATCAGCCAGCCAGCAACAGGACCGGCAATTGAACCAAAAGCCGAAACGGAAGAAAAAACGGCATCGACTAAGGAGAAAAAAACCAAGGGCCGGCGCAAGAAAAAAATCATCCGCCAAGTCACCAGCGGCCGAGTTTATATTCAAGCCACCTACAATAACACCTTGATTACTTTGACCGATCAGAGCGGCAATGTGCTGGCCAATTCTTCGGCTGGCTTACTTGGCTTCAAGGGGCCGAAGAAATCCACGCCCTACGCCGCCACGATGATTATTCAAGATGTGGCAGAGAAAGTCCAAAAAGTCGGCCTGAAAGACGTCAATGTTTTTGTCAACGGCGTCGGCTCCGGCCGGGAAGCGGCCATCCGGGCTTTGAACGCCAATGGCTTTAATGTTTTGCAAATCAGAGATGTCACGCCGATCCCGCATAACGGCTGTCGGCCTAAGAAACCAAGGAGGGTCTAACCATATGGGAAAAGATTTATATCCAGTTTGCAAGCGCTGTCGTCGGGAAGGCGAAAAACTTTTTTTGAAAGGCGAGCGTTGCCAATCGCCAAAATGCCCGATGATCAAGCGGAATTATCCGCCCGGACTGCACGGCGCCAAAGGCCGGACTCGTTTGACCGCCTATGGCCGGCAATTGAGGGAAAAGCAGAAAACCAAACGGATTTACGGCTTGCTGGAAAAGCAATTTGCCAATTATTATGAAAAAGCTAAGCGCCAGAAAGGCAACACCAGCGAGACCTTGGCCCGATTTTTGGAAAAGCGGTTGGACAATGTTGTCTATCGCTTAGGTTTTGCCGTTTCCCGCCGTTTGGCGAAGCAATTGGTCAGCCACGGTCATTTTTTGGTCAATCAGAAAAAAGTCAACATTTCTTCCTATCAAGCCAAAGTCGGCGATATAATTGAATTAAGGGCCAAAAGCGGCAATTCAGCTTATTTCAAAAATCTGAAAGAAAATATAAATCCGCCAACAATGCCCAGTTGGCTGACTTTGGACAAGGAGAATCTGACCGGCAAAATCACCAGCCAGCCCCAATTGGCCGATTGGCCGAAAAATATTGACCTGACTTTAGTAATTGAATATTATTCAAGATAACCCCGCACCAGTTCCATTGACAAATAAGCGATAAAGTAAATCCCCAAGGCGAAGCCGCCTGACGGCTCTGTCGTTGGCAATAACAAGTTCTTCGATAGAACTGGTACGGGGTAAATTTAATTAATTATTATAAAACCATATGGAAAAAATATCTTTGCCTTCCCGCATTGAATTCAAAAAAGGCGGTGAGAAGAATAAATCGGTCTTGACCGTAGAGCCCTGCTTCCCGGGCTATGGCACCACGCTGGGCAATGCTTTGCGTCGGGTGCTATTGTCGTCTTTGCCCGGAACGGCCATCACTTCCTTTAAGGTTCAAGGCGCGCCTCATGAATTTTCCGGTTTGCCGGGCATTAAGGAAGATTTGGTGGAAATTATTTTAAATTTGAAAAAACTGCGGTTCAGGACTTTCAGCGAGGAGCCGGTTAAACTGCAATTAAAAGCCAAAGGCGAAAGAACGGTCTTGGCCAAGGACATTGAACCGAACAGCGCCGTGGAAAGCACCACGCCGGATCTGTTGATTGCCACTCTTACCGATCCGACAGCGGAATTAGTGATGGAATTGACTTTAAAGAATGGCCGGGGCTATGAACCGACCGAAGAAAGAAGCCGGGAAGAAAGAGAATCATTGACGGTTGGTGAAATCACCATTGACGCGATTTTTACGCCGGTCAGGGAAGTGGCTTTCCGAATTGAAAGCGTCCGCGTCGGCCAAATGACCAATTATGAACGATTGGTTCTGGAAATTGAAACCGACGGCACCATTACGCCTGAACAGGCCTTGGGCGGGGCGTTGGAAATATTACTGGATCATTTCAATCTCTTGGTCGGCTTTGGCGAAGCGATAGAAGAGAAAGAAACCGCCGGGGCAATTGAAGAAGAAATTAATCCGCCAGCCGGCGGAGCCGGGGAGCCGGTTTCGGCTGAAACCGCCAGTGAAGAAATCGGAGAAGAGAAGAAGTTTAAAAAAAGAGGCCGGCCGGCCTCGCGTCAAGGCGGGCCCAAAAAAGAATAAAATTTTATGCGCCACCAGAAAAAAGGAAAAATATTAAATAGAAAAAAGCAACCGCGCGAGGCCATGTTGAAAAATATGGCGGTCAGTTTGATTATTTATGAAAAAATTAAGACCACCGAAGCCAAGGCGAAAATCGTCAAACCGCAGGTGGAACGGCTGGTTACCAAGGGTCGAACCAATGATTTAGCCACTCGGCGCTATTTAATGAGGCATTTGCCTTTGAATAACGCCGTTAAAAAGGTTTTGGAGGTCTTAGGGCCAAAATATCAGGATCGCCGAGGGGGTTATTTGCGGATAATTAAATTAAACCCGCGAGCGGGCGACGGCGCTAAAATGGCGCAAATTGAATTTGTTTGATATGAACAAGATAGAAATCAAAACTATTGATGCCACCGGCAAAGTTTTAGGGCGTTTGGCCTCCCAAATCGCCATCATTTTGCGGGGCAAAGACAAAGTTGATTTCCAACCCCACATTTTAACCACCAACCGAGTGGTGGTGGAAAATGTCCGCCGGCTGAAAATCACCGGCCGGAAGCTGGAACAAAAAGAATATCTCAAGCACTCCTATCATCCCGGCGGTTTGAAAAGAACCAAAATGGACAAGGTTTTCCAAGATAATTCGGCGGAAGTTCTGCGTTTAGCGGTTCTGCGGATGCTACCGAAAAACAAATCAAGGAAAAAAATAATAAAAAAACTGATTATCAAATAATATGGCGGAAGAAAAGAAAAAAATTGCTAAGAAAAAAGCGGTTAAAAAAACCGTTAAGGAAACAGTTGCCAAACCGGCGGTTCGGCTTGCTTCGCGTCAAGGCGGGCCGGCAAAAAAAGAGAGGGCCTATATTTACCAAGTTGGCCGGCGCAAACGGGCCGTGGCGCAGGTTCGGCTGTACAAAAAAGGCGAAGACAAAATTATTGTCAATCAAATGGATTATCGCGAATATTTCAAATTTCCCCCGCACCAGGAAATAATGCTGGCGCCCTTGAAATTGGTGGGCGAAGACAAGGGACACCAAATCACGATTTTAGTCAGAGGCGGGGGCATCAAGGCCCAAGCCGAAGCGGCCCGCCACGGCCTGTCCCGGGCATTGGTGGCTTTTAACGAAGAATACAAGAAATCAATCAAAGGGGTGGGCTTTTTAACTCGCGACTCTCGCAAGAAAGAACGCAAGAAACCCGGGCTCAAAAGGGCTCGCCGGGCCCCGCAGTGGTCTAAACGTTAAATCAAAGCCCCCGCCTAGGGGGCTTTTAGTTTTGACTTTTTGCCGGAAAAATGGAAAGATGAAGGTATTATGCAACAGCAAGGCGTGGCCAAAAACACCACTTTTCTGACATCGGCGCTGGTTTTCCAGAAGGCGCTGACTTTTTTGTATTACATCTTTTTGGCGCGTCTGGTCGGGCCGGCGGATGTGGGCAAATTTGTTTTTGCCATGTCTTTCACCACCATGTTCACGATTTTCGTGGATTTGGGTTTGAGCCAGGTCTTAACTCGGGAAATTGCCCGTCAGCGCGATAAGGCGGAAAAATATTTAGCCAATGTTTTGAGTATTAAAATAATCTTGGCGCTGTTAGCCGGCGCGTTGGTGATTATTTTAATTAATTTATTAAATTACCCATCTTTAACTAAGCAAATGGTATATTTAGCCACGATTGTGATGGTGGTGGACAGTTTTCAATTGGTTTTTTATGCGGTCTTCCGCGGCTGGCAAAATCTGAAATACGAAGCCATTGGCATGTCCAGCGGCCAAATCTTGATTTTTGCCACCGGCTTGATTGGTTTAAAATTAGGCGCCCATTTGCCTATTTTGGTAATCGCGGTTTTAATCGGTTCATTATTCCAATTCTTCTGGTCTTTGTTTTTAGTCGGCAAGAAGTTAAAAATCAAAATCGGTTTTAATCTTGAAAAAAGCGTCTTAAAATATCTGCTAGGCATTGCCGCGCCTTTTGCTTTGTACGGCGTTTTTGTAAAAGTTTATTCTTATTTGGACACCGTGTTATTATCCAAATTAGCCGGTGATGCCTATGTCGGCTGGTATGGCATTGCCTACAAGGTAACTTTTGCTTTGCAATTTATTCCAGCCGCTTTTGCGGCGGCCATTTTTCCGGCGATGAGCGCTTATTTTGTGGCGGACAAAGAAAAATTGGCGCGGGTTTTTGAGCGGTCAATGTTTTATTTAATGGTCATTGCTCTGCCGACTTCGGTTGGCTTAGCGACTTTGGCGGATAAAATCATTCCCCAATTATACAGCCAAAATTTTGTCGGTTCGGTCCTGCCTTTGCAGATTTTAATCAGCGGCCTATTATTTATTTTCTTGAATTATCCGGTCGGCAATCTGCTTAATGCTTGTAATAAGCAAAAAGCCAATACAATGGTAATGGGAATTACTACGGCCGTGAGCGTAATTTTAAATATCATTTTAATTCCCAGATATCAGGCGGTTGGCGCGGCCGTAACTTCCTTGGTCAGCGGCGCTTTATTGTTTTTTCTCGGTTTGCACTTTGTCGGCCAGGTGACCAAATATAATGCTCGGTTTTTAATCTTAAGTTTCATTAAAACAATTATTGCGGCCGGTTTGATGGGTATAATAATTATTTATTTAAAGCCGACCCTGCCTTGGCCGATTTTGATTGTCTTGAGCGGAATTTGTTATTTTATTTTAATGTTTTTATTAAAGGGTCTAACGCTTAAAGATATTCAGTCAATAATTGTGTCATTCTGGAGGGAGCGTAGCGACCGATAGAATCCCATTACTGTTTGTAATTACAGTCGGCTGGGGGATTCTATCGCTTCGTCCCGATAGTCATCGGGACTTCGCTCCAGAATGACTGCCTAATTATGAAAAAATTACTCATCACCTTGGAATATCCGCCGCAAGTCGGTGGCGTGGCCAATTATCTGGCGGATTTAACTGACAAAGACACGATTGTTTTGGTGCTGCGCCACCATTGGTTATTTTTATTGCTTAGTGTTAGGAAAATAATTAAAAAAGAAAAATCCGCCCAATCCGCCCGGGGCGGATCGGGCGGGGAGAAGATAGAAATGATTGAAGCTGGCCAAGTTTTACCGATTGG
>JAZDFN010000021.1:0-2066 GCA_043807885.1 bacterium | reverse complement strand
TCATTAATCTGCCTGACCAATTCCCTGAACAAACCTTCCTGCTTTAATTCTTCGGTCAAAGCCGTGTCCAATTTGTCCGCTTCACCTGCCAGAACTTCCTTGACATTCAACTCTTCTCTCAAAATTGCCAAAAATTCCGGTTTAATTTGCTTAATCGCCGGGCTGGCATAACTAGCTAAGGGCTGACGGAGCTTTAGGCCAGCGGCTTTACGCAAAGATAGACCTCTTTCCGCTTCCTGCCTGACTAAAGCCATCTGCCCCAAAACATTTTCGTCAATTTTGACCGCCATTGGCCAGTCCTCTAAATGGACTGATTCTCCGCCAGCCGGCGGATCCCCGCCGAGCTCTTGGTAAAGTTTGTCTGAAATGAAAGGGACATAGGGCGCCATTAGTTTGGCTATAGCCAACAGCGTAAAGCCCAAGGTATGGATGGCATTCTGCTTGTCCAAATCATTTTCGCCCTTAAATCTCGCTCGGGAACGGCGCAGATACCAAGTGGATAGGTCATTGATAAATTCATTAAATCCTCGCGCTGAACCGGTTACATCGTATTTGTCCAGCCGTTCGGTCGTTTCTTTGGTTAACTGATTCAATTTGGCCAAAAGCCACTGGTCTAAAAGATTATCTGATTTTGGCGCTTCAGCCATGGCTTTTCCGCTGGTATACATTTTATAAAAACTCAGAACGTTCCAAAGAATCAAAAAAATTTTCTTGACGGTTTCAGCAATGCCTTTTTCATCAAAGTTCTTGTAATCACCCGGCTGGCTCATGGTATACATATACCAACGAATAGCATCCGAGCCGTATTTGTTGATCATGTCCCAAGGATTGACCACATTGCCTTTGGATTTGCTCATCTTCTGGCCTTCGGCATCGTTGATATGGCCCAGGCAGATGACATTTTTGTAGCTCGCGCCCTTGCCCAAAAAAGTGGAAATCGCCAGCAGAGTGTAAAACCAGCCGCGCGTCTGGTCAATGGCTTCGGAAATGTAATCCGCCGGATATTGCTTCCCCTCATCAATTTTTTCTTTGTTCTCAAAAGGATAATGCCACTGGGCAAAAGGCATGGCGCCGGAATCAAACCAGCAATCCGCCACTTCCTTGATCCGCTTCATCTGGCCGCCGCAATCGCAGGCAAATTCCACTTCGTCAATGTAGGGCCGGTGCAAATCGTCCAACTCTTTACCTAATTCTTTTTTGGAACCGATGCATTTTTGCGCCCCGCATTTTTCACAAATCCAAATGGGCAAAGGCGTACCCCAGTAGCGTTCGCGGGAAATGGCCCAATCCTTGATGCCCGCCAGCCACTCGCCGAATCTGCCTTCTTTAATATAATCAGGCACCCAATTGATCTCTTGATTATTCTTAACCAATTCATTTTTCAAGGAAGACATTTTGATAAACCAAGAATCCTTGGCGTAGTAAAGCAGAGGCGAATCACACCGCCAACAAAAAGGATAATCGTGTCGGTAGGGTTTCTCAGCGTAAAGCAACCCTCGGTTTTTCAAATCAGCCACAATTGCCTGTTCCACTTTTTTGTCCTTGACAAATTGGCCCGCCCAAGTTTTGACTGAAGCGACAAACTGGCCGTCTTCTTCCACTGTATGATACTTCGGCAAGCCGACCTGTTCGCCCAGATTGTAATCATCTTCGCCGTACATCACGGCGGTATGGACCACGCCGGTGCCTTCAGCCACGGACACAAAATCCGCCGGATAAACCTTGAAGGCGTTCTGATAATTTTTAACATCAGTTGGCAAGGCCTCGCTAAACAGCGGTTCGTATGCCACGCCGATTAAATCGCTTCCTTTTATTTCATTAATAATTTCATACTCGCCTTCAATGACGGCCGACAGCAAGTCCTTGGCTAAAATCAAATTCTCGTTGTTCTTTTTGATTTTGACATAATCAAAATCCTTGCCAATAGCCAAGGCCACATTGCCGGGCAAAGTCCAAGGCGTGGTGGTCCAGGATAAGATGTAATCGCCGGGCTGAACTTTTTTATTGCCCTTAACAATTTTGAACTTCAAGTAGACGGAATTTTCTTCAATATTTTCATAGCCCTG
>JAZDFN010000020.1:0-6950 GCA_043807885.1 bacterium | reverse complement strand
TTGATGAGGCCGCAATCTCGGAAAATAAAAGTTTTTTAATGAATATAATCAGATAACCGCCGGATGAAAAAATTAGTGGATAAAAATTTAATTCTGGCTTTAATTTTGGCAGCCGCCGGCTGGCTGGCTGTTTTTTTTATTGTCGGCCCCTTAGAAATCAACGATTCGATTAAATTGGCGGAGGTGATGCGTTGGTTTGAAGGCAAACCCTGCCTTTTCCAATGCGATTTTACCGCCGATAGCTATTCGGTTTATCCGATTTTTCGACCCTTAGCGCCTTTGTTGGCTATTCCGCTTGGCTTAATTGGCGGGGAAGAAACGGGGCTTTTGATTTTAAGCTTTCTCTTTTATTTGGCCTCGGTTTATTTAGTTTTTAAGATAACTGATTTGATTTACGAGAGCAAAAAGCAGGCCTTCTTAGCTTCTATCCTTTGGGCTTTTGCCATTTCCGCCATCAAATATTCCGTGTCGGCCCATGCGACCGATGTCGGCGCTTGGTTTTTCTGCCTTCTTTCCGTTTTTTTAACTTTGCTCTATTTCAAAAAACGCCAAAATCGCTGGTTGGTTTGGAACGGGTTGATTACCGGCTTGGGCGTCCTCATGAAGGAAAACGGCGGTTTAGGCGTTTTGTTTTTTGCGGCCATGGTTTTTTTATCCGGAGAGTTCAATTTTCGGGAGAAATTTTTGAAATTAATTAAATTCGGGATATTTTTTCTGATGCCGGTGGTTTTCTGGGATGTTTGCGTTTCTACTTTTACTTCATTTTCTCGTTTTGATTTTCTCTCAACCGATGTCGCAACCTACGCGCAAGGCAAGCCGTCATTGGCAACTTTTTTTATTTTGCAGCATTTTTTGTCTCTGTTGACGACTTTCGGCCTTTTGGGCTGGTTGTTGATATTTTTTGGCGGGCTGGAAGAGTGGCGGATTAAAAATAAGGAAAGGATAAAAATTATTTTAGCGCTGGTTCCGTTTTCCTTGATCAGCTGGCTCTGGGTTTCCGGCGATTCCCGGCATGCTTTTATTATCGGCGCTTTGGGAGCGCTCCTCGGCAGTTTTGGACTGATCAATCTGGAGAAGCTTTTTCCCAACAAGCGAATAGGCCAACTCTTGACAATTTTGGCAGTTTGCCTCTATATTACCCTTAATTATTCCGCCTTTTACTTGAACGATAGCCTGCCTTTCTTGGATTTTTATGATATTTTTTATTTTTTCGGCGGTCGGTTCTAAATCATTATTTTTTTGTCTTTAATTTATGCTGGATATTTTATTAATTAATCCCAATTCTTCCGCTAAGCCGGAGCATGTTGATTTGGCGGCCGGCGTCACGCCGCCGCTGGGAATTTGCTATGTCTCGGCTTTCTTAAAGCAGCAGGGCTTAAAAGCGAAGGTTTTGGACGCTAATGCCCTTCAACTGGCAAACGATCAGATTATGGCGCTGATCGGGAAAGAAAAGCCGATGGCCATCGGCCTTTCGGCGATCACGCCTCTGATTATCACCACTTACCGACTCGTCGATGAAATAAAGGAAAACTTCAGCCAAATAAAAATAATCCTTGGCGGTCCGCACGCTACCGCCTTGCCAGAAAAAACTTTGGCGGAAAACAAAAACGTTGATGTGGTGGTCAGGGGAGAAGGAGAAATCACGGCCCTTAATCTCCTGCGGGCTTTAAAGGCGGGGGCGTCCCTCGCCGAAGTTAAGGGAA
Organism: bacterium; assembly: GCA_043807885.1. Classification (GTDB taxonomy): domain Bacteria; phylum Patescibacteriota; class Patescibacteriia; order UBA2591; family JAZDFN01; genus JAZDFN01. The sequence continues at coordinate 5,247 of JAZDFN010000020.1, read as the reverse complement.
TTGCTTGGCGGCAAGCCGGCCGGATTATTGTCAATGAGTCGCAGGCGGCGATCGCCGACTTGGATTCTTTGCCCGAACCGGATCGGGCTGATTTGCCGATTAACAAATACGTCCCTTCGACCAAATGGTTTAATCGCCTGCCCTTTATGACGGTCATGACTTCCCGCGGCTGCCCGAATAATTGCGTTTTTTGCAGTTCAATCTTCGGCCGGAGCGTTAGATTCCGCCGCCCCCAGAATGTCTTAACGGAAATAAAAAATTTAATCTCCGATTTCGGCGTCAGAGAAATCATTTTTTATGATGATACTTTTACTTTGAGCAAAAGCCGCGTTTATGAATTGTGCGACTTATTCATCCAGAATAAACTGGATATTACTTGGGGCTGTTTGAGCCGGGTTGACCGGGTTGACGGAGAATTATTAAGAAAAATGAAAGCCGCTGGCTGCCATTTGATGGCTTACGGCATTGAATCAGGTTCAACGGAAATGCTGGCGGTAATGAGAAAGAATATAAACTTGGGGCAAGCCGAAGAAGCGATCAGGGAGACAAAAAAGGCGGGCATCGACTGTTCGGCTTCATTTGTTTTCGGCTTACCCGGCGAAACCAAGGAAACCATGCAAAAAACCATTGACTTTTCGCTTAAGATCAACCCGCTTTTCGCCCAATTTTTTCGCGTCGTCCCTTACCCGGGCACTGACTTGTTTGATATTTATCTTCGGCAAAAGCAATCGGCCGCCATTGACTGGGGCGATTTTGTCGGTTTGGGCGATGCCGGAAATTTAATAAAACTTGACCAGATCAGCGAGGCGGATTTTAATTATTATTTAAGGAAAAGTTATCGGCGGTTTTATTTACGGCCCCGGAAAATCGGCCAATTGTTTTTCAAGATGCTTTCTCCCCATAAAATAAAAGGGTTGTTGATCGCCGGTTGGTTGTTTGTTAAATTTTTCTTGGCCAGAAAAACCGAAGCCGTATGAAAATTCTACTGATTAATCCGCCCCGTTTGAACGAAATCCGGGCGGATAATCCCAGCTTTATCGACGAAGAAAGGGGCTTCAACCCGCCCCTTGGATTATTATACCTCTCCGGTTATCTCCGCGAGAAAGCCGATTGGCCGGTTGAAGTGATTGACGCCCAGGCGGAAGAGCTGGCCTATGATGCCAAATTTAAAGCGAGGATTCCAACTGATGACGATCTGGTTGTCGGCATTACGGCGATGACTTTTACCATGATTGACGTGGTCAAAACCATTGGACTGCTGAAAGAGGTTGCTGGAGAAAAGGGGATCAAGATGAAGATTGTTTTGGGCGGGCCCCATCCCACGATCTATCCCAAAGAAACGATTAACTTGCCGGGAGTTGATTATGCCATTATTGGCGAAGGCGAAATCACTTTTTTGGAGCTTTGTCGAAAAATCAGCCAAAACGAAGAGCCCCTAGGTGTCAAAGGCGTGGTTTTTAAGCAAAAGGGAGAAATTGTCAATAATGGTTGGCGCGAGTTTGTTGAACAATTGGATCAATTGCCTTTTCCCGCTCGGGAATTGGTTGATATTAATAAATATAATTCTATTTTAAGCGGCGGTAAAATTATTACCACCATGATTACCAGCCGGGGCTGTCCTTTCCAATGCGCTTTCTGCGACCGGCCCCATCTGGGCAAGAAATTTCGATATCGATCGGCCCAAAATGTGGTGGCGGAAATGGCCGTTTGCCAGAAACTGGGCATTGGCGAAATCCTGGTCTACGACGACACTTTTACGGTCAATCGGCAGAGGGTGATTGATATTTGCGAAGAGATCAAAAAAAGAAGCTTGAAGATTGATTGGGATATCCGGGCGCGGGTGGACACGGTTGACGAGGAGATTTTAAAGAAATTAAAGTCGGCCGGTTGCCGGCGCATTCATTTCGGCGTGGAAGCCGGCACGGATAAAATTTTGAAAGTTCTCAAAAAAGGCATTAACATCGAACAGGTTAAGAAAATTTTTAAGCTTTGCCGGCGGTTGAAAATAAAAACTCTCGCTTATTTTATGATCGGCTCGCCGACGGAAACCAAAGAAGACATCAAAGCCAGCAACCAGTTGGCTAGGGAATTAAAGCCCGATTTTATCCACGCCACGATTTTGACGCCTTATCCGGCCACCGCTCTTTATTACCAGGCCCTAGAAGAGGGAATTATCAAAAATGATTACTGGCGGGTTTTTGCCCAAAATCCCTTGGCCGGCGTAGAGACCTGCTATTGGGAAAAGAATTTCACCCGCCAAGAGCTTTTTGATCTGCTGGAAAAATTCTACCATCAATTTTATAGCCGGCCTTCTTATATCGCCAAACAATTGTTCAGCGTCAGGTCTTGGCGGGATTTTTTGGCAAAATCAAAAATGGGCTTGAAAATTTTAGGATTAAAACGCTGAACGGCCTTAAGTTGTTTTTAAGATTAGAAAAGGGTTGACAGAAATCAATATACTCTTTATATTAACCCCATGTTTGATAATAAACCAGTCAGCATCATTGTCCCGGCCTTTAATGAAGAGGCCAATATCGGCGCTTTGCTGAATAATTTATTGGCGGCGGTTAAAGCTGCTGGTTTGGCGTTTGAAGTGATTGTAGTTGATGACGGTTCAATTGACCGAACCGCTGAAATCGCTGGTCAAGCTGGAGTTAAAGTGGTCAAGCAGGATCGCAATCGGGGCTACGGTTCGGCCTTGAAAGCCGGCATCAGCCAAGCTCAATTTGATATCATCCTGATTGTTGACGCCGACGGCACTTATCCGGTCCAAAAGATTCCCGAACTGGCGGCTCTAATCGGCGACTATGATATGGCGGTCGGCGCCCGGGTCGGCAACCATGTCAAAATTCCTTTATTGAGGCGGCCGGCCAAATGGCTTTTGAATAAATACGCCAATTTTTTGGTCAAGGAAAAGATTCCCGACCTCAATTCCGGCTTGCGGGCTTTCAAAAAAGATGTTTTTGAAAAGTTCCGGGGCTTGATGCCCGAAGGTTATTCTTTCACCACGACGATTACTTTGGCGTTTTTGAGCAACAATTGCCGCGTCAAATACTTGCCGATTGATTACTATAAGAGAGGCGGGCGGTCCAAAATCAAACCGATCAGGGATACGATCAATTTTTTCTCTTTGGTCACTCGGACTTCGCTTTACTTCAACCCTTTGCGCGTCTTTATGCCGATAGCGTTTTTTTCTCTGGCCATAGGCGCGATCCTGCTCGGCTATGATGTGTTTTTTCAGGAAAATATCACCGACAAAACTATTTTGATTATTTTTTGGGGCATGCAGTTCGGCTTGATCGGCCTCTTGGCCGATGTGATCAGCCGGCAACGGCGGTTTTAGTTAAAACAAAATATGAACGGACAAAAAGAAAAAATAGCCGTTATCGGTACGGGCGCGGCCGGTCTTGGCGTCTTGGCTGGCTTGCTTTCAAAAAAAACTGATTTCAACATCACGGTTTTTGACATTGGCAAAGAAACCTTTAAGGCCGATTTGCCGGAAAAGCCAACCACGGCTGAAATTAATTTTTTTTATGATCAGATCTATCAAACCATCCGTTCGGAAAATTCCTTTAAATTCCCCCCGCCCAAGACCCACTTGGGCAAGCAGATCCCCCGCCAGCCGGTTGGGGAGAAATTGAGTATTTTCAAAAGCGAATCGTTCGGCGGTTTGATTAATTATTGGGGAGCGACCATGCTGCCTTTTACCGAGCGGGAAATGGCTGGCTGGCCGATTACACCGGCCGATCTCCGGCCCTATTATCAAAAAATCTCCGTCTTAGTCGGTTTGTCCGCCCGCCCGGATAATTTGAACGAATATTTCAGTAATGACTTTGCCAGCCGTCCGCCGGCCAAGCCATTGCCGGAATTGGCAAAATTGAATGAGATTATTAACCAACAAGAGGAGGGGGGCAACAGCCAGTTCAAGATTATCTCCGGCTGGAACCGTTGCGGGTTGGAAACTAGAGACGGCGAGCCCAATTCCTGCATCTATTGCGGGGAATGCATGGCCGGCTGTTTCCGAAACGGAGTTTTTAACGGCCAAAAAATCATCAAGCGATATTTGGCAGATCCGCGGGTGGAATACCAAAAAGGAAAAGTGAAGAGAGTTGGTCAAAAAGGCAATCTTTGGGAAATGGAGATGGATGATGGCAGGCAGATGGGGGAGTTTGACAAAGTGTTTCTTTCCGCCGGCTGTCCGGCGTCAACGGAAATTGTTTTGAGAAGTTTCAACATCAAAGAAGAATTGATCATGGCGGATAATGCCGTTTATGTTTTTCCGATTTTTTACTTTGGCCGGAAATTGTCAAAAACCAATTTGAAATCATATCTTTCCTTGGCCAATCTTCTGGTTGGCTGTCTGCCCAAGGACAGCCAAGAGCATTTTACCCAGATAATGGTTTATCCCAATTTTGATTATCTTTGGCGTTATAATATCCCGCCGCTATTGTGGGAAATCATTCGTCCGTTAGTTGTTTTTTCTCGCGCCCATATTTTTTGGGGTCGGATGTTTCTACATAGCGATTATTCACAGGCCTATTCGGTTAAGCTGGCCGATGACCAATTAGTGATGGCCAAACAAAAAGAGGCGGGCTATGCCGACCGATTGAAAGTGATGATGTCCGCTCTTCGCCGAGCCGTCAATCATCGGGGTTTTTACTTGCCCCCCGTCAAACCGATTTTGCAGAAGGTTAATTCGCACTATACCAGCACTTTGCCGTTTAATAACCGGATTCTGCCGGTTTCCAAGGACGGTGAAATAGCGCCCGGATTTTATCTTTGCGACTCGGCTACTTTCCCGGCTTCGCCGGCTATGAACCCGGGCTTTACCATCATGGCTAATGCCTGTAGGATAGCGGATAGGGCGGTGGGGGATTTAGCTTGATTTTTGGAGAGGAAGGTGGAAATAATAAAATTGTGTGGTATAATAAGAATATGGAAAGTAAAGACCGTTTTATCAAAGTATACGCCAATCTGCCGATTAACCTTAGAAACGAGGTGATTTTGGTATTGCCTCAAATCGGCGCGATTACTTGGAACGTGGCTTCCTTAGAGGTAAATGGCGAAACGGAACTTGGCCAGACGGTTATTGATAAATTGATTGAGTTAAAAATAATTTAGCGATTTTATGGATTCAGACCAAAACAAAAATCAAAATGATGAAAACGTAAAAGAATTAGTTTTAACTCGCTTGGAAACACTTCCAGCCGGAGCGGTGATTTCAATCGGCGGCGGCCAAGAATTATC
>JAZDFN010000019.1:0-48301 GCA_043807885.1 bacterium | reverse complement strand
AACTGAAAGAACAAGCCCAGTTAATTTTAAACAAAGCTTTAAAAAATATTGATTGGCTGAAATCGCCGCGGGCGGTCGCTTTTGCCATTATCGGTTTATATTTTATCAATAAAAACAAGCCGGATGAACAGACGGTTAATTCATTGAAAAATTTTGCCGACCATCTATGCGAACTTTATCAAAACCAAGCCATGGCCGAATGGCAATGGTTTGAGCCCTATCTGACTTATTCCAACAGCAAATTGAGCGAGGCCTTGTATTACGCTTATCTGGCGACTAAAAATAAAAAGTATTTGTCTTTGGCGGAGACCTCTTTGAATTTTTTGATGTCAATTTATTTTACCAACGGCTCTTTTACGCCCATCGGGCAGAACGGCTGGTATTATAAAAAAGGCAAGCGCGCCTATTTTGACCAACAGCCCGAAGATGCCGGCTCCATGGTGGAAACTTTGGTCGTGGCTTATCAGGCGACTAAAAAAGAATTGTACAAAACCAAAGCGCATCGCGCTTTCAAGTGGTTTTTGGGACATAACGACCTGCAGCAGATGATGTACAATGAAATCACCGGCGGTTGCCGTGACGGCTTGGGCAAAAATTCTTTGAACTTAAACGAAGGCGCGGAATCAACGATTGCTTATTTGTTGGCGCGTTTAACTTTGGAAAAATTATAAATTTATGAAACTTACTAACCAGGCCTATCAGGAGGCATTAAAAAAACTAACCCGCTGTGTCACGCCCAAAGGCATTTACGCTTCGGGCGGGCCGGGCGGCTATGCGGCTGTCTGGGCGCGCGATTCCATGATCTCTTTAATGGGCGGGGCTTTGGTTGACGACCAATTCAAACAGGTTTTTAATTTCAGTTTGGCGACTTTGTCAAAAAACCAGCCGACGAGCGGCCAGATTCCCAACTGCGTGGGTGATTTTAATGTTGACCGCTCTTCGGATGTCACTTTCACTACTATTGATTCCAGTTTATGGTATTTGATTGGCCAGCAAGTTTATCGGCAGGCCTACCAAGACGATTCTTTATTTAAAAAATATAAAAAGCAGATTGACAAGGTTTTTTTCTGGCTGGTTTGCCAGGACACGGGCGAAGACGGCTTGCCGGAACAGCACCCGACTTCGGACTGGCAGGACGCCTTCCCCCACAAGTACGGCCATGTCTTAAGCACGCAGGCGCTCTATTATCAGGCGTTAAAATTTTACGGCAAGAATAAAGAAGCGGAACTGGTCAAGAAAACCGTTAATGGCCAAGGCCGGCCGGATATGGTGATGTTTGACCGGAGCCACGGCTACTATTTGCCGTGGGTTTGGAAAAACCATAATGGCGACCGCGAGCAGCAGAATTGGTTTGACTCTTTGGGAAATTTATTGGCGATTGTTTTCGGCTTGGCAGAAAAATACCAAACGGAAAAAATCCTCAATTACATTGAAACTGCCGGCATTGATAAACCATTTCCGGTCAAAGCGATTTTTCCGCCGATTAAGCCCAATGATCCTGAATGGGAGTCTTATTTTAACGAATGCGACGCCCGCGACCCTTACCGCTACCTTAACGCCGGCATCTGGCCCTACATCGGCGGGTTTTACGTGGTGGCCTTAATTAAAGCCGGCCATCTGAAAAAAGCCGAAGCCGCTCTGGAAAAATTAACCGAAGCCAATCGTCTAAGTAAAAAAGATGAATGGGATTTTAATGAATGTTTGGACGGCCAAACCGGCCAGCCGACCGGCAGCGAATGGCAGGCGTGGTCCATCGGCATGTATATTTACGCTTATCAGTGCGTCAAGCAGAAGAAGGTGCTGTTTTTTGGGTAAAAAAAGAGGGATACTTTCGTATCCCCTTGATAAAATTCATAATTTTTTTGCTAAATCGAAATATAATCTATATCCCTCTCTAATTGGGATACCCATTTCCTTCACAAAAAAATCATAGGTTTTTTTAATCTCAGCTCTCACCTCTTCCAATTCTTCCAATTCTTTTAATGGCTTGTCCTTGTCTATATAAACAGGGACTTCTGGATGCTTTTCTTCAATATCCAAAACTTTTCGTGCAAAAGCAACAAGTAAATTTTCAGCACAAGAAGCTATCTTCTCAATTGACTCATCCTTCAAAATACCCAGATCGCTTTCCAAAAGTTCAGCAAGACATTTAGCGTCCCTTCTAAATCTGATGATTGGGCATAGTATCGGGCTAGTCGCATGCAACACCATAAGTACAGCAACAATAAATAACATAGTAAAGCTACCCAAACACTTTGTCCCTATAGATTCCTTAGTAATGAACCACAATAGGGCAAAAATTATTGCCCCTCCATAAAACAACAAGGAGCCAAGTTCTATGATTAAACTCTGGATATTACTTTTGAACCAAAATTTGGTTAGAGGATGACGAAACTTGAAGGGCAAAAGACGCCATAATAAAAAGGACATAACAAAACCTCCTACGCCTTTAATTGAGAAATGGGCGTTTCCGGCGCCATTTTATTATGACTTCCGGCCATAATAAAATACTTCATTTCTGGCGCGACAAGGCCTAACCGCGCGCTTATAGCTTACACTATTTATAAAAAAAGTCAAGCTCGGCGATTTCTTGCTAAATTTTAATGTGGATAACTTTTGCTTGATAATATTTTTCTATACCTTATAATAAAGTTATTATGGCAGAAGAAACAAAACAAAATATAAAAGAAGCGGTTATTGAGGTCTTGGAACCGTTTGCCCAGTCAATTCAGAAAGATTTTCAAGGAGTGAATAACCGTCTTGATAATATAGACAATCGTTTGACAAATGTTGAATTTGAATTAAAAACAGTAAAAGATGACGTTCAGGTTATAAAAGAAAATTCTAGTGAACTCTTCACTAAACTTGATGAGTTTATTTCTTTATACAAAAAACAAGAGCAGGAATTATTAGTATTGGGCAGTCAAGTGAGAAGATTGGAAGATCGGGTGGCTAAATTGGAATTACAGCGCCAATAAAAATTATTTTATATCCGAGTGTCAACCATGGATTCCATACTAAAAAATCCCCATTCAGGGGATTTTTTTTATATCAATTTTATTGTAAATTTATTTAATACTCTCCAGATCTTCAATTAATCCGTTTTCAATCAAAGATCTAGTAGCATCAGAATATGTCTTAAGGGATTCATGATGGATATAATTTTTTATATCATCTTGTTTAATAATGCTTGACTTTAATAATGGTTTTAGCTTCCGCATGGCATAAGCCCAAGCATTCCGTTCGTTTTTAACAATATTATCAACTACTTTATTGCTGATAGGCCCTAACTTATATGAAAAACTTGTTTGAAATTTTTCCCTATCCTTCAAATAGCTTTTTCTTTCTTCTTCGGTCATTTTTTCAAAAATATTAGCATGGCCGGCTTCGTGGCATAGAACAATAATACCTTCAGGAGTTGTAATATCATAGGACATTATAATTGTTTTTTCTTCTAATTTTGTATCTCCACCTACTCCCCAACGGTAGGGATCCCTTTTGAATATTATTGCCCATTCATCAGGTATTAAGTCATTAATGTTAAGTCCACCCTCATTTGTACTAATTGAAAAATTTTTAAGAGTAGCCCATTGACTTTTTGCATTTTTAACTCCGGGCTGGCGGATAGCATTAATATCTTTACTCTCTCCCCATTCAAAATTTACCTGAAAATTATCTTCTTTAATTTCTAACTTGCCTTCTGGAGACATATTGGGGTGTTTTTCCCAATTAAAAAGAGGATCCCTAAACTCTAAAAATGATTGCTCATCTTTTGGGGTAGCAATCATATTTTCAAGTTTTGTTTCAAAATAAGGTTTTCCTTCCCTCATGTTTTTCATTAATTATTACCTCAACCCCAACTTTTCCCCGATTATTTTCACCGCCCTTTTGGCAATATCTACATACTGGTAATTGGCCAGAGCGTGTTCCAACGCCTTTTTGCCCATCTCTTCCCTTAATTTGTCATCGGTTAATAATTGTTTGGTGTATTTGGCCAAATCAGGAATGCTGGCGCGATAAGCAAAGATTTTCGGCTGGTCAAATTTGATTTTATGCTTGGCGTCAAAGCCCATATCTTCATAAGCCCATTCTTCGTTTAGTTGAATGGTCTCGCCGACTTCAGCCAAAAAGCCGGTCTGGTTATGAATAATGGTTTCGGCCGGGCCGCCGACATTAATGGAAATCACCGGCACGCCGCAGGCCATCGCTTCCAGTTGAATCATGCCAAAGCCCTCCAATCGGCTGGGCGCGGCGTAAATGTCGCAAGCGGAAATGACATAGGGCATGAAATCATGGGAATACATGCCGGTCAGGTAGATAATTTTACCCGGATCCAAGCCCAGTTCCTCAATTAACGCCTCTTCTTCGCGGTGATGATTTTCCGCGCACTCGCTGTCCGAGGCCTTGCAGACATATTTCCAATTTTTAAATTCCTTGTCTATTTCCGCCAGCGCTCTAATCATTTCTTGGCTGCCTTTGCTGGTGGTATCCCCGCCGATAGTCAAAATCATTTTTTCTTCAGGCCCCACGCCAATCATCTCGCGGAATTTTTGGACTTGCGGGTCGGTTTTGGCGATCGGCCGAATTTCTTTGGGGTCAAACCCAATCGGCAAGACCTCAAAATTTTTAACATCCACGCCGTCGCGTTTGTAGGTTTGCCTGACCCAATCACTGGTTGTAAAAACCAAAGGCAAGTCGCTTAACACCTTATGATAATTAGCCACCCAGCCGTTAGCCACAAACCACGGTACCGGAATAATATTGTTTTGTTGGGGGCTCAAAACAATATCCGGCACGGCGGTCCAACAACCCACGCCAATGGCAATATCCGGCTTGAAAGCCGAGAATAGCCATTGTTTTTGGAGTCCCGGGCTGAAATGGCAAGGCATCACTTCAATGCCAATTTCTTTTAGGCCGCGATACAACAAATCACCCTGCAAGCTTAAACCATCTGGCTCGGGCGGATAAGCGTAAAGGAGAGCGATTTTCATATAATTACTATTTTAAACGCTTCCGGATTAGCGCAATAATTGGCGTCAATGCCATGCGGGTCAAAGCCGTAAAGCTCGGACATAATTTTTTTCTTGCCGGCAAATTCCCGAGGCGATAATTTTAATGAAAAATCCGGCTTTATTTTTTTATTGTAATAATTAAAATAGAAAATAAATTTGGTCGGCAATTTTTTTTCTTTAATTAATTGTTTAACTGCTTGGTGAACGCCCTTATGCCGCGGGTGGCCGTATTCGCCATTGGCGCCGTGAGTGAAAATAAAATCAAAACTCTTGCCGCGCAATTCTTTTAAGATAATTTTTTTAATCACCGGCAATGACTCTTTCAAAGTCAAGCGGTTCTCGTCATCCAAGTCCGCCATCAAACCCCGCGCGCCATAATGTTTGCAGACCTTGAAAAATTTAGGCGCCCGATCCGAGTCTTTGGCGCGGCAGAGCGAGAAAATCGTCCAATCCAAATTTTTAAATTTCAAAATCGCGCCGCCGAGCCAGATGGTTTCATCATCCGGATGAGCGACAATAACCAATGCCTTCTTCCCGTCTTGATTGAAATATTTTTCCACGGCTAAAAACAAAATAAACAATTATCGAGCAAAATGGGCAAAGGCCTTGTTGGCTTCGGCCATTCGGTGGACATCTTCCCGCTTCTTAACAGCCGCGCCTTCGCGATTGGCCGCGTCCAAGAGTTCCATGGCCAACTTTTCCCGCATCGGCTTGCCTTTGCGCGCCTGGGCGGCCTTGATAATCCAGCGCAAAGCCAAAGCCAACCGCCGGTCGCCCCGAACCGGCATGGGAATCTGGTAATTGGCTCCGCCGACTCTTTTGCTCTTGACTTCCAAAACCGGCGCCACGTTCTTAACCGCTTCTTCGAAAACCTCAATGGGCCGGCGCTTGGTTTTCTGCTCAATAATATCAAAAGCGCCGTAAACTATTGCTTGGGCCACGGTCTTTTTGCCCCGTTCCATCACGTAATTAATAAACTTATTCACTTCAAGATTGTTGTAGCGATGATCGGGTTTGCCTTTTCTCTTAATGGCTTGCTTGCCGCGCATAATAAAAAAATAAATAGTTAGATGTCAGTACCGGTCACCTCATGATTCACCACATTGCCGTCCAAACTGCCGCTCCACAAGCCCTCCACGGTATTATGGACGCCCTTGACGCGATAAAAATATTTTTTGGTCTGCGGATAGGCGTGATTTAAGGTAATACTGTTGGTATTAACAGTGTACTGGGCCAGTCCTTCCGTGAAAGTGCTGTTAGTGGCCTCTTCAACTATATAATAATCAATGCTGACATTTTCTATCTTGTTCCAAGTCAAAGTGTAGTCCTCGTTTGAACCGGCGCTATCTTTGTATAAAGGCCATATTAAAGAAGGGTCGTACATAATTGTTACGCCCGGCTGAACCACATCCACGCCAACAATGTTAATCGTTACGGCTTTACTCAAATTATTCAAACTGACGACCACTTCAATGGCGCCGGCTTGATAGCCGGCCGTTAAAACCGTACTGGCAATACCAGCTGAAGGCACGGCGGAATTGGTGGACAAAACAGTCCCCAATGAATTACTCGAACTAAAAGAAACCGGCTCGCTGGCATCAGTAACAATCTGGCCGTTAGCATCCTTCAAGGTGACAGTAACAATCGCTTTGGCTTGGCCGTTGGCGGCGATTTGGCTATGGTCGGTTGTCACTATTAATTGGGCGACTTCTATTTTCTTGGTTTCTTCTATTGGTTTATCAAACACACCCTTTGGTTCAGACAAAGTGTTTTCTTTCTCAACGATTTGGGTACTGTCAGGATAATTCAAAGTCGTGGTAATGACATTGTCTGAAACAAAACCATTGAGGGCGAAGGTTGCATCATCCTTAAAAATCCGTTTCTTGCCATTCCAACCAACCAAATATTTGTTGCCCGGCAGAACATCATATTGGATCAAAGTGCCGTCCGGGTGCTGGTCGGAGCTGATTGCCGAATCCATGATGTAATTGACGAAAAAAGCGTCGCTCACATCAATCACCCGCTTGGCCCAATTGGCGCCGTAAAGCGTTTTGGCCCGGGTTTCTGAATCAATCTTGTGAAGCGCTCCGTTGGTGCTGACCGCATAGACGCTCGGGTCGCTCTGGATCTTGATCAGTTTGGTACCCGGTCTGACCGTTATGTTTCCGCCAATGGCGTAAGTTTGCAGTTCAGCCAAAGTAATGGTCTTGACTTGGGAATAATCCTGATACCAGGTGTCATAGACGCTGAAGTGCGGAAAAACATAGCGCTTGTTGTCAGCCCCGATGTAATAGACGGCGGTATTGCCCGGGATCTTCACCAGATCCCCGGCTTGAACGGCGCTGGCCGTCGGCGTTTGGAAAACCAAAGCGCTCGTAACCAAAATCAAAACCGCTCCTAAACTGATGGTTTTTTTGATTTGGGCATTCATGGTTTTGTTGTTAAAAAATATTTAATTAGATTTCAAATATTATTTCGGCCGTTTGGTGCCGTAACGGGACCGAGCCTGCTTGCGGGCTTCCACGCCTTGAGTATCAAAGACGCCTCGAATCACTTTATAGCGGACGCCCGGCAAATCCTTGACCCGCCCGCCCCGCACCAAGACAATGCTGTGCTCCTGCAAGTTATGGCCTTCGCCGGGAATATAGGCGGTGACTTCCATGCCGTTGCTCAAGCGCACCCGAGCCACCTTGCGCAAAGCCGAGTTCGGCTTTTTGGGGGTCTTGGTCGTCACTTTCAAACAAACCCCGCGCTTAAAAGAACTGCCCTTGGACAGTTTCGTCCGCCGGCGCCTTAAAGTATTCAAAGTCGTTTCCAAAGCCGGGGTCTTGCTTTTCTTTTTGGTTGTCTTCCGCCCTTTGCGGACTAATTGGTTAATCGTAGGCATAACTTAATGAGTTAATTTCATTGTGGTTATTATAATAAACTGGGGAAAATAGTCAAGTTATCGAATAGCCGGTCAGCCAAAAAACCAAGCTATTCATAATCGGGCTCAAAATATAGTTCAACCAGCCGGGGACCAAGAAAATCAAGCCCAGCAGGACGATAAAACCCCAGCGCTCCAGCCAAAACTTGAAATTGTCCAAAGAAACCGGCAAAAGCGCGTAAACCAGTTTGGATCCGTCCAAAGGCGGAATCGGGATCAAATTGAAAACCATCAGCCCGATATTGACCAGAACAATAATGAAAAAAAATGAAGTCAGCCCGGACACGGGCAAAAAACGAATTAACAAGCCGAAAACCACGACCAGCAGCAAATTGGCCATCGGACCGGCCAGACCGACCCAAGCCGGGCCCCATTTTTGGCTCCTTAAATTAAACGGATTAAAAGGCACGGGCTTGGCATAGCCAAACAAAGCCGGGCTGGAAGCCAAAAACAAAAACAAAGGTAAAAGAATCGTGCCCACCAAATCAATGTGCTTTAAGGGGTTCAAAGTCAGCCGGCCATATTGTTTAGCCGTTGAATCTCCCAAATGGTCGGCCATCCAGGCGTGGGCGTACTCATGGACGCTCAAGGACAGGATGACGGCAATGAAAGAAAAAACCAAGACAATGGAATCCATAATTGACAAATTAATTTTGTTCCGTTACAATAATACTACCATAATTCTTTTAATTTTTCAAAGTTATGTCCAAAGTTTGCGATATCTGCCGGCGCGGGCCCCAGATAAAAATTTCCCGCAGCCATTCCATGATCGCCACCAGAAAAAAGCAATATCTTAATCTCCAAGCCAAAACTGTCGACGGGAAACGACTGAGAATTTGCAACCGGTGCCTCAAAACGCTGAAAAAAAACAAATAAAATCGCCAAGACAGGCGATTTTATTTTCGGGGTGCGGAGAATTGCCCGCCCAAGGCGGGTCCGCCACGGGCGGAAACCCGGTCTACATGCCCGCCCGACTGCCTTGACTATCGGGGTGCGGAGAATTGAACTCCGTCTACATGCACCCCATGCATGCGTACTACCGGTATACGACACCCCGGCAGTCAAGGCGGGCGGGCACCCCATGCATGCGTACTACCGGTATATCCGCCCAAGGCGGACAGGCGACACCCCGATAATTTCAATATCTACCAGCTTAGCAGAGATTAGAAAAAAATAAAAGGGGCGACTTAAATAAATTTAAGCCGCCCGAGATATTAACAACCATGCTGGCCGATTTCCGCCAAAAGCAAAGACAATGACCATAACTCCTTTTCAGTCAGATCCTCTATTCTTTTTCCTTCTTTCTTTGTTGACTGTTCTTCTTTTAGGATCTCTTCTCCTTCTTGCATCACATCCTCCAAAAATTAATTGTTAGCGAAAAGAACTAATTAAAAAGACCGCCCATTGGAGCGGCCTTTGAATAATGACAAATTAATCTAATTATCCATCAGCCACCTTTGAAAAATAAAAATAACCAAACATAAAAGTTTGGCGGTTGCTAAACTGCCAATTTGGCCGTTGGTTATTGTTTATTTCAAAAGTTTTCATAATATGATTGTAGCAAACCGACGAATTGATGTCAAGCTACTCATTAATATTATCCAGATTGACATCGTAAAGAATCTTATCGCGGACGCTGTTGTACTTGTAAATTTCTTTTTCTTCAAACCAAACCTTGATTTCCTGCTCGGCCTCTTCGGGACTGGCCGAAGCGTGGACTAAGTTCCGGACTGATCGGTTGTCAGTGTCGGCAATGGCATAAGTGTCCAAAGTGTAATCGCCCCGGATGGTGCCGACATCCGACTGCAAGGGCTCGGTGGAACCGACCAGCTTGCGGACAATGGCGATGGCCTGATTGCCTTCCAAAACCATGGCCACAATCGGGCCGGAAGAAAGAAACCGAACCAAGCGGTCAACAATCTGTTTGCCCAATTCGGTCGGGTCGTCATTGACGACTTGGCCGCCTTTCTTTTTGCCGTCAATGGAGCGCCGACCCAAAGCCGTGATTTCCGCTTCGTTCTTGACATAATGGTCATGGGCCTGCTCTTTGGTCGGGATTAAAAACTTGAGCGCCGTCAGTTTCAAACCGACTTTCTCAAACCGGCTGAGAATCTCGCCGATTAAGTTGCGCTGGATCCCGTCGGGTTTGATTAAAACCAATGATCTTTCCATAGAAAAATAATTAAAAAAACTATTGATTGAATTATAGCAATTAATGGCTAACCTGTAAAGCTTGGCCATCGCTGGTAAAAACAATTTCGCCCAATTCGTTCGTTTGCAAAACCTCGGCCCCTGCCCGCCGAAGACGACTGATAATCCGTCGGGAGGGCAAACCAAATCGATTCTCCCCGACTGAAACAATGGCGTAGGCCGGCTGAACCGCTGTTAAAAATTCTTCGCCGGTAGCGCTGTCGCTTCCATGATGACTGACTTTCAAGACCTCGCAAGCCAAATCAATCTTCAACGCCAACAATAATTTTTCCACCTCGGCGTCGGCGTCACCGGTTAACAGAAAACAATTCTGGCCGTAAGTTAATTTAATGACAATTGACGATTGATTAAGTTCCGCCACTTTTTGTTGGCTCAAATCCTGAATGGGAAACAAAACCGCCAATTTGGCCCCGCCAAAATCCATTTCCTGGCCGGCCCGAGCGATCTGGGTCTCTATATTTTTCTCTTTAATCAATTTCAGCCATTCCAAATAACCGGCCGTAGTGTGCAAAACGCCGGTAGTTAAAATTTGATTCGTCGGATACCTTTTCAAAATTTCCACCAAGCCGGTCAAATGGTCGCTGTCCGGATGGGTCAAGATCATTAAATCAATCCTTTGTTTGAAGAAAGGCAAATGCCGGCCCAGTTCTGACAGCGCTTTGTTATCCGGCCCGCCGTCGATGATAATCCGGCGTTGATCCGGCGTCCTGATGAAAATGGCATCGCCTTGTCCGACATTCAAAAAAGCCACCAAAAAATTGTCCTTTGGCGCTTGCCGGGACAAAATGCCCAAGACCAGCAAAACCGCCATCAAGGCAATCGCTAAAAAAATAAATAATTTTTGATTTTTCATAAACGGCGATTTTCCCGCCAAAGCCAGAAAAAAATTATAATATAGGCCAGACCAACCAGCCACCAGGGAAATTTTATCTGCCAAGCGGCAAAAGGCAAAGCATCGGCAATGGCCACCACTTTTAGAATATAACTTAAAACCAGCCAGATTGGCCAGAACAAAATCTTAGCCAAAGGCAACCACAATAAGCCGAGCAAAGGCGCCAACAGGCCGGCCATGGTTAACAAAGGCAAGACCGGCAGGATTAAAAGATTGGCTAAGGGGGCAATCAGCGACCATTGGCCGAAATTAAAAACTAACAATGGCAAAGTGATAAATTGGGCGGCTAAAGTCATTTCCAGCGATTCCCTGATTTGCCAATTGTCTCTTTTCTCTGATTTTATTTTTTCTAAAAACGGCTTGAAATAAAGAATGCCCAGGACGGCTAAAAAAGATAATTGCCAACCGACATCGGACTTTAAGAGCAAGGGGTTGATTGCCAGCATGACGCCGGCCGTGAAAACCAAAATATTGAGCGGCTGGCCCAGCCGGCCGGTTTGCTGGGCCAAAAGGAGCAGGATGCCCATGATGCCGGCGCGGACGGCTGAAGCCGGCGCGCCGATCAAAATAATGAAAACAATTAAAACCAAAACCGCTAAATAAAAACCTTTCCGCCGGCCAATAGCCAGTAACAGCATTAAGTTCACCAATAAGCCGGCAATGATAGTAATGTTCATACCGGAAATGGCAATAATATGGCTGATGCCGGCGCGGGCAAAGCGCTGCTGCCATTCAGCCGTAATATTCCCCCGCTCCCCCAAAATTATCCCGCTCAATAGGGCGGCCTGGGGTTCAGGCAATGTTTGATTGATAACCGTTTGCAACTCACCTTTTATTTTCAAGATTGCCTGATAGAATTTACTGCCCTGCCTTTGAGCAATTAATTCTATTTTAGGGTAATAGCAAACCGAATAAATATCATAACGCGCCAGATACCGGTCATAATCAAAATCCTCAATTTTGCCGGGCGCTGTCAAAGCACAATTTATTTTCAACCTATCGCCATACTGGTAAGCCGGATACAAATTGGCGCTGATTAATACTTGCCCCTCAATCGCCTGACCTAAAATATTGATATCGCCGATTGTTAATTTAACCTGATTAAGCCGTTGGTCCGGCTCTTTTTTAATTACGCCGACAAAATTTAAAGGCCGGTTGTGATAAAAAGCAATATGCCGGTCATCAATTACCGGCAAATTCAAATTAAACCTTAAAATTCCCAAAAATAAAAAAATCCCTCCTAATCCAACCAACCGAATTTTTCGATTTTGCCAAAAGATAATGAGCCAGGCCAAGCAAACCAAAAACGCTAAATAGGCCGGAAAATTATTAATGTTCAGCCAGGAACGGAGAGCGATGCCGGCAATAAAACTCAAACCGAGCCAAAGAAAAATTTTCGCCTTAGCCATCAGGCACTTTTTTTCCGCCCGCCGGCGGATTTGAAAAAATAGCCCAAGAGCAAAAGAAAAATCCCCGCCATCACGCCATTCATCACCCCCATAACTTGCCATAAAGTCCGGTGATAAACACTCATTAAAACCACTAAAGCCAAAACACCCAAAATGATAAAATAAATAAATTTCCTCTTTTGGATTGAGAGGAAAAAATTAGCTAAAAAATTAATCAAGCTGACAAAAAAGATAGCTAGACCCAACCAACCGAGATAAGGCGCCATGGCCAAAAACTTACTGCCCACCAAAAGAGCGATAATCAATTTCGGCCAGCAGAAATACAAAATTACCGGCGACAAGCCCACGACCAAAACCAACCCCAATGATTGCTTTAAAACCTTCTGGTAATCGCCCCGCAGACGGTGGCTCTCGGCCACCATCGGGAACATCACGCTGATGAGAGGCGCGGTGGCGAAAAAAATAATTTTGCCCAATATCGCCAAAGCGCCGTAATTGCCGGCGGTCTCGGCGTCAAAAAAATGCTTAACCAGCATCATGTCAACATTATACAAAGCGGTGATGGCCAAAAGAGTGAAAAAAACCGGCCAGCAATATCGCCAAATTTCCTGATATTCGATCCGGGTGGCCTTATTTTCATCATTTTGTCTAAACAGCCGTTTCTGAAAATAGATAATCATCAGGAAAAAAGCCAGCGCCGCGGCCATCACCCCGCCAATCGCTCCGCTGACGCCCCAGGCCAGCCAGACAAAAAGAATTGCCAACCCCACTTTCAAAACGCCTTGGACCACCAGGGCCACGGACACGCTACTGAATTTCTGCCAGCCCTGCAGAACGCCTTGCCCCAAAAGAGCGAACAGATAAAAAGCCATGAACAAACCCAGTAAAACTACGGGCTGGCGGTTTTCCAATTTCAGGAAGCCGGCAATCAGCGAACCGAAAATCAGCGCTGACAAAATAATCAATAAACTGATGAAAATCAGGTATTGGTTGAACTTCTTTAAAAAAAGCCGGGTCTTGGCCAAATTATTCTCCGCTTTGTAAATCGAACTGAAGCGCATGGCCACGGTCATCAGAGCGGTCGCCGGTACTACCAAGAGGTAGATTAAAGCAAACAATGATTCCAGTTCGCCAAAGTCATTGGTTGACAGCATCCGGCTCATCACCAAATGATAAACATAATTCAAAATATTAAAAATCATCGTACCGATAAACAGAATGGCGCTGTTTCTGACCACGGTACTGGTTTTAAGCTGTTGGATAAAATGATTCATTTATTTTGAGATAATCGCTCCGGCTAAAGCGCTGGCGCATTGACACTCCCTGTTCTCCGGCATCGCGGTTGTCATTGCCAAAATCAATTGCTTGGCTTTTTCGTTATTGGCCTTAAACACTTTCAAGACCTCTTCAATGGTCACTGGCGGAATATCCTGCATCCCTTCCAAACCGGCGTCAAAATCGGTAATCAAGGCAATGCCGGTATAACAAATCTCCGCTTCCCGGGCCAAAATCGCTTCCGGATACTGGGTCATGTTAATTACTTCCCAGCCCTGTTGGGAAAACCAACGGCTTTCCGCCCGGGTGGAAAAACGCGGGCCGTTGATCACGACCACCGTGCCTGACGGATGGATCTTAATGCCTAAATTATTCGCTGTCTCAATGGCTAATCGGGACAGTTGCGGGCAATAGGGGTCGGCGCCGGCAATGTGGGCCACTTGCGGGCCGTTGAAAAAAGAATCAACCCGGTTACGGGTCCGATCAACAAATTGAGCGCAGGCCACGAAATCGCCGGGCTTGATATTCGGCTGGAGCGAACCGGCGGCGCAGGGGGCGATAATCCTGGTCACGCCCAATTTTTTGAAAGCCATGATATTGGCCCGGTAATTTATCTGATGAGGCGGCAAATTATGATTCCGGCCATGCCGCGCCAAAAACGAGATTTTTTTGCCCTGGTATTCTCCCAGCATTATTTTGTCGCTCGGCCGGCCGTATTCAGTTTCAATTTCAGCTTCCTGTAAATTTTCCAGCAAATCATAAAAACCCGAACCGCCAAAAATCCCGATTTCGGCCTGCCTCGCCTGCTCGCCTGCCTCGCCGGCAGGTGAGTCACGGCGGGCTTGTTGATTTTGTTCCGCCATATTTAGTATTTAATTAAAGAAAAAACATCCAAGCCGGTTAATTTTCCCCGGCCTTTCAAAAGCTCCAACTCAATCAAAAAACTGACGCCCACTACTTCCCCGCCCAGTTTCTTGACCAGTTCAACCGCGGCCTGGGCCGTGCCGCCGGTCGCCAAGACATCATCAACAATCAAAACCTTTTCCCCCGGCTTAATCGTGTCCTCGTGCATCTCAATGCAATTGGCGCCGTATTCCAAATCATATTCCTGGGCCACGGTCTTGTGGGGCAGTTTGCCTTTCTTGCGCACCAAGGAAACGCCGGCTTTAAGCTGGTAAGCCACGCCCGGCGCCAATAAAAACCCGCGGGCGTCAATGGCGACCACTTTGTCTATTTTTTGGCCAAAAAACGGCCTTGCCATTTGGTCATTGACCGCCTTGAAACATTCCGCGTCTTCCAATAATGGCGTGATGTCGTAAAACAAAATGCCCGGCTTGGGCCAGTCCGGAATTTCCCTGATTTTTGCTTTAAAGTCCATTTACCCCGTCAAATAAGATTTATTTTTTAACACTCTGGCGCAAATACGCCTCAATAAAATCATCCAAATCGCCGTCCAAAACCTTTTCCACATTAGCGGTTTCCAAGTCCGTGCGGTGGTCTTTGACCATTTGGTAGGGTTGAAGCACATAAGAACGGATCTGATTGCCCCAGGCCGCTTCCTTAAACTCCCCTCTTAAGCGCTGGCGCTCTTCTTCCTGTTCGGTTTGATAATATTGATAAAGCTTGGATTTTAAGATTTTCAGGGCGGTTTCTTTGTTCTGGGCCTGCGAGCGTTCGTTCTGGCAGGAAACCGTAATGCCGGTTGGCAAATGGACGATCCGGACCGCTGAATCGGTGGTATTGACACTCTGACCGCCGTGCCCGCCGGCCCGAAAAACATCAATCCGCAAATCATCCGGCTTCACTTCCACCTCTTTAACTTCGGTCAGTTCCGGCAAAACATCAACCAAGGCGAAGGAAGTATGGCGCATCTTCTCGGCGTCAAACGGCGAAATGCGAACCAAACGATGCACGCCACTCTCGGCTTTCAAGTGGCCGTAAGCGTAGCGGCCGCTGATTTCCATGGTCACGCTTTTCACGCCGGCTTCCCCGCCCTTGGAAATATCCAAAATCTTGGCTGGCCAATTTTTTTGTTCAGCATATCTTAAATACATCCGCAAAAGCATTTCGGCCCAGTCCTGGGCATCTACCCCGCCGGCGCCGGCATGAATCGCCAAAACCGCGTTCTCTCTGTCATACGGGCCATTAAACAATAATTTCAATTCAAACTGCTGATATTTTCTTGCTAAATCTTTCAATGATTTTTCATCCGGATTTTTAGCCAACTCTTGGCTTTCCTTAATCAGGTCTTGATAACCATCATATTCCGCTTGCAATTCTTTGAGCAGCTGGGCTTTGTGTTTGGCCTCGTTTTGATTATGCCAAAAATTCGGACTGGCCATCTCGCCTCCCAATTCCCTGATTTCATGGGCCATTTTCTCCAAATCAAAAAACTCGCGCAACGCAGCGGTTTTATCGGTCAATTGCTCAATTTGCGGTTTCAGTTCCATAATCTTATTTTAACAGAAAAACAAAAAAATACAATAAAAAAACCGGTTCACTAAAAAGCGAACCGGCAATATTTTTAAAATTAAAGACCAAACTTTTATCTGGTAATTTCTACCCAATCCAGAGCTTCGGGAATATCCGGTGGTGAAGAACATTTACTGCATTGGTACTGGCTCATATCAAGATCAGATGGAACTAAGTAGGCCCTGATTTTCGTGGCGTTTTGGTCGCTCCCGCCAGTGGTATAATCACAAGCCCAAAAGCCGTCTTCACCCAAAGTGACCGTTAGACAATTAAGGTAGGGTTTAGAGACCCAACCCCAGCCGGGAACATAAATGTAAACAGCCGACCGGTAATCCGCAGTATTGACATTGCCGGCTGCTCCTTCCACATCATCGTAGTTGCCTATAGGCGGGACATAGCCAAATTCAATCCAAGGCCCGCTGGGAGTCGGCGTGGGAGTCGGCGTCGGACTTATTTGCGAACGCACTGCCTCAACTGAAGCCAGATCATTGGTAACATCAGGCGGTGAGCACCAGCCATTAGCCAGCGGCGGATTGCCGTTGTTGGGTATCAGATAGGCTCTGATAATATTGGCTTTGCTGTCATAAGTATTAGTGGTGATATCGCAGATCCATTCACCGGTATTAACGTCAATGGTGGTATAAGGATTGTTGTAATAAGGTTTTACCCACCAGCCGGTCGGATAGGAATCAGGCACATTGATGTAAACCACTACTTTATAATCACTAAAATTAACGCCATAGGCCTTACCTTCCAGATTACTAGTGGAGCCGTAAGCTGGAACATAAGTGTATTCCATTCCCGGTGTTCCCGTTGGCGTCCAGGTTGGCGTTGCTGTCTGGGTCTGCGTTTGGGTTGGCGTTGCTGTCGGTGTAGATGTTTGAGTGGCTGTCTGGGTCTGCGTTTGGGTTAACGTTGGAGTTTGAGTTGGCGTATTTGTTAATGTTGCCGTCTGGGTTGGTGTTATAGTTGGCGTTGTTCCATTTGTATTTATGGCGTAAATATAGCCATCCTCAGAACCAACATAGATAGTGCCATTTGAACCAATAGTCGGTGAAGAAAAAACGTAGCCATCAGTCTTAAATTCCCATTTGTAGGTGCCATCTGAGTTTATAGCATAGAGAGAATTATCAATGGAACCAATATAGATAGTGCCATCAGCGCCAAGGGTTGGCGAAGAATAGACCCAATTTTTCATCTCAAATTCCCATTTTTCTGTGCCGTCCGGATTCAGGGCATAGAGATCACCGCCCATATGGTAAACAATATAGATAGTGCCATCAGCGCCAATAGCTGGAGAAGATAAAATCCAATTACTGGTCTTAAACTGCCACTTAAGGGTACCGTCC
Organism: bacterium; assembly: GCA_043807885.1. Lineage (GTDB taxonomy): Bacteria > Patescibacteriota > Patescibacteriia > UBA2591 > JAZDFN01 > JAZDFN01. The sequence goes on along the minus strand of JAZDFN010000019.1, from coordinate 30,755 downwards.
GGATTCAGGGCATAGAGATAATTATTGTCTTGATTGGTTGAATTATAATCACCAATATAAATGGTGCCATCCGGACCAATAGCCGGCGAAGACTCAACGTGGTTGTTTATCCCTGAAAATTTCCATTGCAAACTGCCATCCGGATTCAGAGCGTAGAAACTTTTTGTAACGTCACCAAAATAGATAGTGCCATCAGCGCCAATGGCCGGTGATGATTTGATATCATCGTCATCGGCCGTAAATTGCCATTTAATAGTGCCGTCCGGATTCAGAGCGTAGACAATGCCGCTCATGCAAGCAATATAAACGGTGTTATCCGCACCAATATTCGGCGAAGCATAAGCATAGTAATCATCTTCAAGTTTCCATTTCAAACTGCCGTCAGGGTTCAGAGCGTAAAAATCACCGTCCATAGAGCCAAAATAGACAGTCCCGTCAAAATTAATTGCCGGTGAACACATAATTTCTTTTGGAGTTTCAAATTTCCATTTCAAACTGCCATCCAGATTCAGGGCATAAAAATTTCCATCTTCAGAACCGACATAAACAGTGCCATCCGGGCCAAGGGTTGGCGAAGAGAATACTCCATTATCGGTTTTAAACTTCCATAATAGTCCTGGAGTTTCTGGCCCCAAATATATGCTTCTGCCAGTGTGTTTAGCATCATGGCGGAACATAGGCCAGTCTGAATAGGGAGTTGGTGTCGGGGTTAGTGTTGGCGTCAAAGTAACAGTGGCTGTCTGAGTCGTCGTCGGCGTCTGGGTTTTAGTTGGAGTTGCGGTTAGAGTTAATGTTTGGGTTGGCGTTGGCGTCAAGGTAATCGTAGCCATTTTGGTCGGAGTAACGGTTGCGGTCGGGGTCAGTGTGTTAGTTAATGTCACGATTGGAGTTGCGGTTATGGTTGAAATTTCTGTGGCAGTAGCCGTTGTTGTCGGCGTCGGTTCCGGAACATATTCTTGGTAATAGAAATCAGCGCGACCGATATTGGAAACCAGAACTCCCTGCTGAAAAGCGCCAACGGCGAAAGTGTAACTGCCAAAGCTTTCAATGGGCGGCAAATCTTCGGGCAAGGTAATTTCCAACGCTAAAATGCCATGAATTGACAAAGGCAAGGGAAATGGATAAGCCAACAGTAACGGCTTTAATCCTTCTTGCCAATCAGGGGAAGAATAGAATCTATCCGAATTCCAAGCCGCCATAATAAAGTAGAAGTCGGTTATAATCGGGGTTTCATTAATACCCACATCCAATATGACCTTAAAGGTTTCATTGGGGTGAAAAACTGTCTGAATTGGTTCTAGATACAAATTCAAGGCGATTTTTTCGCTTTGGCTAATGGCAAAAACAGGCCAACAAATTACGATGATAATCAAAGCGGTTAAAAACTTTCTTTTCATGATACTCTCCTTCGCGAAAAGCTGTTTTTTGTTACTAATTAATTGTCAATGAACTGTATATAAAGCTTACATTTTTTTAACTTTTTGTCAAATAAAAAAGCCGACTCTGCAAAACAGAGTCGGCGTAATTTCAAATCAAAAGATCACTTTTACCTATCAACTTCAATAAAGGCGACTGACTCGGGAACGTCCGGCAAATTTGAACTACCGCCACATTGATATTTGTTGGCGTCAATGCTGGCCGGTACTAAATAAGCGGCGATTTTGGTGGCATCCTGATCATAGCCACCGGTAGTGATGTCGCAAGTCCAACTGCCGTTACTGGCAATATAGGTCAATGGCGTGTCAAAATAAGGTTTGGTCCACCAACCGTAATAGTAAATATAGACCATCACTTTATAATCGCTCATTGGACTAACACCGCCTACGGTTCCTTGCAGATTATCATAACTGCCTTTAGATGGCACATAACTGAAAATAATCCAAGGGTCGGGCGGGGTTGGCGTATTACTCGGCGTAGCTGTCGGGTTTGGCGTTCTAAATACTTCTGCCATAGCGACCGCTTCGGGAATTTCCGGTAATTCATTCCAACCGTTTGCCAGAGGCGGATTAACGCCATTAGGAATCAAATAAGCTCGCAGAATAGTCGCTTCCGTATCAACGCCGCCAGTAGCAATATTACAGCTCCAATCGCCGGCAGGATTAATCAAAGTGAATGGATTAGCCAAAGTCGGTTTAACCCACCAGCCAACCGGATAAGAAGTCGGAACAAAAATGTAAACCGTTATCTTATAATCTTGGGGATTAACGCCTAACGCTTTGCCTTGTAAATAACCCGGCGAACCATATGGTGGATAAGTAGTAATTTCCAAGCCCGGAGTTGGCGTCGGAGTCGGTGTTGCCGTCTTGGTTAAGGTGGCGGTAGCGGTTTTAGTGGCTGTCATAGTCGGAGTAGCAGTGGCGGTGGCAGTTTTGGTCATAGATGGATAAATCGGAGTATGGGTTGGCGTAATCGTTTTAGTCATAGTTGGGGTTGGCGTGGGGAATACATAATCTTCGCGCCAATCAAAATAAGTAACAACTACTTCCTGCTCTCCTTTATCCGGAGCATTGCCGCCAAAAAGCCAGAAATTAAATCGGAAGTTTTCACCACCGGCTGGCGGGACATCTGAACTGGCATGGACCCAATGATAAATTAAATCCTCGGCAGGCGGAGTACCTTTACCATGTTCACCGTAATAAGTGGCAAATTCCGCTTGGCCCGACTTCCAAGCTATGTAGTAGGTCAGGTTGCTATCTTCATCGCTCAATTCAACATTAAAGCGGGCACAATTATCGCCGCAACCAGGACATTGGGAACAGGGCTGAACCACATACTGAAAGTTGGTGTCATCAAGATGGCCCCAGCGAGCCGCTTCAATGTCAATTTCTTTGTAGTTGTATTCCTTGGCTTCGGTGCACCAGGTAAAGATGCCGAATACCGGAATATAACCCATATTATCTATCCGGCCGCGGGTCTGGATAACATAGGTGCCATAGCCCAAGGAATCGGTGTTAATCGCCTCAGTGCAATTCCATTTGCCATCATGTTCCTTAATGGTCAAATGCAGGCCTTCTCCATCAACCCAAATATCCTCTTTTTTATCCGAGAAATAATTGGGACCGGGACCGGCCGGAAAATCGCGCCGTTTGATATTCCATTGATAACCGGAAAAATCAACTGTTCTTTGCGGCGGACTGCGGTCCGCCTGCTTAGAAGCGACTGCTTCGGGAATTTTCGGCAACTGGTAACAGGGACCGCATTGATATTGGAATGGGTCAATGCCAACAGGCACTAAATAAGCAGCTATTTTAGTAGCATAGGCATCATTGCCGCCAGTCGTGATATTACAGCTCCAAGTGTCATCGGTATTAATCGTAGTTAACGGTGCGTTAAAATACGGTTTAGTCCACCAAACGGTCTCAACTTCAATATAGACCAATATTCCGTAATCAGCCGAATTAACGCCGCCGACTTTACCTTTCAATACTCCGGGGGAGCCATAATCCGGAATGTCAGTAAAATCAATCCATGGTTCTTCGGTTTCTTGTTCATAATGAAAACTTGCTTGGCCGATATTGGAAATCAAATTGCCGGTGTTGGGCTTAAAAGCGCCAATAGCGAAAATATAATCGCCCGCATTGGCAATCGGCGGGAAATCGCTGGGCAAAATAATTTCTAACAACAGTATGTCTTGGATGGACAATTTCTGGGAAAAAGGATAGGCCAGTAACAAGGGCCTTATGCCTTTTTGCCAATCAAAAGCGGAATAGTATCCATTTGGCGACGCTATAATAAAGTAAAGGTCCGACACAACAGGCGCCTGGTTAATATTCAAATCCAGGAAAACCCGCAAAGCATCATTTGGCTTGAAAGTGTTTTGGCTTGGCTCAAGACGCAGAGCAAAATCAATTTGTTCGGCTTGACCAATGGAACTTAACCAGCATAACGCCATAATTATGGTCGCTATAAACAAATTCTTGCGTGACATTTTCTCCTCCTTAATAAAGGTTTTGAGATAATGGTTAAATTTTCAAGGAACGGCTTGATTGCCCTCCTTAAGGCAAGAATAGCAGAAAAGAGGATTTTGTCAAACATACAGGTAACCCCTCTTTGACAATATTGCGAGGTTTATTATTTTAAACTAACCTTTAAATCCTCGTCTTGCCCGCCTAAGTTTTTGCGAAGCAAAATCTTGGCGGGTCAATAACAAAAAACAAGAATTAAATCTTGTTTTTCGCCGTTGTAGGGACAGGACATCGTCCTGTCCCAAGGACAGAACACTGTTCTGTCCCTACGATATTAATGCGGAAATTATTTTATCTGCGCGAAAAGCACCACGTAATTTTTCCCGTAGGCCTTGGCGCACTTCGGGCAGGTAGTGTAGGAAAAATACATTTTTTTCAATTCTTTGCCTTTGCCCTTCACGTACTCGGACATCTCTTTCGCCCACTGACTCGCGTTTTTGTAAGGCCCTTCAAAAACTTTGGTCAAGAAGGTGCCGGAAAGCGTGGCCATCTGCGCGTTTGGCACGGCTTTACCCACGTCAATATAAATATCAGAACCCCAGAGAGATTTTTCATCAGTCAGCATTAATTGATAAGGCGTTTCAGCGCCGGCTGATTCTATCAGTTTCATGTTTTTGACCACTTTCTGGCCGAAGTTAAGGGGGATATGTAAAAAACTGGTGACGTGGTCTTTAACGAACATTTTGTCCTGCCAAGTGATTTCTTTGTCTTCCCAGGGCTTGGGGTCAAACGGCTCACAACAGCCGGTGGGTTTGATGGTGTTCATAATGGTTAATTATTAGTTATAAATCCAAAATATAGGTATTTAAAAAAGTTTCAATTGGGCCACATATTCAACATCCAAGATAGTAATTCTCTCAATGCGCATATTTTATTCTTTGCCTAAAAGCTTTAAAGTTTCCCCGTATTCTTTGACCGTCTTTTTAACCGCTTTTTCTATAACCTCTTTTTTTTCTTTGGTTAATATTTTCGGGCCGATTCCCTGGGTGATTTCATTAACGTCATTTATGGAAATAACATAAGACCGCCCGATTCTTTCAGCGGGAATTTGTCCCTTTTTAATTCGTTTAAAGACGGCAATCCGGCTGATGCCCAGCATTTTTGCCAGTTCAGCCACGGAAATATGGGTTTTTTGATGGTTATTTTGCATAAAATCGTTGTTAACCTTAAGATATTATAAGGTTAACAAATGTTAACCTGTTTGTCAAACGCGGTTAACAAAACCATATTATCTGTTCAAATAAGTAATCGTCAATTGTAAAATTGTGGCAAAGGCCACCCAGGTTTCTTATTTATTATTTTATTTTTTCATGGCTTTTGCCCTCAAACCGGGGGGCATTTTCTCTATCGCGTAACGGAGCGCTGTCCGGGGCATTTGGTCTTTGTTTTTCATGACATAGCCAAAGACTTCTTTTTGATGCGCCTCGCTGGCGACTTTAAGCATCCAGCCATAGCCTTTTTGCACCAAGTCATCGCGGTCCAAGAGCAGAATATCGGCGATTTTGAAAATATCTTTTAAAAATTTCCCCTGCCGGGCCGGGACTATCAGGGTTACGGCCGAAGCCCGGCGCATCCAGCGATTTTTGGACTTGGCCCATTGTTTGAAATTTTTCAAATAATTGGGATACTTTTCGACAAACGCGCCGACAGTATGGTTGCAAAAATTATCGCATGACGCCCAGTTGGTGACATAATCAGCCACCCACTTTTCAAATACCTTGAAATCCGCCGGTTGATATTTTTTACGGATAAGGTACGACCAATGGCAAGCGATAAACGACTCTTCCATATAGCCCGACTGCCACAGCTCTTCACATAGGGCGAAGACCGCTTTTTTGTCCATGGCCATAATTTCCCGATTGAACGCCCGGCCGGCCTTAATGACCAGAGGGGTTTTGACGCCATGGATTTTCACTTTTTCCTTAAAAAACCTCGGCCACGTGGCTTTAGTGTGTGGATCGCTGTTTTGCTTTAGTTCCTTTCGGATTTTTTTGATAATCGCATTCATAATTATTTTTTATCTTGCCAACGCCACCATTTCAATTTATCGGGACCAGGGTTTTTGTTTTATTGTTTTCATTATATCAAAAAATCGCCAGGGAGGCGATCTTTAGAACTTCTTAAATCATTTTGCCGGGGAAGATGATATAGTGGTGGGTGGCGTTGTAGAAATCAGGCCCTAATCCCAAATGATTGTTTATTGGCCTCCTGAAGAATCCTAATTGTTGCGCCTACTGAAAGATTATCACTTGGCAAAAGCACCAAGCGATCGCCCAATTGATTTAACAGCGGGCTTAAAAATTCATCAGCCCAAGAAGGCGACAATGTCAATACTCCGGAAAAATCTATTTCCAGTTCTTCGTCTTTTGAAAGCTCTCGCAGAGTCGGCTGAAATGCCTTAAGGGCTTCACTGCCCAATTCCCGCGATATTAATGTTTTACCAAATTTTTCCAGCTGTAATTTCATATATTTACCTATTAAAATTTATTAAAATTCTATTTTTGCCAAGCATCCTCGCACAATACGCTGGCCGCGCGTAACCTGAAATATCTTATTCTGGCCCTTCATGCGCACTTCGGCATCGCCACTGGTATAAAATAAATCAATCGGCTGGTCAATAACCACTTCACGGACCAACTTAAGGCCATTCCCGCGTTTTTCCGGCGCCCGGCCGGAAATAAATTCAGTAAAAGCAACCGTTACGGCCGTAACATGGTTCGGAAGTTCCGGACGAATTTGGCGTAACGTTTCTAAAATACCCAGTCCTCTATCAGCCAGCACGATAATGCCTTTGGCCAGATCGTAGCCAAAGAAAATTCCTGCCGTATCCGGCCATTTCCCTAAATTATGAGCGAATGAATTATCGCCGATTTCCCCGGCAATTAAAACGATCAGGGAGTATAGTTTTTCAAACCCCGGCTTTTGCATCAAAGCATACTCCATCTTTGTCAATCTGGCGTTAAAAATCGAGCTGGTCGGGCAATAGAATGTGCCTGGGAACTCCACGCCATCCTCAATCCATTCGGAAGCAAACTTCATTAAATCACTGGCAAAGATCTCTAAATCCTTTTCTTGGTAATATCTGTGCGTGCCGCCATCTTTTTTGATCGCGGTTAACTTACCGCTTTCATCCCAACGGCGAAGCGTATTTATAGAAATACCCAAATATTCAGCCGCTTGGCTGATTGTTAGCAATTTTTCTTCCATATATTAATGGTATCATACTATCCAAATCTACACAAGTATATGTCAAATCTACCCAAAAATACACGAATCTACTCATTTTCTACTCCTCTCACTTACAGCCGATTTTTTGATTTCTTAAATTACTTCCAGAGAAAAACCCAATTGATGCGCCGGAACGCCTACAGAGATGCCGTATTTGGTCGCTTCGTCATATTCTTCCTTTTTGGCCCGGTCAATGTAGAATATTTTGCCGGGAAAGATGATATAGTGATGAGTGGCGTTTTTGTAGTCGGCATACCAATGGCCGTTATTATTGGCATATAACGACTGGCTGAGTTTTTGAGCAATCGCCTCTTCTTCACCTTCAGGGATTTCAACAGTATGCATGGTCCAATGGGCAAGGTTAGGCGTCCCCTCTTCAGCCCCGGCTTCCTCTATTTTAGTACTTAAAACTTTGACATCTTTTAGGATGTTTTTGTCTTTTAAGCTTTCTTCAATGATAACGCCGAGGTAGGGCATAAAAGTTATAATGACTTTATTTATGTTTACTGCCAGCAAAACTCCGGCTCTTCGCCAATGGTCTCTGTGAGATAATCCTGAACTTCATTGATTCCGCCGATTTTATCAACCAAGCCGTTTTCCAAAGCCATCTGGCCAAGCATGGTTGAACCGTCGGCCATTCGCCTCACCTTTTCAATATCCAACTTTCTGTTTTCCGCCACGGCTTTGATAAAATTCTCTTTCATAATATTAATATCCCGCATGGCTAATTCTTTCTCGGCGGCCGTTAACGGCTTGTCAGGATCGCCCATATCTTTGAATACCCCGCTACTTACTTGATTATAGGTCGACCCTTCTTTCTTATTTTTTTCAGCATAATCCAAATATGACCAAGTGACGCCAATGCTCCCCACGTCAGAATGTTGCGAGGCGAAAATAACATCCGCGCCAGTAGCGGCATAATAGGCGCTGGAAAGCCCGGCGTTCCTAATCATAACCACCGTGGGCTTGGTTGTTAGTTTTAAGGTATTAGCTATCTCTTCGCCGGCCGTAGGAGAACCACCGGTAGAATCAATCTCTAAAAAAATAGCTTTAATGTCTTCATCTGTTTGCGCCGATTGGATGTAAGAGACAACATCTTCCGAAGCGGTCTGGTCCACCAAATAACCATCTACATCCTTATCATAATATTCTTTGGAAATATAAGTGGCTATATCGCCATGGATATTTATCCCCAAAACATTGCAATTTGATTCTTCGCCATAACTTTCGTCGGCGTAAGAACCTTCAGAATCATACTCGTCGCCGAGCACTACATCCATTATTTCATTCCCAATGGTAATCGCTGAGGCGGTAATAATAAATATCACAATGAAGGTTATGCCGAAATGCTTAGAGATTTTTAAAATCTTTTTATCTACATTCCGGCTCCAAATCGTAAGGTTCAGCCATCCCCTTTTTGCCTCTTTGATTATTGGCTTCATGGTATTTTATGGTTATGAATAATTTATTTAATTATAAAATTAATACCTAACTTCCAAAATCTCCATTGGCTGATTGCTTGTCCGTTTGAAATTTCTTTAGCGCGCTTTACCCAAAAAATTTAAAATTTTTTCCTCCAATAACTTTGGGAAATTACGCAGATGCATAAGGTGGCCCGCCGGCAAAAATTCTCTAAGTTCGCGTCGAAAATCAATTTTTGAGCTTCGTAATAATTTAAGAGTTTTGGCTAGATTTTCTTTTTCTTTCACAATCGGAAAATTGCCAGAGAGTAGAAAAAAATAATCATAAAAATCTCTGGGTTTATAGCGGTTGATTAGAGCTTGAATCTTACTTTTGATAATTTCTTCTTCTGCCAAGTGAATAAGAGTATAGGCGGGGATATAATCATTTTCAATTAGCTTGCTTATACCTTTCGCTTTTTTGCCATTTCTTAAAGAAACTTCAATTTGAATATGGATATTTTTTCCATATGTTTGAAAAACTACAATGCCTAAATATCCTCCAGTGGTCGGCTTGCCTTCCTCCAGCTCAACGCCAACGCCGGTTTTTTCTAAAGCAGCAAGTGTATTGGTAAAAATTTCTTCCACTTCCCTTTGGGTTATATTAACCCCGGTAAAATCCAAATCCTCTGAATAGCGAGAGCTATGGAAAATAATTCGCAAAGCCGTACCGCCTTTGAACAGCAGATGCTCGGAGCCCGGCTGTTGATAAAGATATGCCAAAAACAAATGTTGGCAGTATTCCCTGACAATATTCTCAAGCTTAGCCTGAGACTGCTTAGTAAATTGTTCGAGGTTGGCGCGAGTCAGCATAGATTTGATTAATCAGTTTTAACATGCTTGGCCGTTTAAATAGTTTGGCGTATTCAACCAATTTTATCCTATTAACGCCCTTTAATTTTAAGCGATCGTTAAGCGATACTTTCTTAAGGTCAACAAAATATAAATAATCAGCCAGGGCTTTTTCCGGCTCCGCAAACAGTGCTTTATATCTATCAATTTCCTGCAATTGATAGCCGGTAAAGGCTTCTGTTTTAATGTGTTGGTAGGTGAAATTACCTATCGGCGTTTTGAATTCCCGAGGCGCTTTGGTGGTAATGGAAGTGGTGCCATATACTACTTCGGGAATAATATTATAATGCGATAAGGCGGTTTCCAGCGATATATATGAAGGTTGATATAATTTGTTGGCGATAAAAGAATAGTCGGGGTTGCTATCCTTAATCGCATAAAAGTTGTTGCGCAATTTTATAAACAAGCCGCTTTTCACGTTGTTTAGAATAAACATGGAAGCGGTTTTTTTGGGCACATCAAAAACGCCTTGAAATTCCCGAGGCGTGAACACTGCCAGCCCCAAGGTTTTAAGTTTTTCTTCCACAGCTATACTTTGTAATTTTTTGGCCATATTAATAGGAATTATTCGTTTCAATTTTTCTATCATATTGTAGAAAAACTGAAACGGTTAATTTAATAATATCACAGCTATTTTTGGTGTCAATATATATTGTCTTCCTGGCCGTTTTCATGGCCATAAATCGGGCCGACCGTATGGATAACATACTTGGCGGGGAGATTATAGCCCTTGGTTATTTTAGCTTCGCCTTTTTGGCAGCCGCCCAGGGTTCGGCATTCCGCCAACAATTCCGGCCCGGCCACATAATGATCTTGTTCATTTTCATAGGCATTTTGTTAATAATTATATATTTGAAGATATTTTATCTGCCTCAATCTTCCTACTTTTCCCTAAAAAAGTCAACCAAACCCTACCCCAAAAACCCCCTCCCCCTAATACTTAACCTTGCCCTCTTCAAAAACTCTTCCTGCTTCTGTTTCTTTGCTTTTGCCTTCATTTTGCCCAACTGCTCGGCGAGCGTTTGGGACTGCCGGCTGAATTCCTGGTCCAGCTCTACGATGGCCGGATCAACCTTTAAGGCCATATCATTAATACCCAACAGTTTTATGCCCTCCAAAGTCCTGACGCGCGAAAGCGCCACGTAGCCCATGCCTAGGGCAAATGCTTTGCTCAAATCAATCTCGGCTGAATCCAAACTCATGCCCTGACTCTTGTGGACGGTAATGGCCCAAGCCAATCTTAAAGGGATCTGGCTGATTTTGGCAATCATTGATCCCCCTTCTTCTATGGTCCAAATACCCGGGCTGGCCGTTATCCGGTCCCCTGACTTGGTTTCCACAATTGGCAGATTACTGTTATCAAAACCGATAATTTTGCCCAAGGTGCCGTTGACATAGCCCTTTTCAAAATTATTCTGCACAAACATCACCAAAGCGCCTTCTTTCAATATCAAAGTTTGGGGCGCCAGACAGCTGTCTTTTAAAATCCTGACCAAATTTTTGTTGCCCCGGGAAGTCATTTCATAAGTCATTGGATCATTTTTAATCATGGCCAATTCCAGATTGTTGACCGCGTCCACATCCGCATTGTGGGTGTAAAGCTTGGTGGGCGTGAGCGGACCGTCAACCGGCTCTTTAATCCTAGTCAGCAGATTGTTCAAGCACTCCTCGCTGATTTGGTTTTGCCTGATTTCAGTCAACAATTTCAGAAACTCGGCGTCCGCCTGCCTAAACTGCTGGTCTAAATAACAAATTTTAATATCCATCTCTTGCCACGCTTGCGAATTAACGACAAAATCCGAACCCGAGCCGTTCCGGTTGACCGGGGGCAATTGGAAGAAATCCCCGCAAAGGATTACCTGTAATCCGCCGAAAGGCAGGTCCAATCCCCTTAAAGACCGGCAAATCTCGTCAACCATGTCCAAATGGAAATTATGGAACATGGAAATCTCGTCAATGATCAAAACCCCGGCGCTTCTTAACCGGCTGACCAAATATGATTTTTTTAACATGTCCTCGATGTCTTTTTTGCGCAATTGATCTTTGATGCCCAATCCGCTCCAGGAATGGATGGTCCGGCCGTTCATGTGGGTGGCGGCAATGCCAGTGGAAGCGGTGACGCCCACATTGACATTTTTGTTCTTTAAAAAGGCAATGTATTGATTTAATAGATACGTCTTCCCGCTACCGGCCGGGCCGGTGAGATAGGCGTTGTGGCCCAGTTTTAATATTTCCAAAGCTTGCTGTTGATTCATGGTCCTTTTATTTTCCCACGCTATGGGGCGGAAGTCAATAAAAAAAGCCCGGCTCAAAAATTATCTCCCAAAAACTTCTTTCAATTTATCCACACCTCCCCTCTTGCCCGGGTTAAGCTTTCTGATAAAATAAAAGAAAACCCCTCCAAGGGGCTTTTCGCTTTTTATTTATTAATTATTAATCTCAAACCTATGACCTATGAACAAATTGAGGACCTAATCAAACAGGAGGGCGTCAAGGTATTGCTCCTGCAATTTTCCGACTTAACCGGCCGCATCAAAGTAGTGGAAGTGGAGTCGCACCGCTTCCGGGATATCGTTGAATCCGGCGCTTGGTATGACGGCTCGTCAGTGGAAGGCCACGCCCGCATCTGCGAAAGCGACATGCTCCTCAAGCCGGATTTGGAAACTTTTGCCGTTCTGCCTTGGACCAACACCGAATTCAAGTCCGCCCGGCTCATCTGTGACATCTATCTGCCCAATGGCCTGCCCTTTGACGGCGACCCGCGGTTTATTTTGAAAAAAACCTTAAAGGAAGTGACCGAGTTGGGCTACGAATACTACACGGCCGCGGAACTGGAATTTTTCCTGTTTGAAAGAAGCGAACTGCCTTGCTTGGTGCCCCATGACCGCAAAAGCTATTTTGACCATACGCCCACCAGCCGGGCCTCGCGCATCTGCCGGAAAGTCATGGATTCTTTAAGGGCTTTTGATATTAGAGGCGAAAGCTACCATCACGAAGTGGCTGAAGGCCAGCATGAAATTGATATCCGCTATGATAAGGCCTTAAAAAGCGCGGATAATATCCTGACGCTCAAATCCGCCCTCAAGGCCTATGCCGGCCCAGAATCGCTCAAAGTCACATTTATGCCCAAGCCCCTCCAGGGCATTAACGGCTCGGGCATGCATGTCCACCAAAGCTTTTTTAAGGACAACCGCAACGCTTTTTACCAAGCTGATGACAAATACCAATTGTCTGAATTGGCCTATAATTTTCTGGCTGGCCAACTGAAGCACGCCCGCGCTTTATCGGCCATTGTCGCGCCCACGGTTAATTCCTACAAACGGCTGGTGCCGGGCTATGAAGCGCCGGTCAATATCTCCTGGGGCCAGACCAACCGCTCGGCCCTGATCCGGATTCCCAAAATCAGCCAAGGCCGCGATTCTGCCACCCGGCTGGAATTAAGATGCCCGGATCCTTTGGCTAATCCTTATCTGGCTTTTGCCGCCATGCTCGCCTGCGGTTTGGACGGCGTGAAAAATAAAATCACCCCGCCGTTAGCGGTTGAAGAAAATGTTTATTTACTGACTGAAGAAGAAAGAATCAGCAAAGGCATAAAAACCCTGCCCGCTAATTTAATTGAAGCGATTGAAGAATTAAAACAGGATGAAATATTGAAAAATCTTTTAGGCAAACACGCTTTCCAGGCGATTATCCAGGCGGCCAAAACCGACATTGACGAAGCGCGTTTGGAAGTCACGCCGTGGGAAGTGAAAAAATATTTATAAAACCATAGCGTTGGTTCAGGTCTCCTGACCTGAACCTTAATGTTCTGCGATTTTGGTTTGGGTCTCCTGACCCAAACCCCTAGAGACGCAAAATTTTGCGTCTCTCAATGCGATTCAATTCAGAGAATTGAACCGACGGATAGAACATAATGGTTCAAATCAGGAGATTTGAACCAACGCATTTGTCGCAATAATTACTCTTTATACTCCTCCAAAACCGCTTCCACTTCTTTTTCACCTCCGTCGTGCAGGATTTTCAATTTAATTTTGTCGCCCGGGTTGAATTTGGCGATTTCTTTGGCTAAGGAGCGCCCGGAATCAATTTTTTGGCCGTTAATCTCCAGAATAATGTCATTTTCTTCCAAACCCGCTTTGTCCGCCGGACTGCCCGGCACAATGGCCAATTCGCCGGCGTTTTGTCCCCGGACAATCAAAGCGCCGTAATCAACGTTTAATTTGTTTTTCTCCGCCAAAGCCGGCGTAATCGGCACATAACGGATGCCCAGATAGGGCCGGATAATCCGGCCGTATTTTTTCACGCTCTCCGCGGTCTTTTTGGCTTGATTAATCGGAATGGCAAAGCCAATTGACTGACCGGCTTGGGAAATGGCGGTATTAACCCCGATTACCTCACCGGCCAGATTAATCAACGGCCCGCCGGAATTGCCCGGATTAATCGCCGCGTCGGTCTGAATCACTTCTTCCAAAACCTCGCTGCTGCCCAGATTATTGCCAGCGGTCACTCGCCGGCCAATGGCGGAAATAATGCCCTGGGTGACGGTATTCTGATATTCGCCCAAGGAATTACCAATGGCAATGACGGTCTGGCCGACCTCCAGCTTATCCGAGTCGCCTAAAGTCACGATTGGCAAGCCATTGGCTTCAATTTTCAAAATGCCGATATCGTTAAATGGGTCAGTGGCTAAAATCTTGGCCTCGTATTTTTGCTCATCATTAGCCACCACTGTATATTTCGCTTCCGAATCAATGACCACATGTTTATTGGTTAAAATCAGGCCATCAGCCGAGATGATAAAACCGGTGCCGCCGCCGATTTGCTGCTCGCCCTGTGGTAATTGGATTTGGGGGAGATTAAAACCGAAAAAATCGCCAAAAGGGGAAGTGGCGCCTTGGTACTGGCTCAGATCCTTGGTAACCACAATACTAACCACGGCCGGCTTGACTTTTCGGACGGCATTGACCACGGTATCGCCGGCCGGCTGACCGACCTGTCCGCCCACTGGCGAATTTTCTTCAGTCTGTGGCTGGGGCTTGGCTACCGGCAAATTAATGCCCTGCTTAACCAGCCAAGGCGAAATATAATCGCTTAAAAGCAAACTGCTACCCAAGCCGGCGGAAAAGCCGGCCAAACCGCCGACCAGCAAGCTAATGACCAAAGCCAGCAGTAAAAATTTTTTTAAGGATTTTTGGTCTTCCATAATTTTAACGATTAATAATTAGACGACTAAAAACCATGGTATTTAATACCTGGTTATTTCCGCCAATCGACGGATCAAGCCCGGTTATTTCTCTTCTTCCGGCTGAAACGACTGGGTCGGACATTCTTCAGCGTCCATTTCCGACGGAATCCGATGGCCAAAACAATCACCCTCTCTTTCGCTCACCGGCTTGTAGAATTTGCATTCCTCGCAAGTGGGCATAGTGGTTGATAAATGGGTTAATTATTTTATTTTCCTTGCAAAAGCTCCAAATACGGGCTAAGGTAGGCGCTGATGAACGGCGGCAAATAAATGACGGCGACAACCAAAGGTAAGACAATAAGCACAAGAATATATATTAAAGTAAAAACCCTTTGCCAAAAAAGGTGGCGCCGGACTTTTTCCACGGACCAATATATGGCTTTGGCGTATTTCAGGTTCTCTTCCAGCAATTCCCGTAATTCTGGCTGATCATAGCCCTCTGCCATTTTAGCCGTATTAGAGACAAAATTGTTACTGGGGGGCGCTAATTTGTTTTGGTCTTAGTTTTCCATGAGAGTATTATATCACAAACAACAAGAAATCAAAATTCTATCCCCCTTCTGGCTTTAAGGCCTTTCTTGAAATAGTGCTTGATTTCTTTCATTTCCGTCACCAAGTCCGCTTGGGCTTTTATTTTTTTATTTTCTCCTCGGCCGGTGATAATAATTTCAACTTTTGGCGAAATCTTTTTTAAAAAACCCAAAACTTCTCGTTCTGATAATAATTTTAAACTGACGGCCGTATTTAATTCGTCTAAAATTAAAACTTCCGGTTTCTTTTTTAAAACTTTTTGGGCAAACTCCAACCCCGCCAGAGCCAACCGTCGGTCTTGAGGATTGGCTTTTCTGACAAATCCTTGCCGGCCGAATTGTTTGATAATAATATTGGGAAACTTTTTCAAGGCCTTAATTTCGCCAAACTCGCCCTTTTTCATAAACTGAACCAGGGCGACTTTCTGATTCTGCCCCAATGCCCGCAAGGCCAAACCTAACGCCGCCGTGGTTTTGCCTTTGCCGTTGCCGCAATAAAGATGGATGGCCATATTGATTTTAACTTACGCTGCAGCCCGAGTAACCACAGCTGGGGCAAACGGCGCAACCCTCCTTGATTTCCATCGGTGTTTTGCACTCCGGACAACGCTTGACATGGTCGCCGTTTTTCAATAATTCATTAACTGGCTTCTCGGCTGATTCCTCGGCCTCGGCAACAACGCCGATATTCAAGACCTGCTTTTCCCGGCTATTGTCGCGATAAACGGTCAGGCCTTTGCAACCCAATTCGTAGGCCATTAAATAGGCCTTTTCAATATCCTGGATAGTGGCGCTGTTGGGAAAATTAATAGTTTTGGAAACGGCATTATCGGTGTATTTTTGGAAAGCCGCCTGCATCCGCAAGTGATATTCCGGCGCAATGTCATGGCTGGTGGTAAAAATCCGGCGCCACTTTTCCGGCACTTCTTCAATGTTTTTAACGCTTCCCTGCTCGCCTAATTTTTTAATCAATTCCTCGGAATAAAAACCTTCTTTTTTGGCGGCTTTCATAAAATAAGGATTAACTTCCACTAATTCATCGCCGGCGTCCAATAAATTTTTTCGGGTATAGGCAATGGAAAAATAGGGCTCAATGCCCGAAGAAGCATTGGCAATAATGGAAATGGTGCCGGTCGGGGCAATCGTGGTCAGGGTGGCGTTACGCAACTTCGGCCCATTGTGCTTGTCAAACCAACCGCCTTGCCAAGCCGGGAAAACCCCTCTGGCTTTGGCTAATTGTTCGCTCGTCCAATAACCCTCGTTGCTGACAAACAGCATCACTTTCTCGGCCAAATCCAAGGCCTCTTGGGAATCATAAGGAATTTCCAATTGGGCCAGCAAATCCGCCCAGCCCATTACGCCCAGACCGATTTTCCTGGTCTTGGCCACGGTTTCTTCAATTTCTTTCAAAGGATAGCGATTCATATCAATCACATTATCCAAAAAATGAACGGCTGAATGCACCACCTCTTTTATTTTCTCCCAATCCACCTGCTTGTCCTTGGTCACCATCTTAGTCAAGTTAATTGAACCGAGATTACATGATTCATAAGGGAGAAGCGGGACCTCGCCGCAAGGGTTGGTGGACTCAATCTGACCCAATTGCGGCGTGGGATTAAATTTATTAATCGTATCAATAAAAATCACGCCGGGTTCGCCATTCTGCCAAGCCATGGAAACGATCAAGTCAAAAACCTTGCGGGCCGACAAGGTGCTGGCCACTTCCCCGTTCCTCGGATTCATTAATTCATAGTCCTCATTATTCTTCAACGCGATCATAAACTTGTCGGTGATGGCCACCGAAAGGTTAAAATTATTAAAATCCTTAACGTCTTTTTTGCAAACGACGAAATCCAGAATATCCGGATGGTCAACCCGCAAAATGCCCATATTGGCGCCGCGGCGTTTGCCACCTTGCTTAATCACTTCGGTGGCGGCGTTGAAGACCTTCATAAAAGACAAGGGGCCTGACGATTCGCCCTGGGTGCTTTTGACCCGATCCCCGCCCGGCCGCAAACGGCTGAAAGAAAAGCCGGTGCCGCCCCCGCTCTGATGGATTAAAGCCGTGTACTTGATGGCGTCAAAAATCTCCACCATGGAATCGCCCACCGGCAAAACAAAACAAGCGGACAACTGCTGGAGGGGCCGGCCGGCGTTCATCAGGGTCGGCGAATTGGGCATAAAATAACCCTGATTCATGATTTGAAAAAATTCCTCGGCGGTTTTATTGACATCCACGTCTTGATAATAAAGCGTCTTGTAAAGATGGTCGGCGTAAGCGATATTGCGGGCCACCCGCTGGAACATTTCCGATGGCGTTTCCACGGTTTCGCCGTTTTTCTCGTCTTTTTTCAAATAACGCTTTTTTAAAACCACCAGGGCATTGGGCGAAGAATTAAATTCTTCCTTGATGGCAATCGGCGGAATCTTGCCTTCCCTGATTTCCTTATGCTTCTGGCGATAGATAATGTAGGTCTTGGCCAAGTCGGCCTTCTGGCTCTTGACCAAAACTTCCTCGACAATGTCCTGCACGCCCTCCACGGTCGGCGTTTCGCCCCAAGGCAAACGGGCCGTCAATAATTCTACCACTTGCTCGGCCAGCATTCTGGACAAACGCTTGTTGGGCTGGCCAATGGCGTCGGTCGCCTTATAAATCGCAATGGCAATCCTTTTCGGGTCAAATTTAACCATCTGGCCGTTGCGTTTCTCAATCAATTTAAAATGATGTTTGGTGGTTGACATATTTTACAGCAAAAAATAAAAACCGTCCTTAACTTTTTAATTTCGGTTTTCACTCCGCTCTTTTAATGGTAAGGAAAATGTTAATAAAACAAGATTAACAAAAAAGGCGGGTCTATTTTATTTTTATATTTATCGCAATTTTTTCCTGATAAAGGCCGGTATTTCCAATTCCTCTTCTTCTTTGGTTCTGGCCGTTTCTTTCCTGGCCTTCGGCGCCGGCGCCAAATCCGCCAGCTGGCGGAAATCTTCTTCCATCGGCAAACTTCTGGTCGCAAATTCCGTCGGCTCGTAAATCGGCCGTTCCAACCCCGGTGTCCGGCGGACAACCGGCATCGCCCGTTCGCCAAAATCAGTCGCAATCACGGTAATCCTCACCTTGTTTTTAATATTTTCGTCAATCACCGCGCCGAAAATAATTTTAGCGTTGTTGTCGGCCGAAGCGGTAACAATTTTGGCCGCTTCGTCAACTTCGTGCATGGTCAAATCAGGCCCGCCGGTGACGATGAATAAAATGCCTTTGGCGCCATCCATGGAAATATCCAGCAAAGGGCTGGCAATGGCCAGCTTGGCCGCTTCCACCGCGCGCTCCTCGCCGCTGGCTTCACCAATGCCGATTAAAGCGGAGCCCGCCTCTTTCATAATGGCTTTGACATCGGCGAAATCAACATTAATCAAGCCGGGGATGGTAATGGCTTCGGCAATGCCCTGCACGCCTTGCCGCAAAACCTCGTCCACGGTCATAAAAGAATCCAGCATCGGCGTTTTCTTGTCAACCAGCTGTAAAATCTTATCATTGGGGATGGTAATAATCGCGTCAACCTTGCCGACTAAATCAGCCAGTCCTTTTTCGGCAATGGCCGTGCGCTGGGCGCCTTCCCAGGAAAAGGGTTTGGTCACTACGGCTACGGTCAAAGAACCGGCGTCGCGAGCCAACTCGGCCACGATCGGCGAAGCGCCCGTGCCGGTGCCGCCGCCCAAACCGCAGGTGATGAAAACCATATCGGCGCCGCGCAAGGCGTCGCGGATTTCATTCTGGCTCTCTTCCGCCGCCCGCCGGCCCTGTTCCGGATCCATGCCGGCGCCCAAACCGCGAGTGATGCTCTTGCCAATATGCAATTTATGCGGGGCCTGAGAAATATGCAGGGCCTGCACATCGGTATTAACCGCTAAAAAATCAACCCCTTTGATTTTGGCTTTAATCATCCGGTTAACCGCCGAGCCACCGCTCCCCCCGACGCCAACCACTTTGATTTTAGCAAACGTCTCAATTGCCGGTTTAACTTCCGCCATAGGATTAAAAATTCTTAAATATTATTTTAGGATAAAAGATTTTTCAGCCAGTATTTGATGCCGCCGACGGTTTTGCCGACGTTGCTGAAAGAAGAAAATTTGCCGCCCCGCCGTTGCAGCTGTTCACCCCATAAAACCAGGCCCAGAGCGCTGGCAAAAGACAGATCATCCGCCTTGTCGGCCACGGTCGGCAATTTGACGATTTGCCCCAAAGCCGCTGGCAGGCGCAATCCCTTCTTGGCTAATTCTACCAGACCCGGCAATTTTGCGCCACCCCCGATTAAAACCGCTCCGGCCGGCAGGTTGCCGGAACGGCCGACGCGCTTCAATTCCCGGTCCACGCCGGCAAAAATTTCTTCCACCCGGGCGGCAATAATTTCCGCAATATATTTTTTAGACACCAAGCCCGTTTCGCCTTGGCTGAACTCGCTTAAATCCAAGTCATCATGTTTATTGAAATTGGCCGCCAAAGCGTGGCCGTAATCCAGCTTGATTTGTTCGGCAATATCCAGCGGAATCCTCAAACCGATGGCAATATCATTGGTAATATGGCCGGAGCCGATGGGCAGAACCGCCGTCTGCAGAATCTCGCCTTCTTCAAAGACCACCAGATTGGTGGTAAAAGCGCCGATGTTAATCAAAACAACGCCTAAATTTTTCTGCCGGCTGTCCAAGGCCGCCTCGGCGGCCGCCAAAATCGACAGCACCAAATCGTTGATGTCCAAGGTGGTGCGATAAACGCATTTGGTCAAATTCTTTACTTGCGCCGACAGGCCCATGATAATCTGAGCGGTCGCTTCCAAGCGGATGCCGGTCATGCCGATCGGGTCTTTAATGCCCGACTGCCCGTCAACCATGAAACTGCGGGGGACAATATGCAAAATTTCGTAATTGGGCGGGGTCGCCACCGCCCGAGCCGCTTCAATCGCCCGCTCCACGTCCTCGGCCTGGATCTCGGCATTGGGTTTGGAAATAATCGCCACGCCCTGGCTTTCTTCGGAAATGATATGGCTGCCGGAAATGCCCACCCAGGCCTGCTCCAAAGGCAAACCGACCAGCCGTTCGGCTTTTTCCAAACAGGCGGAAATGGAAGAAATGGCATCCTCAATGCTGTTAATCACGCCCCGAGTAATGCCTTCAGCTGGCGCTTCCACCGCCCCGATGATTTTTAACGGCTGTTCCGGCGCGCTTTTTTGGCCAACCACCAAGCGGATGGCCGAAGAGCCGATATCTAAACCGACAATAATCTCTTCTCGGGATATCTTGTTTTTCAATTTAGAAAAAATTTTTTCAAACATAAATTATTATTTCAATAATGGTGATGGCCGGTTAAGTGCCGCAGGCCATGAATCAATAATCGCTCTAATTCCGACTGAACGCTGATTTTATAATCACGCGCTTGGGTTTGAGCCAAAGGGTAACAGATGATTATCTCTCCTAAATACTCCGATTTAATCCGCCCGCTGGCGGATGCCCTAAAAGACAAAACATCAGTTGGCCGGTCAAGACGGCGATATTGCCGGTTCAGCTTTTGGCTGGCAATTGTCCCGACTAAAGCCAGCGAAACCAGCCGTTTGCCTTTAAGTTTCAAGCGCGCGCCGGTCCGTTGGGCAACCTTAATCAAATATTTTTTATTAAAACGAGCTTTAGCTAAATTATTTATCTCTAAAACAATCATCCGGCTAATCCTTTAATTCAAAACTTTTGACCATCATTTGAAAAGTGGTCTGAAAGTTAGCGGTTGGCCGTTCACCGATATTATAGGCGATCACATAGAGCTTATCGTCTTTAGCCAGATAAACGTTCAATTTGTCAAAACTCCAAACCCCTTCCAGTCCGTTAACTTCAATTTGTTCAAGCGGGCTGGAATCCGGCGAATCCGGCCATTGCGCCCAATACCAATCTTTGGCTGAAAGCTGCTGGGGATTGTCCTGGACAAAAATTTTGACGAATTCGCCGGTCTGGCTGGTAAACATCACTTCCTGCCCGGCAACTTCGGTCACTTCCAAAGTCCAATTAATTGGATAGAGCACGGAATAGTCAAAAGCCGAGCTGGTGAAAACATCAACCGCCGCCGAGCTGATCAGCTGGCCGGCGCCGGTCGGGTTGTAAAGATTAACGACTTCAGCGCCGTCTGAATAACCGTCGCCGTCAATATCATCATTATTGATACCGGTGGCATAAAGGATTTCTTCCTCGTCAGTCAGACCGTCATTATCACTGTCCCGTCCAGACGACAAAACTATCGGCTCTTCTCCATTGGCCTTAACATTGCTGTTGAGATTGGCATCAACCGCCTCATTTTGGTTAACATTGGTATTTTGATTGGCGGTTTTTTGATTTGTTTGGTTAACCTTAGCGTTTTTCTGGCTAACCTGATTGGCGTTGGCCTGCTTGCCGGCCGGCAGGGTGGTCTTGGAATTCTGCAAAGTGTAATTCAAATAAAAAGCGGCCGCGGTCAAGGCCACGCCTAAAACGCTGATGATGATGATCAGGCCGATTATTTTGGCCTTCCGGCCGGCGCTATCAGCCGCCAAAAACTTTTGGGGCATAACATGAATGTCCAGCGGTCCGCCTACCTGCCCGCCGACCGGCGGGGCCGTCGACGGTTGACCAAGGTTATTTTTCGGTTCTTGATTCATAATTCGTAATTATTGGGCGGTTTCCACGCTGAATAATTTACCCGGGCCTCTCGGATCATAGCCGGCCCTGGCTTCCGCGCCGTCCAAATAGCCGTCATCGTCCGTATCCGCGTCGCTGGGGTCGGTTTTGTAAACTTTGATCTCTTCCCGGTCAAACAAGCCATCATTGTCCGTATCAACCGAAGTTGGGTCAGTATTAATCCGAGCTTCTTCTTCGTCAGTCAAGCCGTCAGCGTCAGTATCAATTGGACCGGCCAGTTCCGGCCCATTGATATTCAAATTGGCTTCCGGGTTTTCCAAATTGAGATTCTGGTTGGCGTTAACCGCCTCATTAATTGGCGCTTGATTAAGGTTGACGGTTACTTCCGGCCGGGCCTGAAAAAATCGGGCGTAAGCCAGCCAACCGCCAACTCCCAAAACCACGATGACGACGGCTGACAGGCCAATGATGAAGAATTTTTTGTTGGCAATCAAGCCCGGCCGGGTTTGAGGCGCTTTCGGCGCCGATCCTGAAGAAAAAGGTCCCGAATTATTTGAAGATAAACCACTTCCGGCCGGCGGTCCGCCAGCGGGCGGATTGATTCCGTTTCCGACAATTCCGCCCGGCGGAACAGCGAGCGGCGCGCCAGCGCCGACTGGCTCAAAAGAATCAAAAATATCCTCTACCAATCCTGGATTATCAGGCGGCAAGGTTGGTTCTTTAGGCGCCATGGGGTTAGGTTGGTCAAACATAATTTTGATTTTTATTAATTATTAACTTACTTTTATATTATACCTCAAATAATCAAACTTGGCCAATACCGCTATTAAGGATAGCATTGGCTAAGGCCGAATTTAAGCTGTTTATAGTCCCAAACCGCGGAATCGGGCAAGCCGAACCACTGGTCAGCCATATTATGCAAGCCAAAACCATCTCCTCTAAACTCCAATTCCGCACAGAGATGGTAATTCACCGGCGCTGATGTTGTCAGGGGAAAATATTTATAAATATAAATATCGGAATAAGGCGACAAATAAAAATCTTTTTTGGTTTCATTCCAGCAAGTTGAGGCCTCATAACCGTCTTTTAACGAGCAATCCGCGCCAAAAAGATTAAGCGGGTCAAGAGGCAAATCCTTGCCTAATTCGCCTTTCAAAGTTAAACCCCAAGAAATCGGCCATTTGCTGGTGGACAAGCCCTTAATATAACTGCCGCCAGCCAAGGCCGGATAATCGCCCTGGCCTTCTTTGGCTTCTTTCTTTTTGTAATAGGCCTCCAAAAGATGCGCCAGATCATTCAAATCGCCCAAGCGGATGGTATCGCGGGTAATTTTGGTTTTCCGAGCGTCGCAATAACCCAATGGTTGGCAAACCAAATCATTATCGCAAGGCACGAAAGTCAACAATTCGCCGTCAGCATCCCGGCAGGCGCGATAATCATCCAAATTGGTATTAAAATGCCAATGGCCAAGAATCTGGTTGTAGATGGTTTGGGTATCGGCCTTGGCGCCTTCATTGTAAGAAACCAGATAGATATTGGTGAAAATTTCAGCGGGCGTGGAATTGGCCGCGGAAGCATAAGTTGTCCGGCCATCGCGCACGGCTTTGTAGCCGTCAACTTCCAATGACTGGGGACTGCCCGGGTCCGGCACATTGCAAGGGAAAGTATACCAAAGTCCAGGTGATAAATGAGCAAATTGCCGGAGGCAATAACCGCCACTGCACTCAGTATCGTCAAGGCAGCTCTTTTGGCAATCATTGGAACAAATTTTTTGGTTTTTGCCGGCATTTTTCAAAACTCGGAAACCAACCACGTCGCTATCTAAAACAGCAAAAAGAAATTCTTTTAAGATTTCACCCGTACCATTGACAATGACTGGCGGATTAGCCAAGGCCGGTAAATCATCACTTGTGCCAATCGCGCCTCGGTCGCGGCAGTAATAAAATTGAAAATTGGTAACATCGTCCTGCCACGGCTGCCAAGAATAAATATCATCCGGCAAAGCCGGCCAAGGATTGGCGCAGTCAAAAACCCGGACGTCAATCAGCTGGTTGGCCGTGCTGTTGGCAAAGTCCTCGCTGGCAATAACATCCAGATAGGCCTGGGCGTCTTCTTTGGGATTGGCCGTAATATATCTTATTTTCTGGTCGGGTTGGTCAGTATCTACCTCCCCTACCTCAATCGCTCCACCGGCATCAATCTCCTGCCACTTAAAATCAGCTTTAATTTCTTGGCCGTCCTTGTCTAACGCTTCGGCATAGTAATGATGCTGGTTGCCGGTTTTGCTTTGGCTAAAGTCGTCGGGGCAATCATCCTTGGTGCAATTGAACAAATCGGAAATCGCCGGCTTTTCATTACCGTTAATGTAAACATTGACGCGATCAATCGGACAAAAATCGGCCTTGGTCGTGAATGACCAAAAAAAGTTGTTGCCTGATTTTTGACCGGCCGGCACCCATCCGCCATTGGATGATTCTTTTAAATCCATACCCACACCCTTAATGCTGACCACGCCCTCGCCCTCATCGCCTGTTCCTAAATCATCACCGGCCACCAAAGCATAATAAACCCGACTGAACTCCAAATTCTCATCAGGGCTGAAAATCGCTTCCGTAAAATATTTAACTTCTTCGGTTGTTTCATCTTTGGCCGACAACTGATAAGCGTAAATATCGCCGGTTACTTGGCAAAATTCAACCATTTCCGCTTTGGCCTCACGACCAAACAATTTATTCAAACCATCATTCAGGGCGCCCAAAGCCCGGCTAAAAAAACCATTTTCTTCAGAATTATTAAAAGCTAAATCAATCTGGCCGGTCGGAATCGTCCCTTTAGGACACTCTCCGTCGTCTTTGGTGATTAACCGAGTAACCACTGCAAAATTATTGTTGGCCAGTGATTCGGGTTTGATTACTTGGTCGAAATAAACCTTGATTAAGCCATTGGGGCAGAAATTATTATTGCCGCTCTTGCACCAAGTATCTTCGCTCGATTGAACGCCGGTAAACTCCAAAGTCGGGTCGCAATCAGTAATCCACGGCCGAGGATGGCAGCATTTGGCCGGGTCGCTAAATCCGCAGCCGTATTTATCGCCATAAACCTCGGTGCAATCAAGGTCTTTTTGGCAACCGCAATAAAGGCCCCGGGTTGAGCCAGTGCATTCATCCTGGTCTGGCTCACAAGTCAAGTTCTTGTATTTTTTCTTGGGTTCACAGCAACAACGAGGGCAATCATCATAAGTTTTGCAAACATCACCGGTAGTATCACCGACCAAACACTGATAAATCTCAACCGGACCGCAATCCGGCACTTCCACCGGGCAAACAGCCGGAGCATCGGGATTATATTGATAATTCGGTTTTTTTGCCTCGCACAATTCCCCGCCTTTGATGCCTTGGCCGACAATGGACAATTCGCCGAAATCATTTTTGGCGTTATCGCCGGATTTATCTTTAACTGAAGCAAAAACTTTAACCGGAGTATCGCCCGTTTCCGCGATGGTCATTACCGCAGTTTGATTATTGCTTGAAGGATTAACAACCGCTTTTTTCGCGTCGCCCGACCACCAATTCCAAAGATAATCTTCCGGCCTTAATTTCTGGCCTTTGGGCTCGCAAACATCAGTTTCGCCATAAGCGTCGGCCTGATAATTGATTGTTTCATTGACTTCAGCGGTCATTTTCTCCGGTTTGACATCAACGCTAGACAATTGGCAGAGACCGGGAGTTTCTTTGACCCTGAAATACCAGGAATAACTGTCCAGTTCCGGGCCTTCCACGACCTTGTTGCCACAAGTACTGCCCCAGAACTTGTTTGAACCTTCATTCAGACAGAAATCAGAACAACCGTCGCCTTTAATCGTATTACCATCATCGCAATCTTCGCCAATTTCAATCTTGCCGTTCCCGCAGGTTACCTTGGGCAAAGTGCCCAGATGCACGCCCTTGGCATCACAGCCTTGGGTGTTGGGTTCGCATTCTTTGGTTGATTTGGTTGGATCTTCTTCTCCTTCTTCATTTTTGATAATACCCTCGAACAAGCACTTGCCAGAACAGCCGTCGCCATTAGTGGCTTGGCCTTTCTGGTCGCATTCTTCGCCATGAGCTTTGTCAACAACGCCGTCCCCGCAAATCGCCGGAGCAAAAGAGCCCTTGAAAACGCAATGATCGTTGCAACCCGAGAAAATACCATTGGCCGTGTCGCAACCCGGATCTTCGCCCAAATCCTGGTCATTGCCATTGCCGCATTGATTTTTGAAATTAGAGCCTTCGTTCAAACAAACATTGGAACAGCCGTCGCCCGGATAGTTGTTGCCATCGTCGCAATCTTCGCCCGGCTCCTTGATCTTGTCCCCGCAACAATTGGTTTTGGTTGTTTCCGAACAAGCGACAGTCAAACCTTGGTTCAGACAATTTTTGCAAATAGCGCTCTCCCCTTCGCACTCTTCGCCCCGAGCGCTGTCATAGTTGGGATTGTCCAGTTCTTCACCCAAATAATTTTTGATGCCTTGGCTGTTATCTTTGAAAATAATGCGGTAATAATTGCCGATCTTCAAAAGCGACGGCGTCGTGGAAACATTGATTTCTTCATTGCCCGTGCCGGCGTCAAAAAAGAAATCAGCGCGCAAGTTTTGTTCTCTATCCCAATTACTGCCTTTACTGAAAGGCAAGATGTTCAAGTTGCAGTCAGACCCTTTGTCGCAAGAATAAATTTGGATGCTGTCGCCACTAACCGACCCGTCGCTTTCATTGACGCCGAAAGATTTCCGGTCAACTTGGCGGTTGAATTCAGCGCCGATCAAAGCATTAGGACAAACGTTCTGACCATTGGCGTCTCCGCAAGGCCAATGCTTCAAAAGCACGAAATTGGCAAACTCAATAATCAAATTGCCATAGCCTTCTTTTTTCTCCGACTCAATGCGGGCATAGATCTTGATCGGCGAAGGAGATTCGCCAACCGCCCGAACATTGTTCTTGCTGTTTTTCGGATCGCTATCCTGATCGTCAATCTTACCTTTGCTTGCGTCTTCCGACCACCAATCCCAATCATAGCTGTCAGAATTAAGCAGTAAGCAAGAATCTTCTTTGGTGTAGGTTTCACCTAAATAATTCTGCAAAGCGTCCTTGATGACCAGTTTGGCATTAAACGGCACCACTTTCACTTTGTCCAACTTGCAAAGCTGGTTGGAATCCCGAGTTTGAAATGACCAGATATAGTCGTCAATCAAAGGCACGCCGGCCTTGGTTTTGATGCCATTGGGCCCGCCAATCAAAGTGACTTGGTATTTAGTGTTAGGCAAATAATTTTCGCTCCGGTCGCTAGAATTAATAACTCCTTTGTAGAACTTAAAAGCGCCGTAATGGTTGTCCGTATCCCATTCATAGACATGGACATAGCCGGCCAACGGCTGGGAAACGCACTGGCTGTTGGCCCAATAACAACCATCGCCTTCAGCCGGACAATCGGCTTCTGATTTGGCGCCGGAACAGTCAATCTGGACTTTGACGTTGTTCTTTACCGACTGTTCATCCACCGGCTCACTGAAGCGGGCGGAAACCAGAACATTAATGCAAACATTACTGCTCACTTTGCTCCAAGGCGTGGGGCTGGGCGAAGGCGCGCCTTCTTTGTTGTAATCAACGCATTCTTCAATGACGAAAGGACTGCCGGTTTTGAAAGTCCAGACATATTTACAACTCTGATAGGGCTGGCACTCACAAGACAATTGGTCGCAGAAAGGCTGTTCCGCCGAACACATATCCGCGTCGGCTTGGCAACCCGGATTTTGGGCGTCGCTGTCGCAGTATTCGACTTCGCCGTCGGGCGGAGTCGGCGGGGTTTCTTCGGCATAGCAAAAACAATCTTCCCGGCATTCTTCGCCTTCGGCGCAAAGGTTGCGGTCCGCCTGACAGCCGGGGTTGGCCGAATCACTGTCGCAAAGCGTCCTTTCGGCCGTAGTAAAAGACCAAACATAACTGCAGTCCTGATAGGGCTGGCACTCGCAGGACAATTGGTCGCAGAAGGGCTTGGCCGTTGAACATAAATTAACATCGGTTTGGCAGCCAGGATTATTGGCATCAGCGTCGCAATATTCTCCGCCGGCTGGCGGATTCCCGTCATTGCCATCGCCGACTGCGCACAAACAAGTATTTGAATCACAAAATTCGCCAGCCGGACACAAGTCGCTATCAGCATCGCACTGGCTGGTGCCCGGGTTGCTGTCACAGGGTGTTTTCTGACCAGCGTCGGTTGAGCTGACTTTAAAATTAACGCCATTGCTGAATTGCCCGCTAAAAGCTTCCGCGTAGACCGGCACTTTGCCGGATTTCAAATTGGGCACGACTGCCGTAATGGTCTGGTTAGACCAATTATTGATTGCCTGGGCTTTAATTTTGTTTTTGCCCAAGGGATTGCCGAACCAAACCTGCTTGGCTTGGGCGCCAAAATTAATGCCTTGCAAAGTAATGGCATCATTAAAACGGCCTTGGCTGGGATCCAACAAGCAAAGGCCCGGCCGGACAATATCATTGATTTCAAAATCGCCCAAATCCGGCCCGCGCCAATCATCAGTCCGGTCATACAAGCCGACATTCGTCACTACCTTTATCGGTCCGGTCTGGCCGCAACTGGGTACCACGATGATAATTTGGTCATTTTGCCAATAATCAGTACAAGCGCTGTTAACCGACTTCGGCGCCAGACCCAGACAATTTTCATTTTCGTCTCCGCCTAAAAATATTACTTTGCCCGCTTCTTGGCCAAAATCCTGGCCCCAAATCGTAATCAAGTTGCCGAAAGCGCCATCCATCGGATTGACATCTGTAATCAAAGGCAGGGCCAAGCAGGAACAATTGTCCGCCCGGCAATACTGGGAGATACATTGCTGATGATCGGGCTGGACGCAAGTATCCAAATTATCATCGCCGCTGTCGCAATCATCGCCTGTGCAAGCCAGGCATTCGCCGCCGCAATCAATTCCGGTTTCGCCGCTGTCTTGGACACCATTGCAGCAATGGGCCGGAAAAATCTTAACCGACGTTTCTTTCGACCAGGCGTTATTGTCATCCAAATCAAAAGCTTGGGCCTTCAGCTTGTGGCTGGAACCAATGGCCAATCCGCCGGTTTCCCACCAAACCTCGGCTTCAAAAGATTCTGAATTGGCTTCGCTTGGCGCGTCGCCGTCCAAATAATTATTGTCCACATAAAAATCCACCCGGCCAATGCCTGTATCGTCTTTAGCTAAGGCTTTGACAGCGGTGCCATCGCTGCAAATCGGCTGGCCGTTAAAAGGATAGGTCATTCGGACAATCGGACTGCTGGCGTCGACAAAACAGCCCTGCAAAATCGTGAAACTGCCATTGCATTCATAGCCGATACCGCACCAGAGAGAACTGCCATCGGCGGCTTTAACGCCGTTAGAAACATTGATTGAATATTCCGTCGTCGGGTCATCATTGAACTGCCAGCATTTCTTGTCGCCATAAGGCGCCGGGCAATCGCTGTTCGGCCTAAACTCCACCCAAGCGCCGTCAATTTTCAAAGTGCCGGCAATCGTCCGCCAGCCGGCGGAGCTGTTGGCGCTGATGATGATATTGCCTTCAACCGTATTGGGATCAATGCTCTTGTTGAACTTTATCCTCGCCACCGGATTGCAAATCTGGACTTCGCCTTGGGGCGTAATACTCTTGACCAACAAAGCGCTGGCCGGCGGTCCGTTGCCGTCGCCATTGTCGTCGCCGCCCCCGTTGATGTTAACGCCGGTGACCGCGCCCAATTTTTGCAAAACAAACAAAGTGATGCCCCAAGCGGAAAGAATGATGGCCAAGCCAACGACCGCGCTGATCAAAATTTTCTTGGCCTTGTTTATCTTCTCCTCGTCGCCGGCCGAAGTCAGCCAAAGGAAGCCGGCATAAAGGACAAACCCCAAAGCAATGACGCCCAGAAACCCCAAAGCGATGTTGATGATGCGGGCGATCATCACCCGCGGGTCATCGCCCCCCAGACCAATGGCATTGCCAATTTGGCTCAAACCAAAATCCGCGCCCCAAGCCGGCAGGGCGGAAAAAACAAACCCGGCCAAAATCATTGGCAGCCAGACGAAAAAAAGTTTTTTATTTTTATTTGCCATTAAATCTGTCATTCCCGCCCGCCTTGACCGCTATCAGGCAAGGCAGGCGAAACTTGTCCTCGACTCCGATCGGGGAGCGGGAATCTAGGATAATTAATAAATCATTGGCACTGGTTGGCGCTCGGCAAGGGCGTGGCTTCTCCGCCAGTCGGTCCGCAACAGGGTTGATAGCAGTTCTGGAAAATATCCTTGACTTCGGAAGTGACTTCCACGCTGTAGTCCGTGCCGACCAGAAAATCTGTGTGGTCGATTTGGGCATGGGTTTTTCCGGTCTCGTCATAGGCGTTGATCCAGTAGCCGACCTTGTCGTCTAAAAGCGAAATGTAGCAGATATCCTTGCCGTCCTGGTCTTGATATTTGCACCCCGGCTTCAAAGTGCTCTTCATCATCAGCTTGCTGAAAAGGATGTCGATGATTTTGTCCTTGCCGATGCCAGAGGCATCTGGCGCCGGGTCAACTGTATCAATTTTCGGCGGAGCCAAATCAATTTTGTCATTGGTGAAAAAAGTCCAGAAGAAATCATCAACGCCTTGACCTTGGGCTTTTTTGTCACCGCCCAATTTATTCGGTCCCCGGCTGACCGCGTCGTTGCCGTCCAAAGAATTGCCGCAGGCGTCAACTGCGCCATCATAGGGCCATTTAGAATTTGAGATTATTTGCGCTTCCGGATAGTATTTGTTCTGGTCAGCAACG
>JAZDFN010000018.1:0-26608 GCA_043807885.1 bacterium | reverse complement strand
GAGCCAATTAAGAATAAAAAGATTGATTACATTGTCGCCAACCTCCCCTATCTTAACAAAAACCAAATCAAAAACGAATTAAAATACGAACCAAAAACCGCCCTGCTCGGCGGCGATAGATATATTAAACAATTACTTAAACAGGCGACAAAATTAAAAACTAAACCCGAAAAAATATTTTTGGAAAAGGCCGATTAATACTCCACCACCGTATCTTTTTTCACCACCTCCACCCAAGTCGTCCCGGTGTGGATAAGTACATTTGACAAAATTATCTTTATGCTCTATAATACCCTTGAGAAGTAAGTCCTCCTGTGTTGGGATACCGTAAGGCGTCCCGTTAAAGCAGGGGGTTTTCTCTTTTATGGAAAAAGTAAATTTTCCTCAACTACCTTATTTTTTATTATCTCATAATACTCGTAATCATTCTTCTCGTACTTTCTGAATATCGCCCAACTGATAAAATCAACAGCTTGCAAACACTTCTCGGTATGGGAAGGTTTTATTTTAATTTCAAAACAATCATTGCCTAATTTAACCAAATTATTTTTTAAATAATTTTCAAAGTTCTTTTTTAGGAATTTATTGGTTTCTCTCTGATCAATAAAAATCTGAATTTTATCTTTGGGATTTAAGATTTCTTTATTGTATAATCTGTCAAGCAGGATATTCGCGGTATAGTTATAAAGATAATTTTTTTGTTTTTGCAAATCAATATATACTTTCCTCTTGTTTAATATAACGCAAATAATTTTCAAATCCTCTGTTTCTGAAAGCAAACGCAACATTCTTTTTTTGGTAATAGCGTCGGAATGATAGGCATGAAGTTCGCCGACTTTCTTATATTTTTTCTTTAAATCGTGGCGAATCTTTTTGACGCATTTTTCAATTTTGCGATGATTGTTGGTTAAGACAACAGTTAAAACAAACCATTGACTTGATTTTATGCTAAATCCTAAATCGCCCGACTCATCCAAGAAAATATAAGACATATTTTTTATTTTGATTTTTTAATACTCCACCGCCGTATCTTTTTTCACCACCTCCACCCAAGTCGTCCCGCGGTTAAATTTGACTTCCAGTCCGCCCGGGCCGTAAAAGCGGGTGCGAGCTTCGCGCGATTCTTTCTCCCACCGGCCTTTGATGGCCAGGCCGTCTTGGAAAACAATCGCCTCATCCAGTCCGACCGTACCCATCAATAAATGCCCTTCTTCTGAAACTATTTCCGCTTGATTCCTCTGCACGGCGATATTTTTGGCAGTAATCTGCTTGCCTTCGCTGTCCAAATGCGGATCGCCGGCATTATATCTCAAGTATTCATTTTTTTCTTGATCATAAACCCACTTCACCTGATAGGCGTAAATCGGGTATTTGATGATTATCGTCTCTGCCGGCTTCGTATATTGCGGGTCAAAAATTATTTCCTTCTCCTCCTTAAACCGCCACGGCTCAAAATCGCTTTTCTTCGGCGCGTCTTTGTCCTTTAATGCCCGCCCAATCAAAGCCGAAGAAGTAAAATCATTATGGGGCACGGCTTTATCTTTTCTTAAATAAAAGTACTTGGGCTCGTACCATTGGTCCAAATTAAAAATTTCAAATTTCTCAATGTTATCCCAGGCCTCAAAGCTGGCGCCGTGGTGGACCAGCAAGGCATTGAATTCCTTGATCCAGTCCAAAAAATACGGCCGGGCCGAACGCACCGGCCCGATTTCCTTAACCTCTTCCCCGCTGGCGTAAATCGCCATCAAGCGGGTAATTCCGCCTTCGGCCAAGGCCTCATAGACCAGATTGGCCTGGCCAATCCCCGACTGGGGCCGGGTTTCAAAATGATTTTCCACCATCACGGCGTAGGGAAAAATATTTTCCCGGCCTTCCGCCACCAAGACGCCGTCAATCTGACGGGGCGCCAATTTGGTTTCCCGAAAATTCTTGCCCACATCCTGCCATTGCCAATCCGCCAAATTTTTGTTCTGGAAAAAGAAAAACCCGGCCAAAGAGCTAAGAACCACCAAACCAACAACCAAAATTATGATCTGCCAAAAATATTTCTTCATAAGCTCATTAAAAATAAACCGCTTTTCAATTCTTGCCCAACATGCTCCCTTGTAAACACATCCGCTACCGCGTTAATCTCCTCCCTTAATTTATCACTTATTTTCAACCTGGCAAAATCCGCGATATCTTTGATTAAAAACAATCTTAAAACCTTGATGGCATTGTCGGAAATTTTCATAAAATCTTCATTGGCGCACCGACCGCAAACCAAACCGCCCTTGGCGGAGTTGAAATAATTTTGCCCGCTGGTTATTTTTTGCCGACAAATTAAGCAGTGGAACAATTCCGGCTGATAGCCCAAATGGCTTAATAACTGCCAGCTGAAAATCTTGGTCAGATTGATTAAGGCCGGTTTGTTTTTTAATTGGTCTAAAAGATGCAGGGTCTTGGCCAACAATTCGTAAATTTCCCGGTCGGGCTGGGCCGGTTTGGTCAAAACATCAACCAGTTCCAGACAACAGTCAGCCAATGAAATTTTTAAAGTATCCTGCCAGATATTATTGAAGCGGTGCAAAGAATGGCTGCCGGCCAATTTGTCGTAATTAATTCCCCGGGCCACCAAGACCTCGGACAATAAAAACGGCTCCAAATGGGCGACCAATTTGCTTTTGATTTTCTTCCCGCCCTTGGCCAGCACTTCAACCTTGCCGAAATTTTTGGTGTAAATAATAAACAGGCGGTCATCCTCGCCAGAATCCCGCCGTTTCAAAGTCAGGCCTTTGGTTTGATAATATGACATTATTTTCTATCCAAATAACTCTGCAAAATCAGCATGGCGGAAATGGCGTCGTCACGCTCCCCTTTCTTCTTATTCCCCTTGATTAATTTATTGGCCATAACCGTGCTGAACCGCTCATCTTCGGTATCAATCGGCAAGGTTAAATTATTTTTTAATAATTCCAAAAACTTTTTTGTTTTGGCCAGCTGTCCGCGATGCCCTATTGGCCGACCAACCACGATTTTTTCTATTTTCTCCTCTGTAATAATTCTTTTCAATTCAATAAAATTATTGCCAATAATTTGCCACGGCGAAGCCAGCTTGGTTTCGCTATCCGCGATGGCCAAGCCCAGATGCCGATCCCCATAATCAATGCCTAAAAGTTTCATAAATTATTTCGTCAACGCCTCGCACCCCTTCTCGGTTATGGCCACCGTATGCTCAAAATGCGCCGACAGGCTGTTGTCGGCCGTGGCAATGGTCCAACCGTCTTCCAGTGATATCACTTCCGCCCGGCCGACATTGACCATGGGCTCAATCGCCAAAGTCATCCCCTCTTTCAGTTCCAAGCCTTTGCCCGGCTGGCCGTAATTCAGAACCGGCGGGTCTTCGTGGATTTTCCGGCCCACGCCATGGCCGGCTAATTGCCTGACCACATTAAAACCATTTTTTTCTACCAAGCTTTGGACCGCGTAACCGATATCGCCCAAGGTTTTGCCCGGCTTAATTTCTTTAATCGCCTTATCCAGGGCTTGCTTGGTTATCTTCAATAATTTTTTCACTTCCGAACTGACTTTGCCCACGCCAACGGAAATCGCCATATCCGTATGGTAGCCCTGATACTCCAAGCCAATGTCAATGCTGACCAAGTCGCCGGCTTTGATGGCCCGGCTGGGCCAGGGACTGCGATGGACCACTTCGTTATTAAGGGAAACGCAAAGCGCGCTGTCATAGGGGTCGGCGGCTGAACTGTTCTTATAACCCTTAAAAGAGGGCTGGCCGCCCTCTTTGGTTATCAATTCATTCGCCAAGTTTTCCAAGTCCCCGGTCATTGCCCCCGGCCGGACTTGCCTGACGATTTCTCTTAATATTTTCGCCAGCTTGCGTCCGCCGGCCCGCATAATGGCGATTTCTTTTTCGGTTTTAATGATAATCATGAAAACTTCTTAATAACTTTAAGGATATCGCTAAAAACTTTTTTCACCGGCTGTTGGCCATTGATTTTTATCAACAAGCCCTGTTTTTTAAAATAATCAAGCGCCGGCTTGGTTTTTTGATGGTAATTCTTCAGCCGTTCCTGAATGGCCTTGGGCTGGTCGTCTTCTCTTTGAAAAATTTTCGCTCCGCATTGGGGGCAAGTTTTCCTGATCTTTTTCAAGGTCTTCCCGCTGATGAACAAATGGCCGTTGGCGCACTGGCGCCGTTTGCTCAAACGCTTAATTGTTTCCTTGGTTGAAATATCAATTAAAAAAACAGCGGTAATCGGCCGATTGATTTTTCCCAGCATCTTTTGGAGAGCTTTTGCTTCGGGCAAAAGCCGGGCAAAGCCGTCAAAAACCAAGCCCTGATTCTGGGCGGTCTGTTTGATTTCTTTTTTGGCCAATGCCACTACCCAAGCCGAAGGCACTAATTTGCCCTGCTTGGTGGCTAAAGCCACTTTTCTGCCAAAAGCGGTTTTTTGCTTGGCGGCCTGGCGCAACATTTGGCCGGCGCCGGCGTAATTCAAATTAAACTTCTCGGCCAAGAGTTCTGCTTGGGTTCCCTTGCCCGAACCCTGCGGGCCCGCGACCAAAAAATTATATTGTTTTTTAGATGCCTTCATAATCCCTCATGGTTAATTGGGAATCAACCTGCCGGACGGTTTCAATCACCACGCTCACCACGATCAGCAAGCTGGCGCCGCCGACCACCAAGGTTTGGACGCCGGTGCCGGCCTGGACAATGTTGGGCAGAACCGCAATCAAGCCGAGAAATAAAGCGCCGGCCAAAATAATCCGACCGCTGATATTCTGCAAAAACTGGGCGGTTTGAGAGCCCGGCCGGATGCCGGGGATGAACCCGCCCTGCTTCTGGAGGTTGTCGGCAATCTGCTGGGGATGGAAAACCACGGCCGTGTAAAAGTAAGTGAAGCCGAAGACCAAAAGAAAATAGAGGATGCCGTAAATCAATTGATTGGCAAAAACCGACAGCACCCACTGGGCGAACTGGACCAACCAAACGCTTTTGGCTTGCGCCAAAAACTGGGCGATCATAGTGGGAAATAAAATAATGGAGATGGCGAAGATAATCGGAATCATGCCGACTTGATTGACCCGCAAAGGCAGGTAGGTGCTGAACCCGCCATAGAGCCGGTTGCCCCTCACTTGCTTGGCATAGGCAATCGGCACATGGCGCTGGGCTTCGGTGATAATGACTACGCCGATAATTGTCACTAGGCCAATGCCCATAAAAATCAAAAGGTTAATCAGTTGGGAAGGGTCAAAAGTCGCCAAAGTCCGCTGGACCGCGCCCGGAATGCCGGAAACAATGCCGGCGAAAATAATCAAAGAAATGCCATTGCCGACTTTTTTCTCGGAAATCAATTCGCCCAGCCACATCAAGAAAATCGTGCCGGCCATCAAAGTGATAATAGTTATGACTAGTTGCTGGCTGGATAAGCCGGTGATGATATTGGTGCCGGAACGCTGGAGAACTGCCAGCATGCCGTAGCCCTGGACCAGAGCCATGGGCACGGCCAGCAAGCGGGTGTATTGATTGATGCGCTGATGCCCTCGCTCCCCTTCCTTGGACAATTCTTCCAAGCGGGGAATAATCATAATCAATAATTGGAAAATGATGGAAGCGGTGATGTAAGGGCCGACGCCCAAAGCGACGATGGAAAAATTTTCCATGGCCCCGCCGGAAAAAATGTTAATCAAGCCCAAAATCTGGTTGGAATTGAAAAAATCCTTCAAGGCTGACACGTCAACCCCAGGAATGGGAATATGGGCGGCCAGCCGGAAAATCGCCAGCAACGCCAGCACGAACAGAATATTTTTGCGCAAATCAGGCGTTTGCCAAATTTGGATGAGTTTTTTTAACATAATTATATTATACCACTTTTGACTTAGATTTCTTAACCGCCTTATTCACCGACTGGACAATCACCATCGCTTCCCCGCCAACGGATTTAATCTGCTCCAGAGCCGTTTTAGAAAAAGCCTCGGCCTCAATCTTAAATTTCTTAGTCAATTTGCCAGAACCCAAAATCTTAATTCCGTCCCGAGACGGCTTAACCAGCCCGGCGGAAATCAATTTTTTGGCATTAATCAATTCGCCGTCATTAAATTTCTTCTCCAGATCCTTAAGGTTGACCACGGTCGGCTTGGGATAATGGCTGACAAAACCCCGGGTCTTGGGAATTTTCTGCAATAAGGTCTTCAAGGCGACCCGCTGCAAGCCGGACCGGCCGCCGGAACGGGCGCGCTGGCCTTTCTGGCCTCGGGTGCTGAAACTGCCGTGGCCGGAGGCATTGCCCCGCCCGCGCCGTTTCTTGCTTTTCTTGGCGCCCCGGGGCGCTCTGATTGTTTGTAAAGTTAAAGTCATATGGTATTCTTTTTCCGGTTTTTAACTAATTTAAAATTCTCAATGGCCTTCAAGGTCGCTTTCACGTTATTAACCTTGTTGCTGGAACCTAAAATCTTGCCGACCACGTTGGTTACGCCGGCCACTTCCAAAACCAAGCGCATGGCGCCGCCGGCGATGATGCCCGTGCCTTGAGGCGCCGGCTTCAAAAAAATCTTAGCCGAACCGAATTTCTCGTAGATGGCGTGAGGAATGGTGCCGGCGTCGTTCAAGGGCACGCGGATCATCTGTTTCTTGGCGATATTGACCGCCTTGGTGATCGCCATAGTGACATCGGCGCCTTTGGCCAAACCATAGCCGACCAGGCCTTTCTTGTCGCCAATCACCACGCAAGCCCGAAAGCGCATTCTTTTGCCGCCGGCCATAACGCGTGTCACCCGGGCGATATCAACAATCTGCTGTTCAAATTCCGGTTCTCCCCGGCCTTCCTGATGCCTATTTTTTCTCATTTTTTCTTTGGCCATAATTTTAGAATTTTAAGCCCCCGGCGCGAGCGCCTTCAGCTATTGCCTTAACCCGGCCGTGATAACGCCGGCCGCCACGGTCAAAAACCGCTTGCTTAATCTGTTTGGCCAGCGCTTTTTCCGCCAATAATTTACCGACCGCCAAAGCCGTTTCGGCTTTTGGGCCCGGCTTTTTAATTTCGCCGTCCCGGGCGCTCGCCAAAGTCCGGCCGGTTTCATCGTCAATCAACTGGGCGTAAATGTGCTTCAATCCGCGAAAAACGGACAAGCGGGGGCATTCGGCCGTACCGCTGATTCTGGACCGAATCCGCCCCTGCCGCCTAAATCTTTTCTGATTCTTAATTTTAATCCTATCTTTCATATTGATAAATTATTAATCGCCAACGGCCTTGGCCGCCTTGCCGGCCTTGCGCCGAATCTGCTCGCCGGCGTATTTAATGCCCTTGCCCTTGTAGGGCTCGGGTTTTTTAATCGATCGGATTTGAGCCGAGGTCTCGCCGACCAATTGCTTGTTAATGCCGGACACGGTGATCACATTGGCGGCCACTTTAATTTCAATGCCCTCGGGAATGGCAAACTCCACCGGATGGGAAAAACCGACATGCAAAATCAACTTCTGGCCGCCTGCCTCGCCGGTAGGCGGGCTGACGCTCGCCTTGTAACCGATGCCGTTAATTTCCAATTGTTTTTGAAAACCGATTGTCACGCCCTGGACCAAATTGTCAATCAGAGTGCGAGTCAAGCCCCACATGGCTTTTTGTTTCCGATTTTCCGGCTCGCTGATGCTGACGATTATCTGTTGGTCTTGCAAGGCAACTTTAACCAGCGGGTTGGGGCGCAACCGTAATTCGCCTTTCGGCCCTTTGACAACCAAACCGGGCCCTTCAATTTTGGCCTCAACGCCGGCGGGCAACCCAATTGGTTTTTTGCCTATTCTTGACATAGGGTTAATAAATTTCGCAAATTATTTCTCCGCCCAAACCGTCCCGCCGGGCCTGCTTGTTGGTCATCAGGCCCTTGGAGGTGGAAACCACGGCCACGCCCAGATTATTCAAAACCCTCGGCAATTCATCTTTGCCAACATACAACCGACGGCCGGGCCGGCTGATTCTTTTCAAATTCCTAATCACCGGCTGGCTTTTCTCGTCATATTTCAATTTAATCAATAACTGGCTGACGCCTTTTCTGGTTTCTGTCATAACCGCTTCGCCCAGATAGCCCTCATGCTTCAAAATTTTGGCAATATTAAACTTCACCTTGGAAAAAGGCATAACCACTTCGGTTTTTTTGACCGCCGAAGCGTTTCGAATTCTAGATAGCATGTCAGCGATTGGGTCGGTCATAGGTTAATTATTGAATTATAGTTAAAGATTAATCCGCCCGCTGGCGGATTACCAGCTGGATTTAGTGATGCCCGGCAGTTCGCCTTTGTTGGCCAGCTCGCGGAAACAAATCCGGCAAAGCTCGAATTTGCGCATGTAGCCCCGCCGACGGCCGCAACGCCAACAGCGCCTAACTATTCTGGTTGAATATTTGGGCTTGGTTAACGACCTTTCGGATTTGATTATTTGTGATTTTTTAGCCATATATTATTTAATGGGAAAGCCCAGTTTTTTCAACAAGGCCAATCCCTCTTGATTATTTTTAGCCGTCGTTACCACCGTTACTTCCAAACCGTGGATTTTTTCCACTTCGTCCGATTTGATCTCCGGAAAAGCCAAATTCTCTTTAAAACCGATCGTTAAATTCCCGCTGCCGTCCAAGGCCTTGGTTTCCAAACCGCGAAAATCGCGCAAGCGGGGCAAAGTGATATTAACCAGCTTATCAACGAAATCCCACATCCGTTGGCCGCGCAAAGTCACTTTCAAACCGACCGTCATGCCCTGCCGAACCTTAAAAGCGGCAATGGATTTTTTGGCCAAGGTTTTAATCGGCCGCTGGCCGGTGATTCTGGCCAAGGTGCTTTCCGCCACTTCATTAAAGCGCGGATCGCGCAAGCCCTGGCCCAAGCCGACGCCGATGACCACTTTTTCCAATTTAGGCACGGCCAAATTATTGGCCAAACCCAATTCGGCCTTCAAAGCCGGAATAATTTCTGCTCGGTATTTTTTTAGCATTCGGTTCATATTGTTAATCAATTACTTCTTGGCACTTCCGGCAAACCCGGACTTTGCTCTTATCTTCCAAAATCTTGACGCCCAGCCGGCTGGCTTGGGAGCATTTGGGACAAACGGCCATAACGCTGGAAAAATCCAACGGCGCCGGATACTGGATCCGCTGGCCCTTTTCCCCTTGCTTGCGGGGCTTGGCGTTCTTAATGGACAAATTCAAACCTTCCACGGTCAGTTTGTTGATGCCCGGAGCCACGCTCAAAACCTTGCCGATCTTGCCTCGGTCGCGTCCTTTCAATATTTTTACTTTGTCGCCTTTTTTAATTGACATATCGTATATTATTAGAGAACCTCCGGCGCCAAATTGATTATTTTGGTAAATCCCCTGGCCCTTAACTCCCTGGCCACCGGCCCGAAAATGCGGCTGGCTTTAGGCTCTTTGTTGGCCTTGTCAATAATCACCACCGCGTTGTCGTCAAAACGAATATAGGAGCCGTCCGCCCGCCGAGTTTCTTTCCTGGTTCTGACCACCACTGCCGTTAAAACTTGGCCTTTCTTGATCGCGCTGTGGGGTTGGGCTTCTTTGACCGTGACGACAATAAGATCGCCCACGCCGGCATATCTTTTCCGATAGCCGCCCAAAACCTTGATGCACTGCAATTTTTTGGCGCCGCTGTTGTCCGCTGATTTTAACATGGCTCTCATTTGAATCATATGTTTATTCCTGTTTGGCCGGCCGGCCGGTAAGCCCGGCGCCTGATGGCTTAATTAAAATCCAACGCTTGTCCTTGCTCAAAGGCCGGGTCTCGAGAAAACTCACCTGCTCGCCCAACTGGCACTGATTCTTCGGATCGTGAACCTTGTATTTCCGGCTGACTTTGAATCTTTTCAGATAAACCGGGTGCTTTTTAACGCGGTCAATCTTAACCACGGCGGTTTTATCCATTTTAACGGAAACTACCGTACCCGTAAAAGTTCTGCCTGTTTTCTTCTTTTTTTCTTGATTGCTCATAAATTATTTGGTTGAACGCTGTTTTAGCAATGTCTTAATTCGGGCGACGGTTTTTTTGGCCTCTCTGATTTCCCGGACATTCTTAATCTGCTCGGCCCCGACTCGAAAACGCCAATCGCGCAATTTGTCCTGCCACTCCAAAACCAACTTGGCCAATTCCGCGTCCGACTTGATTTTTAATTCCTTGATTTCCATAAGTTAATTCTTGCTGATAAATTTGGTCTTAACCGGCAGTTTGTGGCCGGCCAATTTCATGGCTTCTTGGGCGGAGGCCCGGTCAATGCCCGAGACCTCAAAGATAATCATGCCGGGCTTGACGACCGCCACATAATGGTCAACCGCGCCTTTACCGGTGCCCATGGGCACTTCCCCGCTCTTGGCGGTCACCGGTTTGTCGGGAAAAATCCTGATCCAAATCCGGCCCCCGCGCTTGAAATAATTGGTAACGGCCCGGCGAGCCGCTTCAATCTGCCGAGAACTGACCCAACAGGACTCCAAGGACTTCAAGCCATATTGGCCAAAGCTCAATTCAACCTTACGTGAAGCCACCCCTTTGTTGCGGCGGCGGCCTTTATGCGATTTGCGATGTTTTACTTTTCTCGGGGCTAACATATTTAATCTTCTTTATTAATCTTATTCTCTTTCTCAAATATCTCGCCTCGGTAAATCCAGACCTTGACGCCGATGGTGCCGAAAATCGTCCGGGCAAACCCGCGGGCATAATCAATATCCGCTCTTAAAGTATGCAAAGGAATTTTACCCCAAGCCAATTTTTCCTGCCGGGCGATATCAGCGCCGTTCAGCCGGCCGCCAACCATCACCTTGGCGCCCAAAGCGCCGGCCCGTTCCACCCGGGCCAAGGCCTGCTTCATCGCCCGCCGAAAAGGGATTCTTTTTTCCAAATCGGAAATGATTGACTGCATAACAATGTTGGCGGACAAATCCGGACGGCTCACTTCCTGAATATTCAAATTA
Source organism: bacterium (assembly GCA_043807885.1). GTDB lineage: Bacteria > Patescibacteriota > Patescibacteriia > UBA2591 > JAZDFN01 > JAZDFN01. The sequence continues at coordinate 15,649 of JAZDFN010000018.1, read as the reverse complement.
ACCGGCGTCCGCTGCCCGCCCCGATTGGCGGAAGCGGATTGGCTTAAAATCCGGTTCTGGAGGGATTTTTTCAAGTCCTCAATGCCGGCGCCCGCCCGGCCGATAATCAAACCCGGCTTGGCGGAAAAAATGTTGATGATCAAATTGCCGGCCGGCCGTTCAATTTCAATCCTGTCAACCGACGCCTCTTTTAATTTCTGGCTGATAAACTTACGGATTTTTTGGTCCTCTTTCAACAGCCGACCGTAATCCCGATGGGAAAACCATTTGGAGATCCAAGTCCGGTTGATGCCGATGCGAAAAATTTTTGGATTAACTTTTTGTCCCATATGATTAAACGGCTTTACGGCTGAAGAAACTCTTAATCTGGCCCAGGCCCTTTCTGGCCTTTTTCTTGCCGGACATTTCCGGCGGGCGGTGCTTGCCCTTCCGGCGGGCGTCAAAAATGTCACTGGCTTCTTTTTCGGTTTGCTTAATTCCGGTTGATTGTTCTGACGGCGTTTCTTTCAGATCCCTTGGCAAGTCCCTTAAATCCTTGACCAAAACCGGCGCGTCCACTTTGGGCCTTGTCCGCCGGCTGGCGGACTGGCTGGGCTTCCTTTCGCTTAAAATAATGCTGATATGGCTGGAACGCCTTCTTAGGGGCGTGGCCCGGCCGTGAGCTTTCGGCTGCCAGCGCTTCAAAGTCGGCCCTTGATCCACCCGGATCTCTTTAACATATAAATTATCTTTAATCAAGTCATGATTATTTTCCGCGTTGGCAATGGCCGAGTTAAGCAATTTTAGAACTGGCCGGCTCGCCAGCCGGTTGGCAAATTGCAGTTGCTTTTGGGCTTCAGCCACGCCTAAGCCGCGGATGACATCCGCTATGGCCCGGACTTTCAAGGGCGACATTCGCAAAAATCTTAATTTAGCTGTAGTTTCCATATTCTCTTACGAATTACGAATTCATTACGAATTTACGAATAATAAATTATTTTTTAGTCGGCGGGGCCTTAGCGGCCGTTACCTGCGCCGTTTCCTTGGCCACCGCGTCTTTGGCCTGTTCTTTGGCCATCTTGCCGCCATGGACGATAAACTTCCGGGTCGGAGAAAACTCGCCTAATTTATAGCCAACCATATTCTCCACGATTAAAACCGGCAGATGGGTCTTGCCATTATGCACGCCAAAAGTAAAGCCGACCATTTCCGGCGTAATCGTCGAGGCGCGCGCCCAAGTTTTAATCACGGTTTTGTCACCCGCCTTTAATCGGCTGACTTTTTTCAACAACTTTTGGTCGACATACGGACCTTTTTTTGAACTTCTTGACATAAAATTATTTTTTCTTCCTTCTTTGTAAAATGTATTTATCCGACTTTTTGCCGAACTTCCGAGTCTTGACGCCCAAGGCCGGCTTGCCCCAAGGCGTTTTCGGATGCTTCAAGCCGATCGGGTTTTTGCCTTCGCCGCCGCCGTGCGGATGATCAACCGGATTCATCACTTTGCCTCTGACCGTCGGCCTGATGCCCAGATGGCGCTTCCGGCCAGCTTTGCCAATCCGAATATTCTGATGATCGGGATTACTCACTTGGCCGATGGTGGCCGAACATTCTTTAGCGACCATCCGGATTTCGCTTGATGGCATTTTTAAGTGGGCATACTTGCCTTCAATGGCCATCAATTGCGCGCCGACGCCAGCGGAACGGGCCATCTTGGCGCCTTGGCCGGGCTGTAATTCAATCGCGTGGACAATCAAACCGGTCGGGATGTGTTCCAACGGCAAGCGGTTGCCAATCTTAATTTCAATCTTTTCCTTGGCCGAAACGATTTTCTCTCCCACTTTCAAGCCCAAGGGCGCAACAATGTAGCTTAATTCGCCGTCTCCATATTTAATCAAAGCCAAACGGGCGGACCGGTTCGGGTCGTACTCAATCGCTTCCACATTGGCCGGCTGGCCGTATTTTATCCTTTTAAAATCAACCATCCGGATTCGCTGGCGCGCTCCCCCGCCCTGATGGCGGACGGTAATCCTCCCGCTGGCGTTGCGGCCGCTGTGCTTCTTCCGAAAAAACGTCAGCCGCTTTTCCGGTTTGGCCTTGGTGATGTCGTCAAAAGCGTCTATGCTCATGATCCGTCGACCGGCCGTATTGGGTTTTATCTTTCTAATGGCCATAAATTAAACTTCGTAAACTTTAATGCTTTCGCCTTTCTTCAAAGTGACAATGGCTTTTTTCCAGTTTTTGGTCTGGCCTTGGGTTCGGCCGGAGCGGACATTTTTCCCGCGCATTTTAATGATATTGACCGCGATCGGACTGACACCGTAAAGCTCTTCAATCGCCTTCTTAATCTCTATTTTATTGGCTTGGGGCGCGACCGAAAAAACATATTGGTTAATCACGGCCAAACCGCTGGCTTTTTCCGTAATTAAAGGCCTAATCAAAACCTCATGAGCAATTTTCCGGCCTTTTCTTTCTATTTTCTTAGCTGGTTTTTTTCCGCCAGCGGGCGGATTATTGGTTTTAACAACTTCTTCTTTTAACGGCGGCACGGCCAGCTCCCCGCCCGATCCGCCCTGGGCGGATTGGGCGGATTGGGCGGATTTTTTGAATCGACTAAACAGCGCCATAGATTTTTTCAATTAACTTAACGCCGGCCGAGGTCACCAACAGCGACCGGGCTTTAATCACCGCCAAAACATTCATTGAATCAGCGCGGATATATTCAATCTTATCCAGATTACGCAACGATTTGATTAACTTATCATCATTTTTTTCCAAAACAACCAAGCGCTTGCCGGCCAAAGGCAATTTATTCAAAATCGCGTTCATCTGCTTGGTCTTGATTTCGGCCAATTCCAATTTATCCAGCACAATCATCTTCTCATCTTTCACCTTGTCCGACAAGACCATCAAAAGCGCCTGCCGTTTCATTTTCTTGTTGATTTTCTGGCTGAAATTCCGCTCCTTGGTCGGACCGAAAGTCACGCCCCCGCCTTTCCAAATGGGCGAACGGCTGGAGCCGGCCCGGGCCCGGCCCGTGCCTTTCTGTTGCCAGGGCTTTTTACCGCCTCCGCGGACTTCGCTCCGGTCTTTGGTGTGCGCCAAAACCGGACGGGCGTTGTTCATCTGGGCCACGACGGCCTGATGGACCACTGCCGGCTTCGGCTTCACGCCAAAAACCGCCGGGTTCAAATCCTGCTCCCCAACTACCTCGCCTGATTGGTTATGAATTTTGACTTTTAACATAAAATTATTTCTTCTCTTCTGTTTGCGCTTCTCCGCCCAGGGCGGATCCTCCGCCCAGGGCGGATTGGGCGGATTTTTTTTCTTCCGCCAGATGGAACTCCCCTTCCCCGCTGATCATCAAGAAACTATTCCGCCCGCCCGGCACCGCGCCTTTCAGATAAAGCAGATTTTTTTCTTTATCAACTTCAATTACTTCCAGATTCTTGACCGTCACTTGGTCGTCGCCCATGTGGCCGGCCATCCGCATGCCCTTGAACACATTCTGCACCCCGCCGGCGCCGATGGAACCGGAATGACGCAACTGGTCTTTGTGGCCGTGAGTGGCTGGCGAACCGTGGAAGCCGTGCCGCTTAACCACGCCCTGAAAGCCCTTGCCTTTGGAAATGCCGGTGACTTTAACTTTATCGCCCGCTTCAAAAACCCCCACATCAAATTTATCGCCAACTTTCAAATCGTCAATTTTGTCAGTCCGGAACTCCCGCAAATGGCTCAATTTACCTAAATTCTTCAAATGCCCGGCCAGCGGTTTACTGATTTTCCTTTTTTCGCCATAACCAACCTGAACCGCCTTGTAGCCGTCTTTGTCTTCGGTCTTGACTGCCGTAATCACGCAAGGCCCGGCCTGAATCACCGTTACCGGCGCCACCTTGCCATTGGCCTTGAATTTCTGAGTCATCTCAATTTTCTTGCCTAAAATAAACTTCATATAACTCTTAAAAATTCGTAATTCGTAAAATTAAAATAATTCGTAATTCGTATGATATTAAAAAAGCCGGACTTTAAGTCCGCCTTCTGGCTGCTTAAAATCACTCAATTAATTGTTTCCGCCAGCGGGCGGATTTATTTTAATAAAGTTGTCAATTCCTTAAATTCTCTTAATTCTCTTCTGACACTTCCCCGCCTGCCTGCCGGCGGGCAGGCCCTGGGCGGGGGTTATCAAAAAATAATTAACAGAAATTACAAACTACATTTTAATTTCCACATCCACGCCGGCGGGCAAAGACAAATTCTGCAAAGCGTCCACAATTTTGGGTGTCGGCTCCAAAATGTCAATCAAACGCTTATGGATGCGCATTTCATACTGCTCCCGGGAGTCCTTATGGACAAACGGCGACTTAATCACCGTGTATTTCTGTTTTTCCGTCGGCAAAGGCACGGGCCCGGCAATGGTCGCGCCCGACCGTTCAGCCGTTTCCATAATCTTCTTGGTGGACTGATCAATAATCTTGTGGTCGTAAGCCCGGATCTTGATGCGGATTCTCGCCTTGGGCGGTTCTTCTCCGCCAGTTGGCGGATTAGTCGCTGGTTTCTTAATTGCTGTCATCTCGGTTGTAAATCTTCGCCCGCCCAAGTCCGCCAGCTGGCGGATTCAGGCGGGTATATTCAATTATTTATTAATCTTAGTGACCACGCCGGCGCCAATTGTTTTACCGCCTTCGCGGATAGCGAACTTCTGCTTTTCTTCCAAAGCCACCGGCACAATCAATTTGATATTAACTTTAACCGTATCGCCTGGCATGACCATTTCGGTGCCTTCCGACAATTCCACTTCGCCGGTCACATCAGTCGTTCTGATGTAGAATTGGGGCTTGTAGCCCTTGAAAAACGGCTTATGGCGCCCGCCTTCCTCTTTGGTCAAAATGTAAACCTCGCCTTCAAATTCAGTATGGGGAGTAACCGAGCCTGGCTTGGCCAGTACTTGGCCTCTTTCCACTTCGTCTTTCTTGGTACCGCGCAACAGGATTCCGGCATTGTCGCCCGCCCGGCCTTCATCCAATGACTTGTTGAACATTTCAATGCCGGTCACCACGGTTTTCTGGGTCGGTTTCAAGCCGATAATTTCCATTTCTTCGTTGATTTTGACAATGCCCCGCTCAATCCGGCCGGTCACCACGGTGCCTCGGCCTTCAATGGAGAAAATATCTTCAATGGGCATCAGGAACGGCTTGTCAGTATCGCGCACCGGATCAGGGAAATATTCATCCATCTTCTGGATCAATTCCATAATCGGCCTAGCTGATTCTTCGTCAGTGGGATTTTCCATGGCTTTCAGGGCGGAACCGCGGATAATCGGGACTTCATCGCCCGGATATTCATATTTTTTAAGCAAGTCCCGGATTTCTTCCTCAACCAAGTCAATCAATTCTTTGTCCTGGACTTGGTCGACTTTGTTTAAGAAAACGATGACTCTCGGCACACCGACCTGATAGGCCAGCAAAATATGCTCTCGGGTCTGGGGCATCGGGCCATCCGTGGCCGCGACCACCAAAATCGCGCCGTCCATCTGCGCGGCGCCGGTAATCATATTTTTGACATAATCGGCGTGGCCCGGGCAGTCAATGTGGGCATAGTGCCTTTTTTCGGTTTCATACTCGGAGTGGTGAGTGGCAATGGTAATACCGCGCTCCCTTTCTTCCGGAGCGTTATCAATATCTTCATATTTTTCCACCTTGGCCTTAAAACCCTTGCTCGCCAAAACTTGAGTAATGGCTGAAGTTAAAGTGGTCTTGCCATGATCCACATGGCCGATAGTGCCCACATTCATGTGGGGCTTAGTGCGTTCAAATTTTTCTGCCATATTATTGTTTCTTATTAAAGTTTTTTAGATATTATGATTATATGATTACATATAATTGCGTCGCTCGTTCCAAATGAACACCAAAGCGTTCATTTATTCCTCGCTAGCAATTATACCACAAACAAAAAATTAGGCAAGTCCAAATTGGAAATTTGGCTAAGGTTAGCCAAAAATCACTCTAAGGGCTCAAAATAGTAGCGATCTTTGTCAGCCAACACTTCCGCAACCGATGTTTCGTTGTCCGTTAGCGGCTCCGCCTGCCTCACCGACGGCTCGTCAAGGCAGACTGGCTGGCGGACCGGATTAAATTGCTCGGCTAAGGTCTCTTCCAGATCTTTTTCACTCTCCTGCTCCTGGGAAGCCCGCCAAATAGCAATATCACGATTCATTTTATCCAATAACTCCTCTTCCGTCAAATCCCTGACTTCGCTCCGGCCCAAAATCAGATTTTCATAATCCTTTAGGGCCATAACCACGTAGGCCTCGCCCAATTGATTAAGGACAATGCACTTGTCGCCAGTTTGCCTGATGAGTCCGATTATTTTGTTGAATTGTTCTTCCATAAATATGTAAATTATTTTTTCTTTTCCGCTTTTTGGCTGACACGCTGCTCGCTGACGGCTTCAGCCACATGCCTCGGCGTTTCAGCGTAATGGGAAAATTCCATAGTAAAACTGCCCCGGCCTTGGCTCAAAGAGCGCAGGTTGGTGGCATAACCGAACATTTCCGCCAAAGGCACTTCGCCGTCAATCACCTTAACGTTGACCCGATCTTTCATCTCTTTGATGCTGGCCCGCTTGGCATTCAAATCGCCGATAACTTCACCCATAAAGTTCTCGGGAATAATCACTTCTATTTTCATAATCGGCTCCAACAAAATCGGACTGGCTCTTTTGGCCGCTGTTTGAAAAGCCATGGAACCGGCAATTTTGAAAGCCATTTCCGATGAGTCAACTTCGTGGTAAGAGCCGTCATAAACCGCCACGGCCAAATCAACCAAAGGATAGCCGGCGACAATCCCTTTGCTCGCCGCTTCTTTAACGCCTTTTTCAATGGCCGGAATATACTCGCGAGGAATAACGCCGCCTTTGGTTTCATCCTTGAATTCAAATCCCTGTCCGCGTTCCTTCGGCTTCAGCCGCAGCCAGCAATGGCCGTATTGGCCCCGGCCCCCTGATTGGCGGATATACTTGCCTTCGGCTTCGGACTCTTGCTTAATGGTCTCCTTATAGGCAACTTGAGGCCGGCCAACATTGGCTTCCACCTTAAACTCCCGTTTCATTCGGTCAACGATGATTTCCAAATGCAATTCGCCCATGCCGGAAATGATGGTCTGCAATGTCTCTTCGTCGCTTTTGACCCGGAAGGTCGGATCTTCTTCAGTCAACTTCTGCAAAGCCATGCCCATTTTTTCCTGGTCGGCTTTGGTCTTGGGCTCAATGGCCACGCCGATAACCGGCTCGGGAAACTCAATTGATTCCAAAATAATCGGGTGAGCCGGATCGCACAAGGTGTTGCCGGTAGTGGTATTTTTCAGACCAACCGCGGCCGCGATCTCGCCGGCGTAGACCTCCTTGACTTCTTCCCGATGGTTGGCATGCATCCGGACAATCCGACCGACTCTTTCCTTGTCGCCGGTCACCGCGTTCAAGGCATAGGAGCCGGCCTGCAAAACGCCGGCGTAAACCCGGAAAAAGCAAAGCTTGCCGACAAAGGGGTCGGAAGCGATTTTAAAAGCCAAAGCCGTAAAGGGCTCGTCATCGGCGATTTTCCGGATAATTTTTTCTTCTTTATTGTTCGGGTTAAAGCCCTCAATCGGCGGCACTTCCAAAGGCGAAGGCAAATAGTCAACCACCGCGTCCAGCAAAAACTGCACCCCCTTGTTCTTCAAAGCCGAACCGCAGAGTACGGGCACAATTTGGTTGGCAATGACCGCTTTTCTTAAGACCCTTTTCAAATCCTCAATGGCGATTTCCTCGCCCTTCAAATATTTATCCATTAAGGCCTCATCTTGGCTGGCAATCGCTTCAATCAGTTTGGCGCGGTATTCCTCAACTTTATCTTTCAGGTCAGCCGGCACTTCCTCGTCCGACCATTCCCGGCCGAGCTCGTCTTGGTAAACCCGGGCTTTTCTCTCAAACAAATCAATAATGCCTTTGAAGTTCTCTTCGGCGCCGATGGGCAACTGAATCGGATAGGCCTGCTTAGTCAAGCGCTCATAGATGGAATCAAGGTCATTATAAAAATTAGCGCCCAGGCGGTCCATCTTGTTGATAAAAGCGATGCGGGGCACGCCGAACTTTTCCGCCTGATGCCAGACGGTCTCGGATTGGGGCTCCACGCCGGCGACGCCGTCAAAAATGACCACGCCGCCGTCCAAAACCCGGAGCGACCGCTGGACTTCCACGGTAAAATCAATATGGCCGGGGGTGTCAATAATATTAATCCGGGTGTCTTTCCAAAAACAAGTGGTCGCGGCCGAAGTAATGGTAATCCCCCGCTCCTGCTCCTGCTCCATCCAGTCCATGGTGGCCTCGCCTTCGTGGACTTCGCCCAGTTTGTGCTTTTTACCGGTATAAAAAAGAATCCGTTCCGAAACGGTGGTCTTGCCGGCGTCAATATGGGCAATGATGCCGATGTTTCTGGTCTTTTCCAATGAATATTCTCGGGGCATATTTCAAATTAAAAATTAAAAGTCAAAAGTTAAAAGTTATTTTTAGTTTAGCAAATGTTAAAAGAAAAGGCAAGGGCTGTGTTTTTTTGCTTTTTGTGCTATAATCAAATCATTATGGCTCTCTTCTGCCAATACCATCAAAATGTTTTCCGGCCTTATGACATTAGAGGCGTTTACCCGACCGATTTAAACGAAAAAACCGCCTATGCCGTGGGCCAGGCCTTGATTGATTTTTTGCCGAAAAATAATCGGCCGATTATCGTCGCCCGGGATATGCGCTTATCTTCCGCGCGTTTAAAGAATTTCTTGATTAAGGGCATCTTAAGCCGGGGGGTTGATGTTATTGATTTGGGCCTGGCGCCAATTGACGCTCTTTACTTCGCCGTTATCCATCTTAAAGGCCGGGGCGGAGCGATGGTGACGGCTTCGCATAATCCCAAAAATTATAATGGCTTTAAAATGTTTGATAATAATCTGCACTGGGTGGGCGGACAGCAATTCTGCCCGACCATTGAAAAATATCCGATCAAGTTAAATCCGCCTGCCTCGCGTCACGGCGGGCCTGCCTCGCCTGCTCGTCAAGGCGGGCCGGCTGACGGAAAGCTCGGCCAAACCAAGTCATTTGATATTATGCCGGCCTATTTTAAACATTTATTTTCTTTTGTTGATTTGAAGAAAATTAATCCGCCTCCGCCAATTAGGGCGGATGGCGGAAGGACTCTCAAAGTGGTGATTGACGCCGGCAATGGCCTGGCCGGCCAAGTTATTCCCCAATTGCAGAAAAAACTGCCGATTAAAATCATTTCTTTGTTCGCCAAACTGGATGGCTCTTTCCCCAATCATCCGTCCGACCCGTTTCTGCCGAAATCAACCGTTGTCTTAAAAAAAAGAGTAATCAAAGAAAAAGCGGACTTCGGCGTGATCTTTGACGGCGATGCTGACCGTTTGGCGATGGTTGACGGAAAGGGCAATTTTTTTACTTCCGACGTGGCTTTATTAATCATCGCCAAACATTTGTTAAAAAAAGAGCCGGGCGGTTTGGTGGTTTACAACATCGGCTGTTCCCAGGCCGTGCCGGAAAAAATCAAAAGCTGGGGCGGAAAACCGCTATTGTCCCGAACCGGCTATGGTTTTATCAGGGAACTGATGCGAAAAAATAGAGCGATTTTTGGCGGCGAGGTTTCGGGACATTTTCTGTTCCGTGAAAATTATTATGCCGATTCCGGCTTCATCGCTTTTCTAACATTATTAGAAGCGCTGTCTGCCGAAACCCGACCATTATCAGCCATTGCCGCCGAATTATTGCCTTATCATAAGACCGAAGAAATCAATTTCAGTGTCAAAAATCAGGGCCTGGTTTTTGATAAAATTGAAAAATATTTTAAGGGCAAAAAAATCAATTACCTTGACGGCTTGACCATCAACTTTAATGATTGGTGGTTCAATCTGCGACCTTCCAACACCGAACCCAAAATCCGATTAATTATTGAGGCCAAGACCAAGAGCCAGATGCTGGCAAAAAGAAAGGCAATGACCCAGTTGATAAAAAAATTCAGCCGTTAACCCATTAATTTGAATTTTGTTATAATAAAATTATGCTCAAAGTCAAAAAATTAGGCGTTTTAATGAAACCAACCGATTTGGCGTTTGAAAGCCGGGCGGTTTTGAATCCGGGCTGTATCCGGCGCGGGCGCTATGTCCATATGCTTTATCGGGCGGTCGGCCGGGAGGGCGACTCCACCATCGGCTATGCCAAACTGGACGGCCCGACCAAAATCGCGGAGCGACTGGACCATCCGGTCATCAAACCGGAATTTGATTATGAACGAAGGAGCGTGGAAGACCCGCGCCTGATTTATTTCAAAGGCCAATATTATATTTTCTATGTCGCTTACAACGGTCTGGACGCCGTAGCCGCTTACGCTACCAGCAAGGATCTGAAACATTTTAAAAAAGGCGGGGTGATTACCCCGCGGATGACTTATGACGAAGTGGAAGATTGGTTCAGCGAATCGTCGGTCAAAGAAAAATATTATATATTTGAGTCGTTTTTCAAAGACAAAGTGGCTAAAGATGTTTTGTTGTGGGAAAAGGACTCGTTTATGTTTCCGGCCAAATTCAAAGGCAAGTTCGCCTTTGTCCACCGCATTTTGCCGGATATCCAACTGATTTATTTTAAAAAATTCAAACAACTGGCGGATAAAAAATACTGGCAGGAGTATTTGAAAAATTTGGACGACTTTGTGCTTTTGGAAAACAAGAATTGGTTTGAGTCCAGGCACATCGGCGGCGGCTGTCCGCCCATCTTGACCAAAGCCGGCTGGCTGATAATTTATCACGGCGTGGAGGAAACCAACAAAGGCCTGACCTATCATGCCTGCGCCGCGTTGGTAAATAAAAATAATCCGCTCAAATTAATCGGGCGTTTGGACGAACCGCTTTTCTCGCCGGATTTGCCCTGGGAGCTGGAAGGCGAAGTTAGTCGCGTAACTTTCCCCACCGGCGCCGCCCTCTTCGGCAATGATCTGTACATCTACTACGGCGGCGCGGATAAGATGATCGGGGTGGCTTGCGTTAAGCTGGATGGGTTATTGAAGGAATTGTTGAAACATAAAGTGCAGGTGAAAAAATAGTTTATCGCGCCGGAGTCCATCTCTACGGAGAAGAGGCTCCGGCGGAGGAGAAATAATATATGGCAAAATTAGAAAAAAATATTTCTAAATTCATATTTTATGATATTGTAATAAGCACAATTGCTTTAATAATTTTTACTATAGTAATATTTTCAAAAAATAAAATTTCAAAAGAAGAATTATTTTCAACTCAATTTTTGTTTATTTTATTTTATTTTGCGGTTTTAATATTTATTATGCTACTCTTGGTTTATATTTCATTTCAGCTAAAAAAAAGTGATTCTTTAACTGAAGAAGAAAAAATTAAAGGCGTTGGCAAAGTAATAAAAAGAAAGATAATGATATTTTCTTGGTTGATATTTGTTATGATTTTGGCCCTCCTTTACTTTTTAAGAGGTTTTAATATCGGTATAATAACAGCCATTATAATCACTACATTCATACTTTTAGGGATTGCCCATGGGGTTAGATATCTAGTAAGAAGATATAGCGGATCCGCGGAAGAGAATAAACCGTTAAGGTTTTCCCTGTCAATTATTATTTTTATAATTGCAGTTGTTCTGTCGCCTTTAATAGCTAGTTATTCCATCCATTTTGTTGGTTTTCAATTATTTAACGACCCGGTAAATATATCAGAATGTTTTTCTCCATTCAGAGACGAAGGTATGAGATTTTGGTGTATTGATAGACATGCGAAAGAAGCACGAAGTATTTCTTTTTGCGATTCTGTTGAACAGAAGCAAATTGAGAATAATATAGATCCAGGCACGAGAGATGTGCGGTCTTATTTCTTTAGTAGAGATGAATGTTTGCAAAGATTATCAGAGGATACTGGTGATATTTCTATTTGTTATAAAATATCGGAAAGTGGCAATAAGGATTATTGTATATCTAAATTTGCAGTAAAAACTCTTAATATTTCATTATGTGAAAATTTACATGATGAGCCAATGAATTGGAAAAGCAATTGTATTTTAGATATAGCTAAGGAACTCAAGGATATTAAAATTTGCAACTTATTGAAACGTAATTCTTTCCGTGAAATTTGTATTTCTGACATTTCTAAATAAAGCATCTTGAACCCCCCGCCAGAGTCTCCCCGCGCGCGTTGGTTCAGGTCTCTGACCTGAACCTTAAGGTTCTGCCCGTTGGTTCAAATCTCCTGATTTGAACCATTAAAACAAAAAACAAATAAAACCTATGCCCACCGTCAGGATTTCTCAAGAAATGAAAGCGGCCACTTACTTTTTAACTATCAGGATTAAGAATTGGTATTACATCCTTGATCGGCACAATCGTTGGAACATCATTGCCAATTCTTTGAAATTTTTTCAACAAAACAAAGGTTTAAAGCTTTACGGCTTTGTTTTTATGATTAACCACCTGCACTTAATCGTCTTTTCCAATGATGCCATAGAGTTTATCAGGGATTTTAAAAAATTTACCACTCGGCAAATTTTAGCCAACATTCAGCAGACCGAACCGGCCCTAATGAAATTATTTGTTAATCAAGACAAACAATATGAACTTTGGGGTAAAACCAATATGCCGGAGATCATTGAATCAGAGAAGTTTTTTCTCCAAAAATTAAATTATATCCACGACAACCCCATCAAGCGCGATTATGTCGCCAGACAAGAAGATTGGTATTGGTCTTCGGCCAACCCGCGTTGCGAATTGAAAACCGATAATTGGAGTTGAATAAAACTGACGGGGTTCAGGTCAGAGACCTGAACCCATTTGCAGAACCAAAAGGTTCAAATCAGGAGATTTGAACCAACGCGGGGTGTGGATATTTGAATCAATAAGACGCAAGCTAAAGCCTGCTACTCCCAAGCGTAAATAATAAAATTTTATGCTCACCCGCTCGAAAAATAATCCCATCCTCAAACCCAATCCGAAAAATTTTTGGGAATCAAAAAAAGTTTATAACCCAGCCGCTTTTTACGAAGATAGCCGATATTATTTATTTTACCGCGCCATTGGCAGTGACTGGATTTCCCGAATCGGTTTGGCGATTTCTCCCGACGGCGAAAATTTTTCCCGTTTTGATAAACCAGTATTGGAACCGGTAAGCGAGTTGGAAAGCAAGGGAGTGGAAGATCCAAGAATCACTAAAATCAACAAAACTTATTATCTAACCTATACTGCCTACGATGGGCTGACGGCCCGTTTAAGTTTAGCTGTTTCTAATGACTTGAAGAATTGGCAACGCCGGGGCGTGATGCTGCCTAATTGGGACTATGTCAAAGCCGGCGGCTTTATTTTGCCTTGGGACAAGGCGCGCAGCAACCCGCAGGCGGACCAGGATTGGATTAAAGCCGGCGGTATTTTCCCGAAAATAATCAATGGCAAATATTATATGCTTTTTGGCGGAGAAAATCTTTGGCTGGCCTCTTCAACCGACGGCTTAAAATGGCAGCCGATTTTGGAACCGTTTCTAAGACCTCGCCCTGATTATTTTGACAGCGTTCACTTGGAAATGGGTCCGGCGCCAATAGCCACCGAACAAGGTTGGTTGGCGATTTATCACGGCATTGACCAAAAAAGAACTTATCGTCTTGGTTTTTTACTTTTAGACCTAAACGACCCGGCCAAAATATTATACCGCAGCGACCAGCCGATTTTTGCACCGACCGAACCATATGAATTAAGCGGCTTGGTGGATGTCTTGCCCGGTGGGCTGGCTGGCATGCAAAAAATGAGTCCAGATGAGCTTGACAACTTTATTAAGGAAGCAACCGCCAAAAAAATCATGCCACGCGTTGTCTTCTGTTGCGGGGCGGTGCTGGTTGGTGGTATACTGAAGCTGTACTACGGTGCCGGCGATTCAGTCATCGGCATGGCTGAAGCGCCGTTGAACGATTTACTAAACTTGATTAAGTAATAATTGCTATGGCTTTAGGAAAATCCCATCGCATTCTCTACATGGCGACTTATCCGCCGCGCGAGTGCGGCATTGCCACTTTTACGCAGGACTTGACCAACGCGATTGACAAAAAGTTCAATCCCTTGTTGAGTTCGCGCATTTTGGCGATGAACGACAGCGGCACCAGTATTTATAATTACAACAAAAAAGTCGCCTTGCAGATTAATCATGATGATATTGGCGATTACATTGAAACCGCCAAAAAAATTAACCATTCGGCTAATATCCAGCTGGTTAATATTCAACATGAATTTGGCATTTTTGGCGGCGACTGGGGTAATTATTTGATTCCCTTTCTAGAGGCTTTGGCCAAGCCGGTGATCATCACTTTCCATTCGGTTCTGCCCGAGCCGGAAGAACAAATGAAACGCTTAGTCCAGTTGATTGCCGAGCGGACGGCGGTGATTATCGTCATGACCAAAAGGGCAGCCGATATTCTAGTCAATGAATACGGTTTGAGGCCGCAGAAGATTGCCATCATCCCACATGGCACTCCGGAGATCGCTTTTTGCCACCCGGACGAAGAAAAACCGCGTTTTGGTTTGCAAGGCCGCTTGGTTATTACCACTTTTGGCATGTTGAGCCGCAATAAAGGCATCCAATACGCCATTCGCGCCTTGCCCCCGGTGGTGGCTAAATATCCTAACTTGCTTTATTTAGTTATCGGCGAAACCCATCCGCAGGTGCGCAAGGAAGACGGCGAGGAATACCGCAATTATTTGGAACGTGAAGTGGAAAAGTTGGGCTTGGAAGATAATGTTAAATTTTACAATAAATATATAACCCTTGAGGAAATCATCAGCTACCTTAGGGCGACTGATGTTTATATCCTGCCCTCTATGGATACGCGCCAAGCGGTCAGCGGCACCTTGGTTTACGCCATGGGCGCCGGCCGGCCGGTTATCAGCACGGCTTTTGAGCATGCCCAAGAAATTGTCAATGAAGAACGCGGCGGTTTGGTTAAACCTAAAGATCCGGCTGGCATCACCCGGCATTTGTTAAGATTTTTGGAAGATGAAAAAATGCGCCAAGAAGCCAGCCAAAACGCCTACGCTTTCAGCCGGTTTATGACTTGGCCCAATGTGGCGATTGCCTATATGGATTTATTCCGCAAACATATTGACTTGCCCCAAAATAAGCAAGCTAAACTGCCGGTGATTAACCTGAAACATTTAAGAAAATTAACTGATGATTTCGGCGTTATCCAATTTGCCCAACACACCCAACCCGACCCGTCTTCCGGCTATCACCTTGATGATACCAGCCGCGCCTTGATTACCACCTGCCTTTACAGCCGTTTTTATCAGTTAAAACCGGTTTTGCCTTTAATCCAAACCTATTTGAATTTTATAAAAATTTGTCAGCGGCCGGACGGTAGGTTTTACGCTTTTGTCAACCAGCAGCGTTTGATTGAAAAAGAAGAAAAACTAAGCGAGGACAGCCAAGGCCGGACTTTGTGGGCTTTGAGCTTTTTATTGTCAGAAGATTCTTTGCCGGTGGAACTGAAAGAACAAGCCCAGTTAATTTTAAACAAAGCTTTAAAAAATATTGATTGGCTGAAATCGCCGCGGGCGGTCGCTTTTGCCATTATCGGTTTATATTTTATCAAT
>JAZDFN010000017.1:0-5564 GCA_043807885.1 bacterium | reverse complement strand
AATGGTGTTTTCCACGTAAACCTTGATGCCGCCCAGATTGTCAATGATATTAGTGAAACCGGTGAAGTCAATCCGGCCGTAATAGTGGATGGGCAGGCCGAAGACCTCTTCCAGGGTCTGGGCGGCGAATTTGGCGCCGTTGCCCGGCATTTTTTCTTCGCCAATGGCGTTCAAGCCGTTGACCTTGCGCCAGCCATCGCCGCTGATCGGCACGACTAAGTCGCGGGGAATGGAAATAATGGCGACTTTTTTTTCCTGCGGGATGAAGCTGGCCAAGATGACGGTGTCGGTCAGGTAGGGGCCGGCGTGGTCTTTCCCGCCAATGCCCAAAAGCAGGATATTAATCCGCTGGTCGGTTTCGCCCCGCAGCTGTTTTTCGTCGCTGGTAATCAGATTTTTTATCTGGCTGAAAAAACTGGGGCGTTCGGTTTGGTCCTCGTAGAGGGCCTGGCCGGTGGAGATAACCTGATAAGAAAAAGCCGCCAGGAGAATGAGGACAATTAAAAAAACCGAAGCGGTCAGCTTGGCAATGAAAAAAATTTTTTTTCGGCGCCGGTGCTGTTTGAGGACTGTTTCGTGCAGGCCCTCGCCGGCCGGCCGGTAGGCCTGGCCGGCTTCTCCGCTCCGCCACCCGCCAGCTGGCGGGGCGGCTGGCGGATCAGAGGGATCAAATTTTTCCAAAAGATTTGGCTTAATTCTCATAATGACGGTTAGGTCTTTTGAATTTATTATAGCAAGGGTTATTATAACAAAGAAGAAGGAGAATAGCAATTATCGGCCTTGCTAATAGTTCTTTGCCGTGCTATAATACCCTTACGCTCTTAAAATGAGGGCGGCTAGCTCATCCTTGCCCTCCCGCCTTTTGGACAGTTAGCTCAGCTGGTTAGAGCGCGCCGTTCACATCGGCGAGGCCGCTGGTTCAAATCCAGCACTGTCCATTGTCCAAAAAGCGGGAGGGTGAAGTTAGAGCGCGCCGTTCACACCTGCCCGCCGTATGCCTAATCAATCGATTTAGATTAGATTTAGTGGAATAATTTAAAACTTGGAAATCTGATTAAATTACCTTAGCAGGCGATGGCAGGCGGGTCGGCGAGGCCGCTGGTTCGAGTCCAGCATCGTCCAATTTAATTAAATTAATCCGCCAGCCGGCGGAAAATAAAAATAATCTATGTTTTTCAAAAAAAGGAACAAGGGCTATGAGGACTATGCCTGGAACGAGACCGGCAAATCGCCCTGGCTGAGGTCAACCGGTGAGTTTATCTTGGAAATTATCAAAGTGGTGGTGATTTCTTTGGCGATTATCATCCCAGTCCGCTTTTTTATCATTCAGCCGTTTTACGTCAAAGGCGCTTCCATGGAACCGAATTTCTACGACCACCAGTACCTGATTATCAATGAAATCACTTACCGCTTTCAAGGGCCCCAACGGGGCGACATTGTGGTTTTTCGCTACCCCCGCGACCCCAACCAGTATTTTATCAAAAGAATCATCGGCTTGCCGGGCGAAAAAGTGGAAATCAAGGACGGCCAGGTCTATATTTACAACGAACAACACCCTCAAGGCGAAGCGCTGAACGAAGACGCCTATCTGTCGATTAGCGCTAAGACCTTCGGCGATGAATTGTTGCAAATCGGCCCGAACGAATATTTTGTTTTGGGTGACAATCGGTCTTCCAGTATGGATTCCCGCAATTTCGGCCCCATTTCGGCCGATTATCTGGTCGGCTATGCTTGGCTGCGGGGCTGGCCTTTGGATGTTTTGAAGGTTTTCCGCCCGCCGGATTATAATTTGTAATTATCATGCCTTATTCTAAAAAAAAGAAAGCCCTACCCGCCAGCCTGCCGGCCGGCAGAGCAGGCAAGGCCGTTAGAGTGGCTGCGGCCAAAGAATCGATTAAAATTCGGGGGCTTTTGCCCGGTCTTGGTTTGCCGGATGGGATTAAGGATATTTTGCCCCGAGAACAGAAATATTGGCAATTAATCAGACAAAGAGTGGAACAGCTGGCCAATGACTATGGCTTTGAGCGGATTGATTTGCCAATAATGGAGAAACTGCCTCTTTTCGAAAAGGGATTAGGCAAACAGAGCGATATTCTAACTAAAGAAATAATTTTTTTCTCTGATAAAGATGGGACCAATTTGGCTTTAAGGCCAACGGCGACTTTTTCGGTGGTTCGCGCTTATTTGGAGCACCGGCTGGGCAATCTTCCCAAGCCGGTCAAGCTATATTATTTGGGGCCGATGTTCCGTTCCGGGCTGGCGCGGTCGGGCCAACAGCGCCAATTCTACCAATTCGGTTTTGAGGTTTTGGGTTCGCCCCAGCCGGTGATCGACGCTCAATTGATCCTGATGGCTTTTAATTTCTATCGCGATTTGGCGGTGCCGGCCACTATTCAGATCAACAGCGTTGGCTGTCCGGTTTGCCGGCCGGAATACCACAAGGCCCTGAACGATCATTATCGGCAGAAAAAAAATTTGCTTTGTCCGGCCTGCAAAGAGGACTTTGCCAAAAATCCTCTAAAGATTTTTAATTGCCAGCAGGAAAAATGTAAAGAGTTAAGGGAAGAGGCGCCCCAGATCATTGACCATCTTTGCGAGGACTGCAAAAATCATTTCATCAAACTGCTGGAATATCTGGATGAATTGGAATTGCCCTACATTCTTAATTCTTTCTTGATTAAAGAAACAACTTACGGTACCAAGACCGTTTTTGAAATTTGGCCGGAAGAAATGGAAACCAATCCTACTTCGCCGGCCCGCCTTGACCCGCCGTGCCGCCCGCTTCGCTCGCGAAGCGAGGCGAGCGAGGCAGGCGAGCAGGCGAGGCAGGCAGGCGGGCAACTGCCTTTGGCCAGCGGGGGGCGCTATGACCATTTGGCCGAGGCCTTGGGCGGGGACCCGACGCCGGCGGCCGGCTGGGCCGCCGGCTTTGAGCGGACCATTTTGAAATTAAAAGAAGAAGCCATGTCTTGGCCGAGGCAGAATGCCCCTGATGTTTTTATCGCCCAATTGGGCGAGCTGGCTCGGCGCAAGGCCTTGGTGCTTTTTGAGAATCTAAGAGAAAAGGGCGTTAAGGTGGCGGAAAGTTTTTCCCATAACGGCCTTAAACTTCAATTGGAACAAGCCAATAAGCTGGGTGTCAAGTTTACTTTGGTCTTGGGCCAGAAAGAAGTGCTGGATAACACGATTATGATTCGCGATATGGAGGGCGGGACGCAGGAATTGGTGGACTTTACCAAGATCGCTTTGGAGATCCAAAAGCGGTTGAAGAAGGAATGAGGGTGAATTATTCTAATTGCTCTAATTATTCTAATTGACCTAATCAAATCCCAATGTCTAATGACCAAGGTTGTTCTAAATATGATTTAGAGGAAAGAACGGCTAAATTTGGAGAAAATATAATCAGATTTTGTAAAAAAATTCCATTGGGGCCGATTACCATGCCAATAGTTAATCAATTAATAAAAGCGGCTACCAGTATTGGCGCTAATTATTGTGAAGCTGATGACGCTGAATCAGGTAAGGATTTCAAACATAAAATAGGCATTTGCAAAAAAGAAGCCAGAGAAACCAAACACTGGTTAAGAATGATAGCCATCACTTGTCCTGATTGTGTAGTAGAAACAAGAAAATTTTGGCAGGAAGCGAAAGAACTCAATCTTATTTTCAACTCTATTGTCAGAAAAATTAATCAAAAATAATTGGGTATTGGGATTTGGGTATTGATTAGAATAATTAGGTTAATTAGAATAATTAGAATAATTTAAGATATGGATTGCATTTTTTGTAAAATCATCAAAGGCGAGATTCCTGGCCATAAGGTTTATGAAGACGACCAGGTCCTGGCTTTTTTGGACATTACGCCGGTGAGCAAAGGGCATACGCTAGTAGTTCCCAAAGAACATACGGATAATTTACTGACTATGTCCGAAGAACAGATTAAGCAGGTTTTTCTGGCGGTTCAAAAAATCGCCAAAAAAATAGACGAGGTTTTGAAGCCCGATGGCATCAACCTAGGAATGAACAACAAGCCCGGGGCCGGACAGGTGATTTTCCACGCCCATGTCCACCTGATGCCGAGATACGCCAATGACGGCCTGAAGCTCTGGGGTAAGAACTATGATTACCAAGAGGACGAGGCAATGGCCTTGGCGGAAAAATTGAGAAAAATAGGGAATTTATAAATTTGACTGCCTTTATCAAAAATGTTATGATAAAGGCGGTTATTTTGTTGACTTGTCAACAGGCAATTTATTATTAATCCACTTAAAAACTATAGAAAGCGAGGTGATTTTGTGGCCGAAGTAAAAAGAAAGAAAAATGAGACCTTTGAGAGCTTGCTGAGGCGTTTTAATAAGCGCATCCAGCAAAGCGGCAAGTTGTATCAGGCGAGAAAAATTCGGTTCCGGACAACGGAAAAAAGCCGGGGAGAACAGCGCAAAAGCGCTTTAGTTCGGGCGAAAATGAAAAAAGAAAAGGAATATCTGCGGAAAATCGGCATGTTGGAAGAAACGCCGATTGGCAAAAAGCGTTATTAACAAAATAAAAATAATCTTATGTTTATAAACAACCCTCTCCTCAAAAGGTCGTTGGTTTTGCGAACAATCGCTTCGGTTTCGCTGATAATTTCAGCGCTGGCGGTTGTTTTTTTGTTGAATAGCCAACCGGCGATGGCCGCGGAAATTGACGAAGGCATCACCCAGGTCAATAATGCCATTGCCTTGGGCGCCAGCGATCCCCGGATAATCATTACCCGGATCATCAACATCGCCTTGGGCTTTTTGGGCATTTTGGCCGTCGGCTTGGTGCTTTATGCCGGCTATCTCTGGATGACTTCGGGCGGGGACGAGGAAAAAGTTCGGAAAGCGAAGAAAATTTTGATAAACGCGGTGATTGGCCTGGCCATCATCTTGTCGGCTTGGGGCATTACGCTGTTTATCTTAAACAAGTTGGGCGGAGCCACCGGCCTTTTCAATACTAACACCGACCCGGGTACGGGTGGGGGAACCGGCGGGGGCGCTTTAGGCAATGGCATCATTGAAAGCCATTATCCGGCCCGGAACGCTATGGGTGTACCTCGCAACACCAAGATTATGGTCACTTTCAAGGAAGCCATGGCCGTTGACACGATCATGGACGAGGCGACCGGCCAGATCAACAGCGACAATATCAAAATTTATCGTACCTATTGCACCGGTCCGGACGGCGCTTGCCAAGCCGGATACAATGAGGGTTTTGACAATGCTTTGTCTTCGGATAAAGTCAATGCCGCTAAAACCGCTGATGACAAGACCTTTATTTTTGACCCAGTTGATTGGCTGGGCAGTCCGGATGAGAATATTTGGTACACGGTTTATTTGGGCGGAGGCATCAACAAAGCCAATGGCGATTCGGCTTTCGGCGGTCTGGGCAGCTATGACTGGCAGTTTGAAGTGAGTACGGTTTTGGATTTGGACCCGCCTAACCTTATCAGCGTTGTTCCCAAACATTGCGCTGACCAAGCCACTTGTGGTACTTGGGCCAGAAATG
Source organism: bacterium (assembly GCA_043807885.1). Lineage (GTDB taxonomy): Bacteria > Patescibacteriota > Patescibacteriia > UBA2591 > JAZDFN01 > JAZDFN01. The sequence continues at coordinate 35 of JAZDFN010000017.1, read as the reverse complement.
TCATTGTCCAGTTCAATTTCAACGAAGCCATGGAT
>JAZDFN010000016.1:0-10869 GCA_043807885.1 bacterium | reverse complement strand
TCCCCTTCCACCTGATGGGCGGAAGTAGCCGCGCCCCACAAGAAACCGCGCGGGAATTTGAGGGTTTGATAATACCGCAATCTTGAACGGCGCGACTTGTCCGCCGGCTGGCCCGCCTTAACGCGAGGCAGGCCCGCCTTAACGCGAGGCAGGCGGATTTTAGTTTTTCTTTTTTTAACCGGCATTTTGTTTTGGTGTGGATAGGGATATTATAGCATTTTTTGGAGAACTTGACAAAAAAGTTAATGAGTTCCTATTTTTATTGTCAAAAAACCGCCCGCCGTCCGCCAACTGGCGGAGGCGGACGGCAATATTTTCGCTTTTGGCGGGCGCGTCAGGACTTGAACCCGAACCAACACTTTTGGAGAGTGTCATGCTACCATTACACCACGCGCCCGCGTCAAACCAGCAAAAACCCAATCGCTGATTACTTGGTTTCCTTATGCAAAGTATGCTTTTGGCAATGCCGGCAAAACTTTTTCAAACCCAACCGGTTCTTGATGTTTTTTTTGTTCTTATGCGTCCGGTAATTGATCTTTTTGCAGTCACTGCATTCCAATTTGACGAACTTGTCTTCTATGGCTTTGGCCATCTTGATTGCTGTTAATAATTAAAACTGTCTTCTGGAGCCAAGAGTCGGACTCGAACCGACGACCGACGGTTTACCCGCCTGCCCTCGCCTTAGCCCACGGTCGGGATTGAACCGACAACCTACGGTTTACAAAACCGTTGCCCCGCCTGCCATATGCCTGGAGCCGACGGTCGGACTTGAACCGACGACCTACTGTTTACAAAACAGTTGCTCTACCACTGAGCTACATCGGCATAAGGCGACTGGCGGGCAGGTCTACCGTTGAGCTACATGGGCTCGGGCTATGGCGGGCAGGCAAAACCGTTGCGGCATTTACCCCGCTCCATTTCTATCGAAAAATCATCTACTACCACGAATGAAGCCGTTAGGCGATTTCGCGGTATTTCTAATCTCTATCGCCAACTTTTCAATGGAAATGGAGCGGGGCCAGCTGAGCTATCTCGGCAATTGGGGCGGGACTCCGCTTCGCTCCGCAAAACTACTGCTGGCCTTCAAAAAGCCGTCTCGTTTTGTTATGGTGTGGCTTTACAACGCGGTTAGAACCCATTTCAGCCACAATCTCTGAACTCCCCACCGCCGCCCCGCCTCTGGCGGGGCTGCCTCGCGGAAAAATTTTCTTTACATTTTTTTAATATGCGCGCCGATTTTTTTTTCTTCTAAAAGGATAAGGCAATTTTTCCGCTCGGCTCTGCTCTGAACGAGCAGGGCGGCGGGGTTTAACAGGGAATTGGGGTTTTTATTGTTGTATCCTTATACTTTCATTTTTAGGTCATTTTGTCAAATGCCAAACTATTTGTATTTTATCACAAAAATTCGCAATAAAAAAGCGAGGTACAAATTACCCCGCTCAATCATAATGATTGTTTTTAAAGTTCAAGAGGCGCCAAACGATCGCGCACAACACCTTGATGAATCAATTCCGGCAATGCCACACCTCCCAAGATATTGAATATTGCCGCGCACTCATCCATTGTTTCCATGGAACACTGGTCAAAAAGCTCAATGCATTGTTTGCCGTAAATTTTGGCTTTTTCAATATCCTTTTCACCCAGATAAATTCTTGCCAAGACATAGGCGACTTCAGCGGCTTTTCGCTTGTCAGTGTCTTTAAGCTCGTTAAACATCACCCCTATTTCGTCTTTTGACATTGTTGATTCAGGTTTATCTGTTTTCATGATATACTCCTTAAAATTGGTTAAAGCGATTTTTCGCATTGAAATCTTGTTTTTCTCGTCGGGCTCCATTTCGGCGTAAGTTTTATCGTGGCCATCAGGAATAAAAATCGGGTCATAACCGAAACCGCCTTCCCCTCTGATTTCTATCGGGATTGAACCATTGACCGTGCCGGTAAAAACCTCCACTCCGTCCGCGTCGGCGTAAGCGATAGCGGTGGAAACCGAGGCCTTGCGGTTTTCCTTGTTCTTGATTAAGTCCAAAACTCCTTGCGGACCAAGAGAATCCAAAAACCAAACAATCAAAGCGCCGGGCAGTCCATTGAGCGCGTCAATGCTCATTCCGGTATCGTCAACCAAAACCGGCTGTCGGATGGTTTCATACGCGACTTTAGCTTTTTTCTTAGCCACTTCTTCAACTGAAAGCGACTGGATTTCGGGAATATCCAATTCCTTTGCCTCAACCTCTAAACCGGTAATGGCCGCAATTTCTCTAGCCTTGCCCTGATTGCCGGTGATAACAAAGATTTTTTTCATTTTATCTGCCCTTTATTCATAATGATTTGATTATAACTTATTCTTCATTTTTTGCCAATACTCTTTGGCGGCTTTGTTGGCCAAAGTATGAGCCCTTTGAATCGGAAACGGGAAACAAGTGTTTCCGGCGATATTGATCACCACCCGCAAAGAAGTTTCAACATCAATGCCGTGCCCGGGAGAAATATAACAAGCTTTGCATTTTTCTCCAAGTGAAAGCGCGTAACCGATTGCTTCTTTTGTGTTTGGATGAATAATCTTAGAATGGGCGAATTTTCGCTTAGGCGGATCCATGCATTCTCCATACAAAATATTTCTCGTTACGCCAATTGACGGCTTGTTATAAAGCACTCCTATATGAGACGCCAAACCAAATCCTCTTTGATGCGCTATGCCTTGGCCGTCAAATATAAGCAAATCCGCTTGGTTGGCAATCCCGTCTAAAAGCGAACAAATCGCCGGACCAACCCTGAAAGCCAATAAACCGGATACATAAGGAAAATCGACTTCAATATCAACTTGCTCGACTTTGTTGGAGCATTTTCTGCCTTGATAGAAAAACACCGCTGTTGCAAAAGCTCTTTTGGTGTTACTATCATAAGCCGAACCAATTGCGGCGCCACGCTCAAATTTTAGCAAATTCGGCAGCATATTTTCCAGTTTTACGAGCTCGCAAAGAGTTTGTTGTTCTTTCAACGCCTCTTCTTTATCGGTTGTCCAAAAGAAACTACCCATTTTATCCTCCTAAGATATTTTTTAGATTGGTTAATGATGTCTCAAAATTATTGTTCTCAATGCAATAATATTTGACATCAATCCTGTTAACATCGCTGGTTTTCTGGGCGGCTCTTAACATTTCCCTCATATAACCGCTTGAAGTGGCATTGTTGGAACGCAAGTCATTATAGCAATCGGAAGGAATTAATTCTCTGTCGCGGGTCTTATCTAATTTCCGCCTGTTAAGCAAAGAGTGAGGGCTAGTGGCAATCAAAATTATCTGAACAAGGATATTTTCTTTGATTGCCTTAAATACCGAGATTCCGAAATCAAATAAATATTGCTCTTTTAATCCGATCCGATAATTCCTATCGTGTATTTTTGCCGCAAAGTGAGTGTCAACGATGACATTCTTGCCTTGATTGGCGAATTTTAAGACCAAATTCGCTAATTCTTTTCCCACATCTGCCTCATAAACAGACCAGTCGCCTTTTTTGACATCATCTCTTTTTTTAAGGGACATACATCGCTTAAAAAGCGTTCCGGTGTTGATTCGCTCCGCTGAAACGGCCGCTTTTTCAAGAAGGGCCGTTTTACCCACACCGGCCGCGCCGCCGACAATGCTTAAAATCATAATAACCTCCTATTCGGGAAATAAAATTCCAATTTCGTAATTAACGGCTTTATATTCCCCGCGCCTTTCATCGGGATCGGACGCGTGTATAAGATTGCAGACCGGTCTGCGCTCCATATTCGCCAAGCCGGGAGAATCTGATGAAAAATCAAAACGAATTGTCCCCGGCGTGGCTGAATTTGGCAAGGTGTTTCCGCAGGTAATCCTGACTTTCGTTAACGCTTCGTTGCCTTCAAGAACAACGGCGACCGAATTGCCGGAACTCATGCTTTCAATCAACCATTCCCTGACTTTTGCGCCAATTTGAACGGGCTCATCCGTGCCCAATTCTTTTTTGGGATCTATTTTATTATCTCTATAATTGACCAGTGTCTTTTGACCGGCTTTAGCCAACCATCCAGAATCAGAAGGATAAAACTTATCCCAAAGTTCTTTTAACCCCTCAATCACTTTGAGTTTCAAAATTTTGAAGCCCATCCTTTCAAATCTTTGCAAAAAAACTCCGACCAATCCTCTTTCAACCGCTTGCGGTTTAATGACAATTAAAGTCCTCTCTATCATTCTGTGTTTCCTCTCTTTCTTCTAATTAATGGATAACGAACCTAATTTTAACGAACAAAGATAAAAACAAATTGTTTGTCTTTATCTGATTCAGGTTAATATAATTGGATATAAAAGTCAAGAGTCAAATAATTAAAACCCCAATTCCCTGTTAAACCCCGCCGCCCTGCCTCTGGCGGGGCGGCGGCGGGACGGAAGCATCTTTATTTTGGCTGACCGCGAGGCCCGCTTGGGCGGGCCGAGCGGCCCTTTAATCCCGCCCCAAAATCAATGGGCGGCGCTGTGCGCCGCCCGTCAAATGGCCTTCAAAAAGCCGTCTCGTTTTGTTATGGTGGGCAGAGTAGGATTCGAACCTACGTAGCCACGAGGGCGCCTGATTTACAGTCAGGTGCGTTTGACCACTCCGCCATCTACCCATATATCAATGGAGCCGCCGCGCGGATTTGAACCGCGGACCTACGCCTTACCATGGCGTTGCTCTACCAGCTGAGCTACGACGGCATAATTATCATTATTTACTTTTTAATACAACTAAAGCGGGACCACCTGAGTCCCGATGTTCGCCACACCCGCAAGCGGGATCCCGACTTTACGTCGGGACTACAACGGCCTATCGCATCTGCCTGATTTCTTTCTTTAAGTCGTTCAATTTCTGGTTTTCCGGATTGACTTCCTTGAGCTTTTTGAAGGTTTCTTCGGCCAAGCCCTTCCGCCCTAATATTATAGCCATTTCCAGCAAAAGGTCAAGATAACGGGGATTATTGGGCTCAATGGCCGCCGCCTTCTGCAAACATTTGAAGGCCTCTTCCTGATCGCCGGTCGCTTGGCAAACCAGCCCCAAATCAACATGGGCGGCGGCTGACTCGCTGCTCAAGGCCAATGATTTTAAATAATATTCCTTGGCCTCTTCCAGATTGCCTTTTTGGGAAGTAATGGCGCCTAAGCGGTTGTAAGTCCGGGCATCGTCCTTATTCAGCTTCAAAATGAACTCCATGGTCTCTTTGGCCTGGTCATAGTTCTTCTGTTCCAAATACAGCTCCCCCAGCCCTTTATAGGCCTCAATATTCTTGTTGTCCAAAGCGATGATTTCGATGTATTTTTGCTCGGCTTCCAAATATTTCTCTGCTTCAAGCAACTCTTCGGCTTGGTCTAAAAATTCCTTTATCCTCTCCGCCTGCTCTTCCTCTCCGCCAGTTAAAACCGCCGGCGACTGCCTTTGGTATTTTCTTTCCAGTTCCATAGCTCTTTGATAAAGCCGCTTGAAAGCCGTGCCGCCTTTATTGGACAAAAATTTAACCGCCGGGTTGAGTTTGGCAAAAAATTCTCTTAACTTCCTCCTTAAACGCTCGTCCAGCAAGTTCTTCTTGACTGTCGCTTCCTTCACCTGGGGAATGGAATCAGTATCCAAGGCGGTCAAAACCGGCAATTTGCGGGCGATAATAAAAATAATCCCTCCCAGAGACAACCCGGCGATAATCAAAGGTATGGTATTGTAAAACATAAGAGGTCAGGCCTTATTAACACTGCCAAAAAGGATTATTTTTTGCTCGGCCAATTTGCGGACGGCCTCAATGGAAGGCGCCAACATCTTTCTCGCATCCACTAAGTTCTTAGGCGCGGTCTTAACCGTCTGGCGCAATGATTTGGTAAAAGCCACCCGCACCGCTGTGCCCACATTGATTTTGGCCACGCCTAGTTTGATGGCTTGGCGGATTTCCTTGTCCGGCACGCCGGAAGAGCCATGCAAGACCAAAGGCAGATTAGTTGAACGCCGAATCTGCTTCAACAGTTTGAAATCAATGTGTTCATTGGTGTAAACGCCATGGGTCGGCCCGACCGCGATGGCCAGCATGTCAACGTCGGTTTTGGCAACAAATTCCTTGATTAAAGACGGGTCGGTCTTGGGCAATTTACCTTTGAACTTGCCGCCGGCCAAATGGTCGCCCGGCACCGGCCCCAATTCGCCCTGCACCCAAATCTTTTTTTTGTGGGCAAAATCAACCGCTTGCTTGGTCAAAACCATATTTTCGTCAAAAGGCAGGTCGGAAGCGTCCATATGAATGGAAGTAAATCCGGCCTTGACGCACTCCACCACGGATTCAAAGTTCTTGCCGTGGTCCAAATGCAAAGCCACCGGCACTTTAACCGCCAAATTTTTGGCAATAGTGGAAACAATATGGGTAATCGGCTTGATGCCGGCGTACTTAATGGTTGTTTCCGAGACCATCATGATAATCGGCGAATTCATATTGACCGCCGCCTGGGCCAAGCCGAGCGCGGTTTCTAGATTATAAACATCAAAAGCGCCGACCGCGTATCGGCCCTTTTGGGCTTTTTCCAAAATTTCCTTTGTGCCTACCAGCATAATTTAATAAATTATTTTTTAGATTACATTCTTGACTATGCCGACGAACTCCTCGGCTTTCAAGCTGGCTCCGCCCACCAACACGCCGTCCATGTTCGCTTCGGACAAAAACTGCCGGACATTGGCGCTGTTGACGCTGCCCCCGTAAATAATCCGGAAGTTATTGTTGATAATTTCAATCGGAAATAAATCCAAAAGGGTCTGCCTGATTAAATCTCGGGTTTGGCCGGCCTCGCTGGGCTGAACCGCTTGGCCCGAACCAATTACCCAGACCGGCTCGTAGGCGATAATTACTTTTTGACCGTCAATCAATTCAATGCCTTCCAGAGCGCTGTTCATCTGGCGCATGATAACATAATCCTTGGCGCCGTCCTGGCGCTCTTCAAAGGTCTCGCCGATGCAAAGAATCGGCGTCAATTTTTCTTTCAAAACAATTCTGATTTTCTTGTGGATCATTTCCTCGGTCTCGCCCAAATATTTTCGCCGTTCCGAATGGCCGACAATCACATATTCACAGCCCATTTCTTCCAGCATCAAAGGCGAAACCTCGCCGGTGTAAGCGCCTTTTTCTTCCCAAAAAATATCCTGCGCCCCCAATTTCAAATTGGCCTCCTTGATCAGCCGGCCGACTTCCTGCAAACTGATGAAAGAAGGGCAAAGCACAATTTCCGCCCCCTTGATTGAACTCAATTCTTTTTTCAACTGATTGACCAAATTAACCCTTTCCTGCGCCCGCAGGTTCATTTTCCAATTAGCAATAATAATGGGCAAGTTTTTATTTTTAACTGCCATAATTTAGAAATTTTTACGGCAACAGCGCCTTGACTTTGGCCACCATTTCTTTGGGCAGGACGCTGGTCTTCATCACGAACTCCAACGCGCCCAACTTCTTGGCCTTCTCAATGTTGCCGGTCCGCTGGATGTTGCTGAAAACAATCACCGGGATGTCCTTGGTTTGCGGGCTGGCTTTGAGTTTTTTCAAAACCTCAAACCCGTCCATGTCCGGCAATTTGATGTCCAGCAAAACCAAACCGGGCTTTTCTTTTTTGACCAAATCAAGCCCGGCTTGGCCGGTAAGCGCCACCAACATTGGCACGCCCGCCGCTTCAAACCGCAGGCCATACATCCGCACCGTCACTTCATCGTCTTCAATAAAGACGATTTTGTTGTTTTTAACCGCCATATTATTTAAGGGATTAAATAATACCGACGAGGTTATTATACCATTATTCAAAAGTTGGGTCAAAGCCATTTTAGGCAACAAAAAATCAAAACTTCTGCGCCTGATAGAGACGGTAGTAAGCGCCCTGCTTGGCCAGCAACTGGTGGTGGGTGCCGATTTCGGCCACCTGCCTGTTTTCCAAAACCACGATCTTGTCGGCGTGGGTAATAGTGCTTAAACGATGGGCGATGATGAAGGTGGTCCGGCCCTTGATCAGCCGTTTCAATGCTTCTTGGACCAAATTCTCGGAAATGGAATCCAAGCTGGAAGTGGCTTCGTCCAGAATCAAGATCTTGGGGTCGCGCAGGAGAGCGCGGGCAATGGCCACGCGCTGTTTCTGGCCAGTGGACAATTTAATCCCCCGCTCGCCCACCAACTGTTTGTATTTCTTGGGAAATTTATTGATGAATTCGTGGGTGTTGGCGGCTTCGGCCACCACCATAATTTCCTTGAGGGTGGCGCGCGGGTTGGCGTATTTGATGTTATTTTTAATCGTATCGTTGAACATCGTGGTCTCCTGGGGCACAATGGCGATCTGTTGGCGCAAAAATTTCAAATCCAGCTTTTTAATGTCAACGCCATCCAGTAGAATCTTGCCTTTGCTCGGCTTGTAATAATGAGATATCAAATCCACCAGAGTGGTCTTGCCCACTCCGCTTCCACCCACCAAAGCCACGGTCTCGCCGGGTTTCACTTTAAAGCTGATGTTCATCAAAACCCGATTGCCTTTTTCATAAGCAAAACTGACATTCCTGAACTCCACTCCGCCCTTCACTTCTTTCGGTTTCAGCCCTTTTTCATAAACCTCCGGCTCTTCTTCCAAAATCTGGCGCGCGCGCTTAATGATAGCCGCGCCCCGCTTAACCCGCCGATAATTATTGGCCAGATAAATAAACGGGTTGAAAGCCAAAGTGATATAGCCGGCAAAGGTGACGAATTGGCCGGGGCTGATGTGGCCCAATCGGATTAAATACATCCCGCTGGCGAATAAGACCACCAAGCCCACGCCGAAAATCGTTTCCTGCCAGGCGTCCAGCTTAATCCACAAGCGCATAAAATTCATGTAGGTCCGACTCAAGCCGATAAACCGCCGGCTGATTTTATTTCTCTCCAGCTCTTCGCTGGTAAAATGCTTGACCAAAGAAACATTGTAGACCGACTCGTGCAGTTCCCCATAACCCTTGTCGTATTCTTTTTCCAGATTGTCCTGCCCTTTGACAATGGGCCTGGTTTTCCAAATGGTCGCCAAAACATACAACAGCAAAACTAGGCATAATAAAATGCCCAATCGCCACTCAATCATAAAAGTGATGGCCAGAGCGACAGCCAAGGTTAAAAAACTGGGCAAGCTGTGGAAGGCCACATCCATAATCAAACCCTCCAAATTATCGCTGGCGCGGTAAACTCGCGACATTATTTTACCCTTGCGCGCTTCTTTGTGGTAGCTCAAAGACAGATTCAAAAGATAGCCGACGATTTCAATCAGTAAATCATTGCCGGCCTTGATGCCGATCACCGAACCGTTTTTGTTGATAATCCGCTTGAACCAGTCGCCCAAGACCGTAAAAAACAACCACAAGGCCAACAATCCGACCACCAAAACCAATTCAGCTCGCGGGTTGGTGATTAAATCAAACAGCCGGCCGTAAATATACGGGACCAGGCCGGTCAAGCCGGCGACAATCGTCGCCAAAAAAATCAAAAAGCCGACCTTTTTCTTGTAAGGCCGCAAATAAATCCAAATAATTTTTAAGTCGTCAAAAAAAGAGGTCTTTTTCATACCTCTTTTATTTTACCACGATTCGAAGATTCGGAAAACTATTTGCTCCCCTGTTTAATGGGCAAAGTCACCACGAAAGTCGTCCCCTTGCCCGATTCGCCAGTGCTTTCTATCTTAACCTTGCCCTGATGCTCGGTGACGATTTTTTTGACGATGAACAGGCCCAGGCCCGAACCGCCGGCGTGGGTGCGGCTGCCCATTTCGGCGCGGGTGAATTTCTCAAACAATTTCTTCTGATCTTCCGGCTTGATGCCGATGCCCGTGTCTTTGACTTTAATAATCACATTGCCGCCGGCTCTGGATTTTAATCCATAATTACTCTTTATTTTTTTCTAAAATCTTTTTGATTTCTTTGTCAAAATCCGATTCTATTTTTTGGGTTTTATTAAACTCGTCATATTCGGCAATGGCTCTTTGCTCGGCCTGCTCGTGCGAAATCTGGCCCTTGCCGTCAAGAATCTTATATTCGTTAAAACTTAAAAAATTATCCACGCTTTTGGCTAAATCTTCCATTTTCAGCGTTCTCCGGTTTTCAATGATATTTTCAATATAATCAAAGAATCCCGACACCGTTCTTTCCAACCTTTTAATTTCATCTTCCCGCAAATAATTTTTGGCGACAACAACATCTGATTTTAAGATTCTGCCTTGAGGCGAATGTTTCCATGTCGTCAAGCCCATAAAGGGCTTGTTTTTATCGGCTTTGGCATAAATAATTTCCGCGGCGGTCTGGCCGGCAATGGCAAAATGAAATTTATTCTGCACCAAGGCGTAAAAATTTTTGGTAATTTCCGAATTCGGGTCATAATCAACACTGCACTCGGCAAAAATATCCGTTATCTGCTGATAAATCCTTCTTTCGCTGGCTCTGATTGAGCGGACGCGCTCCAATAACTCCTTAAAATAATCCTGGCCAAAAATCCTTTTGCCTTGTTTTAATCTTTCGTCATCCAGAGCAAACCCCTTGATGATGAATTCCCTTAAGACCTTTGTCGCCCAAATGCGGAATTGAGTAGCTCGCGAGGAATTGACGCGATAACCGACGGAAACAATGGCATCAAGATTGTAAAATTGAGTTTCGTAAGATTTGCCGTCAGTGGCAGTTGTCCGGATTTTCCGGATAACTGAATTTTCGCTTAATTCAGCGCTTTTGAAGATATTTTGAAAATGTTCACTGATGGTGCGAATGTCCACCCCGAACAATTCCGCCATCATTTTTTGAGTAAGCCAAATGGTTTCGTCTTGCAAAAAAACTTCTATCTTAACCGCCCCATCCGGCGAGGTATAAA
>JAZDFN010000015.1:0-2448 GCA_043807885.1 bacterium | reverse complement strand
ATAATGCCTTTTTCTTTTTTGTCTTTTTTTCCTTTTTTGTGGTATAATCCCCTATGTATGAAACGTCTATTAACCAGCGAAATTGTTGATAAAGCCGGCCGGGATGTCCTACTTAAGGGCTGGGTCCACCGCCGGCGGAATATGGGCAAAATCGCCTTCATTGACCTGCGCGATCGGGCCGGTTTGGTTCAGGTGGTTTTTTCACCATCGGATTTGGATCAAGAATCATTGACGGCCCTGGAAAAGCTTCGACCGGAATTTGTCATCGCTGTCGAGGGCAAGGTCAACCAACGGCCGGAAGCCCAGATCAACCGCCAATTGCCCACCGGCAGTATTGAAGTGCTGGCTAAGAAATTAATCATCATCAGCTCGGCCAAAACCCCGCCGTTTGAGATTGAGAATGAGAACATTCAGGCCAATGAGGAACTGCGCTTGAAATACCGTTATTTGGATTTGCGCCATGATCGATTGAGAAAGAATATTGAATTGTCCTACCAGACCGCCAAATTCATCCGGCAATATTTGGACAAAAAAGATTTCATTGAGATTGAAACGCCCCTTCTGACCAAATCAACGCCCGAGGGCGCCCGGGACTTTTTGGTGCCTTCGCGCCAACAGCCGGGCAAATTCTACGCCCTACCCCAGTCGCCCCAGCAATACAAACAGCTTTTGATGGTGGCGGGCTTTGAAAAATACTTCCAGATCGCTCCTTGTTTCCGCGATGAAGACGCCCGCGCCGACCGCAGCCCCGGCGAGTTTTATCAATTGGATTTGGAAATGTCTTTTGTTTCCCAAAAAGAAATCCTGTCTTTAATGGAAAAGATGCTGACCGTTTTGGTCAAGAAAGTCGCGCCGGATAAGAAAATCAGCCAGACGTCTTGGCCTCGCTTGACTTATGAAGAGGCGATGAAAAATTACGGCACGGACAAGCCGGATTTAAGAAAAGATAAAAATGATCCAGATGAACTGGCTTTTTGCTGGGTGATTGACTTCCCGCTTTTTGAAAAAGAAAAAGTGGCCGGCCACTTCGCGCCTTCGCACCATATGTTCACCGCGCCCAAGGAAAAGCACTTGCATTTTTTGGCCAAGCATCCGGAAAAAGCCAAGTCCTACCAGCACGATCTGACTCTGAACGGCTATGAGATTGCCGGCGGGAGCATCAGGATCCACCAGCCGGAAATCCAGAGGCAGATTTTTGATTTGATCGGCTTTACCGACAAACAGAAGGAATATTTCAACCATATGCTGGAAGCTTTTGAATACGGCGTTCCGCCCCATGGCGGAATTGCCTTGGGCATTGCCCGCTTGGTCATGCTCTTGGCCGGCGAACCCAATCTGCGCGAAGTGATCGCTTTTCCCAAATCAGCCGACGGCAAGGATTTGGTGACCGGCGCCCCGGCTGAAGCGGAAGAGTCGCAATTGGCGGAATTGGGTATCGCTTTCAAGGAACAAATAAAATGAAACCCTCGCCTTTGCAAAAATATATTTTACAGCAGAGCTATTTGGAAAATAGCAAGTTTAACCGCGACAAACTGCTGAAGTTTTACGAAGCCCACAAAAAACCGCCTTTGCTGGAAGACCAGATTAACATCATCACCAAATGTCTGGAACGGCTGATTGGCAAGGAGTGGCTGGTGGGCTATGGCATTCGGCTGGCGCATAAATGGTTTATCAAGGAAATAAAATTGACCGGCAAAGGGAAACAAGTAGCCAAGAAACTTTTAATCAATCAGCAACTTTTGCCTTTTAAAAAAAGAAAAAAATAATTCATAAATAAAAAATTATGGCCATCCCCAAAAAGGTCCTGGACCTGCTGAACAAAAACAAAATCAAGCATGAGATCGTCAAGCACAAACTGGTCTATACCGGCTATGACTTGGCCAATACTTTGAAAGAAAAACTGGAAAAAGTGGCGAAGATTTTAGTCATCAAGGCAGACAAAGGTTTTGCCCTGTTAGTTCTGCCGGCTTCGCATCGCTTGAATTTCAACAAGCTGAAAAAAGCCCTGGGCGCCAAAAAAGTGGAAATCATTAAGGAAGCCAGCATCCAGAAACTAATTAAAATGAAACCCGGCACCCAGACGCCGTTCGCCGTTTTGCACAAACTGCCGGTCTACATTGACCAGGGTTTTGCCAAAACCGGTCAGATTATCACTTCGGCCGGCAGCTACAGCGAGTCCCTCCGCCTGCAGATCAAGGATTTGGTCAAGACCGGCGCGGAAGTGGTTGAGTCCTTTACCGACAAGAGCGATTTGAAGTTGCCCCAACCCAAGAAAATCGTCAAAAAGGTTAAAAAGAGGGTTTGTAGGAAAGTTTGTAAGAAGAAATAATTTTTAAAATTGTCATTATGAGGAGCGACCCCGCCTTTCGCGAAAGGCGGGGGAAGCGACGTAATAATCCCCTCCAAAAAAATGTCATTCTGGAGCGAGCGTAGCGAGCGATAGAATCC
>JAZDFN010000014.1:0-8899 GCA_043807885.1 bacterium | reverse complement strand
AGCCCAAAAAGTCAATTCAGGCCGCCAGCTGGCGGAGGCAGATTATTTTATAACTCTGCCTTTTTAACCGCTTCCAAATATCGGCAATAATCGCAACTAGCTGACGACTGGGGCAGTTTGTCCGAGACCAAGCAGGCGTGGGCTTCAACAATCGCCTCTGCCACCCAGCTGTCGTCGCCTTCGTAGGGAATGATTTTGATGTCAAATTCCAGTTTGGCGTCAAAGGCCTCGCTGTCGGTCTTGCCGTTGCAATAAACAAAATAGCCGGTCCGGGAAACCTTGAAATCATTTTGCCTAAACAGCCACTGGTAAATCTCCATCTGCCGTTTGTAGCCGATCTGCCAGTCGGCGTCCAAATTGACTTCGCCGTCTTTGGCCGTGGCTTTGTAGTCAACAACCATTAATTCGCCCTTGGGATTAACCCACAAATCATCAATTCCACCGGTAATCAGCAAATTGGTCGGTTCGTGAACAAAAGTGATCCCGCCTCGCAAAGCGTCGCGCCATTCGTCCAGCCGCTCATCAGCCAAAGGCACGGCGTCAATGCCATAGGCCTTCATCAATGGATGGGCTTGGCTTTTGGCGCGGTGAAGGTCAAATTCTTTTTTCAAAAGATAATCAACCGCCGAATTCAAACTGAACGGAAAGCCCGGCGGCCGAGCCACGCCCAAGCGGCGGTCTAAATAAAAACAGCGGGGGCATTCCAAAAACAAATCAATCTTGGAACGGCTCAAACGGAACGGCGCTGACGCTTTAGGCATAAACAGATTGCTTTTGCGTTGGGGGTTGTAATATTGAGACATAAAATTTATTTTTTAATTGTAAATAAATATCCTAAGGCATAATTTTCCCGATAATGCTTTTTTATTTTCATTAAAACTTTATCCAGCAGAATCAGAAAGGGGATAATCAAAATTTTAAGGAAGCCGGGAATCAGGTATTCAATCTGGCTGAAGCCGGCGACGAACGGGCCATAACCCAGAGCTTTAATTTTAATCTCGGAAAAACCGGCGGTTTGGAATATTCTTGCCAAGGCCTGATGAGTGTAGCGGAAATAATCGCTTGGGTCAGCGTGGTAATGCATAATGAAAGGCACCGTGCCCAATAATACTCCCCCGCTCTTCAAAACCCGGAAACATTCATTAACTACTCTTTGGTGGCCGTAAATATGCTCCAAAAGGTTAAAGCACATGACATAGTCAAACTTATCGGCTTCTGTGGGAATACCCTCTTCTAAATCAGCTATAATATCCGGCTTCCTCTCGTTGGTAATGTCAATGGCGGTGATTTTATGGTTTTCTGCCAATTGCAAAAACCGGAAATAGCTGGACCGCTCATTGCCCGCGCCAATGTCCAGAATTTCGCCGGCGACCTTGATTTTTTTCAATTCAAAATTAAACAAGCTCCGCCAGATGGTCTTGCCTCTTAATGTTTCAGCGAGTAAATTATTCATTTCCTTATTTTTAAATAATCTTTGGCAACTTTGCCTAAAGAGGCCAATTCTTTTAACGACCGCACTTTTTTGAGCTTCTGCCAGCCCTTCTGCCACAAATCCCCCTTGCCCATCAGTTCTCGGCTCATCAAGGCCTTAATTTTTTCCAACGGCATCTCCGGCATTTCCAAATAAGGCAGCGAACTGTCCACGCTCGCCACTTTGTATTTCTTTGACTTGAACGGGCTATTCCAAGAAAAATCAGTTGGCAACCAGCCCTCTTTCTTTCCCATCGCTTCCATTTCCGTGCCCGGATAGAACAAGGTAAAGCCGTAGGCCGGGCTGACATCCTTAATCTTCTTCAGTTCCTTGATCAAATCAGCGGTCATTTTCAAATCGTCCCATGATTCATAGGGCAAACTCACCATAAAATTAACGCTCACGCCAATACCCAGTTCAGCCGTCAATTTGACGGCCTTAAGCGCCTGCTCTGGCGTAATGTTCTTTTTGATGATTTTGAGGATCTGGGGACTGCCCGATTCCACGCCATAACTGATGCGGATACAGCCGGCTGATTTCATGGCTTTGAGCATTTCCTCGTCCACGGTATTGACCCGCGCCCGGGCATACCATTTGATGTTCAGTTTTCTTCTGATTATCTCTTCGCAAATCTTAAGCACATGGCTTTTGACTACGGTCATGGTGTCGTCCCAAATGTTAAAACCCTGATAATGGTACTTCTTATTCATGTATTCCAGCTCATCCACGAACTTAACCGGGTCGCGCAAGCGCAGTTGAGCTTTGCCAAAAGCGGCATTACAGCAATACACGCAATGGTTGGGACAACCGCGGGAAGAAATAACGCCCACAGTGTTGATGTTAGTCATATCAATGGGCCGCCAATATTTTTCCATTGGAAACAAATGCCAAGCCGGAAAAGGCAAATCGTCCAAGCGGTGAGTGAAAGGCCGAAAAGCATTTTCTCTGATTTCGCCATTCTCATCTCGGTAAACCAAACCCGGAATATCCTTGAACTTTGCCTTGTCCGGCCAAGCTGACATCAGCTCAACAACCGTAATCTCGCCTTCGTGGCAGACCACGCAGTCAATCTCCGGCGCTTGAGTTAAAGCATCAATGGCGGTCAAAGTGAAATGCGGACCGCCGACCATGATGAAAAGCCGGGGCTGGCGCTTTTTCAATTCCCTGATAATCCCAATGGCCGGAAACCGGTTGTTGGTAGTGGCGGTCAAGCCGACTACTGCCGGCTGGTGCTCCAGGATTCGATCCACTGATTCCGCTATGCTCAAATCTTCCGTATGGGCGTCCACCACCTTGATTTCATGGCCGGCCCGCTCCAAAACCGCAGCAACATAGCCCAAACCCAAAAACGGCAAACCGGCTCTTTCCAAGTCGCCTTTGGCCCGAGGAGCCGTGGCTAATACTATTTTAGGCATAAATTATTTTACAAAAAGCTTAAAGCCGGCCAGATGGTCTTTGACCATATCGAAATTGCCGTAAAAATCCAAGCCGGCGTTAATGATCAAAAACAAAGCGACTAAAGAAAAAATAACCAAATATTTTTTTCTTTGCTCTCGGTTCTGCCAGAAATTAACTAACCAATAGCCGGCGAAAAGCGCCATCAGCGGATAGATTGGGTAACGGTAGCGGGTAGAGACGATTGTCAGAATGATCGGCAAGGGCAAGGCGACCAAAAACCACTGGACCAGCCGGATCGGATAGCCCTTCTCCTGCTTCCAAGCCAGCCACCAGCCGCTTAAGCCGAAAATAAAAAGCAAAGCGGAAAACAGAGCTGACCAGCCGAGCGTAATCGGCAAAAAGATCGTGCCCCGCAAATGGCTCCACCAGCCGGTCGGTCGAACCAAACTGAAATATTTTGAGGCCTTGACCAATAATAATTTAACATATTCGCCGGGATAGACCTTGATAAAATTTAAAAATTCCGCTTGGCCCTTCTCGCTCGACGCCACTACCCCCCGATTAATCAAATAATCAATCATTTCCGGCGTGGCCGCCTCCAATTCGCCATTGGCGCCGTAATGGTTGCCCACCCAGAGATTATAACTGCCAGCGCCGGTGGTTAAAATGAAAGAATCATAAACCTGAAAATTGCGGTAGGTCCAAGGCGCAATCATTAAAGTCGGGATAATTATAATTAGAAAAATATAAACCAAACGGCGGGACAAACTTATTTTCCGCCAAAAAATTAAAAATAAAACGATGGCTGGCAGCAAGAACAAAATAGTCGGCCGGGTCAAAATGGCTAAACCCGAAACTAGGCCTAAAAAAATCATATTTTTCCCATTGGGTGATTGAAAAAATTTAATCGCCAAATAAACGGTCAGGATTGATAAAAAAATAAACAGCGGTTCGGTCAAAAGCATGCCCGTACCTTCAATCAAATCAATCTGAAATAAAAATAAGATGGCGGCGATTAATCCTATCTTCTCCCCCGATTGAGAAAATAATCTTCTGGCCGTCAGGAAGATTGCCCAACCGCTCAAAATATGCAATAAGGCCTGAATTACCCAAACTACCGACCAATGGTGGCCAAAAATCACATAAACGCCGGCTAAGAAAAACTGGTAGCCGGGCCCGACCGTTATAATCCCCAAATCGGTCTGCGGATTATGGTCGGCGACCTGAAGATAACCCTGGCCGGCCAGCAGATTCATCGCAATCTGGTCATAGGCGCGAGAATCGGTAAAAGGCCTAAGGTGAAAATAAAAAGCATGAGTCAAAGAAATAACCAAGGCCGAAGCCAAAACAAAAATTAAAATTTTATAGATTTTATTCATTATTAATCAAAAAAATTATATTTTAAGATATACCAAATTGCCGCCAAACCGTCGCGCCAATTGATTTTTTTGCCCTCGGCATAGGAACGGCCGCAGTAAGAGATGCCTACTTCGTAAACCACATACTTGCCTTTGCCCACTTGAGCCGTTAATTCCGGCTCAATGCCAAAATGTTTGGCTTTTAATCTAGGCGAGATTTCATCAATAACTTTTTTAGTGAACATTTTATAGCAAGTTTCCATGTCAGTCAAAGTCAAATTAGTCAGTAGATTAGACAGGCTGGTTAGAAATTTATTGCCCAAATAGTGCCAAAAAAACAAAACGCGGCGCGGGCGCTGGGTCATCATCCGGGAACCATAAACCACTTCGGCGCCTTTTTTTAATATCGGTTCCAGTAATAATCCATAATCAGTCGGGTCATATTCCAAATCCGCGTCCTGAATAATCAAATAATCGCCAGTCGCCTCTTTGAAACCGGCCCGCACCGCCGCGCCTTTGCCCTGATTTTTTGTTTGATAAATAATTTTATATTTATCTCCCAGCCCCTTTAAAGTTTCCCGGGTGCCATCAGTTGAAAAATCATCAACGATAATGATTTCTTTTTCTATCGCGCCCAAATCAACCGCCTCAATGCGGTTCATAATTTCTAAAATGGTTTTTTGCTCGTTATAAACCGGGATGATGATTGATAGTTTCATAAATCTTGTTAATTAGCTTATCCAAACTATGGTCCCTCAAAACAATTTCCCGCCAATAATCAGCCGGCCTGACGGCAGCGCCTAAAAATAATTTTATTTTTTCGGCCAACCCCTCGCTGTCGCCGGGCTCATAAAAACACTCCTTAGGCAAAACATCTTTGTAGGCCTCATTGCAATTCAGCACCGGTATGCCGCAAGCCATGGCTTCAAGAACTGTTTTGTCCAAACTGCCCGTTGTACTCATATTAACAAATAATCTCGCTTTTTGATAATATCGCGCTATATCTTTATTGGGCACCGATCCTAAAAACTTAATATTTTTCTCCAAACACTTTTCTCTGACTAATCGTTTTAATTTTTCAAAATATTCTTTCTGTGACGGCAATCCCTCTTGACCGATAATCTTAATAGTTAAATCCGGCTGATTCAAAATTTCAACCGCCCTGATTAAAATCTCAATATGCTTTGATGGTGAAATGCGGCCAACAGTTAAAATATCAAATTCCAGCTCAACTTTCTTAATATTAAAAACCTCCGTATTGATCCCCTGACCCACCACTTTTACCTTTTTACTTGGCACCCGGCAACCCTTTAAGGAAGAAGTAAAAACTAAATCAGAGAAAATAACCGCCAATTTCAAAATCGGATTAACCGACCCATGAGCATACCATAAAGTATTCTTTTTGCCCAACAGCCGAACTGGTGAGGCGGCGATCGCGTAAATCGGGCACATATGCGAAAAAATCAAATCAAACTTCGGCAATAGTTTGAATAAAATTTTGTAAAACTTAAACCAACGGGCAATCCGGCTGACGCCTCTTTCTTTACCCAAAGAAAAAACCGCCACATTGTCCGGCAATCCGCCCGCCGGCGGCTCGCCCTTAAACAAACAAACAACATAAACTTTCTCCGTTTTCTTGGCAAACTCTCTGATCCAGTCAATGAAAAATCCGAGCAAATCATCATTTACATCCACTTTCTGGCAAATAATCAATAGCCGCATATTTAATTTTTTAAGAATGAAAAAATCGCTCTGGCCGGCGCCAAAATCAGTTTTATTTCACCGGGCCTCTTGAATAGCCGCGCTAATCGCTTCAGAATGTATCCGGGACGAAAGTAAAACCGACGATAACAATAATGATATAAACTTAAAACTTCTTCCCGGCTCAAATGCTCTAATCTCATTACTGGTTCAAACCAAGCGTAATCATCCCAATTATAACTCATAATCAGGCCCTTCTTTTTGGCCTCATTAAACATCTGACTGCCCGGCTGAGGCGTGGTAATGTTGAAAATGGCCACTTCCGGATTCAATTCAATGGCGAATTTAAGCGTTTCCATAATTGTTTCTTTGGTTTCTATCGGCGAGCCGATCATAAAGGCGCCTCGAATATCAATCTTCGCCAATTTAGTCAGCCGAACCGCCCTTCTGACAAGTTCTAAATCAATATTTTTATTAATTGAATTCAAAACTTCCTGACTGCCGCTTTCAATGCCATACATTATCTGATGACAGCCGGCTTGTTTCATTAATTTTAATAATTCCAAATCAACAAAATCCACCCGGGAAAAACAGCACCAGCTAACATCAATATTCTGATTAAGCAAAAGCCGGCAAAATTGCCTGACATTTTCTTTATGAACGGTAAAAGTATCATCATAAAACATTATTTGCTTGATGCCAAAATTTTTAATCAGCATTTTTATTTCTTCTATCAGCGATTCAGCTGACCGAAAAACTATTCTCGCGCCCAATGTCTTATTGCAAAAAGTGCAGCGGCCGGGGCAACCGCGGCTGGTAATCATACTAACGGCCGGCAAACGCTCATAGGAACCTTTGGCCGGATAATATTTATCCATGGGCAATAAATCATAAGCGGGAAAAGGTAATTTATCTAAATCATCAATCCTTTCTCTCTCCGGGTTAAAAACAATTCGGCCATTCCGCTGATAAACTATGCCTTTAACGGCTGACCACTCTTGACCAGTTAAAATTTCGGAGAAAGTAATCTCGCCTTCTCCTCTAACCACCAGATCAATTTCTTCACGGCTAATAACTTCTTCAGGCAAAACCGTCGGATGAACGCCGCCGAAAACAATCTTGGCTCGCGGGAAAATCTTTTTGGCGATTTTAGCCATCGCGTAAGCATTCTTAACGGCCGAGGTTACGGCGGTAAAACCAATATATCTTGGCTGGGCATCGCCATAGTGGACTTTGAGATAATCTTCAAATGCTTCCACTGAAAGTTTTAAAGCCGGGGCATCAATAATTTTAACCATAAATCCTCGCTGACGGACATAAGCGGCGATAGAAGACAAGCCAAAAGCCGGAAAACAAGAATCAATTTTCCGCCAAATGCTTTTATCGTCTTTAAATAAACAAGGATTGATTAAAATAGCATCAAGCATATTATTTTTTTATCATCGCTATTAATTTTTCCGCGTAATTTTTTATCATCTCCTCCCGATTAAAAACCTTGACGCTGGCCAGCGCTTTCTCCCCCATTTCCTTGATCAGCTCCGGGTGGTTCAATATCTTGATAATTTTTTCCGCCATGTCTTCGGCTGACCAGTCAACAAAGTAGCCGTTCTCATCATCCTGAATAATTTCATTCATTATCCCGACCCGCGTGGTAATGACCGGCAAACCGCAGGCCATGGCTTCCAAAGTCACTCTGGGCCCGCCTTCATTATATGACGGCATGACAAAAACCCGCGACCGGCGATAGACATCAGCCACATCTTCAATGGTGTTGAGCCAGCCGGAAAACAAGATGTTGCTTGCCAGCTTGTTCTTTTTGACAAACTGCTCAATCTTTTTCTGCAAAGGCCCGGAGCCGATGATCATCAGCTTGATATCCGGGATTTCTAGCTGGGCAATCTTGACGGCTTTCACCAGATTGATAATGCCTTTGTTGCCCACCAACCGGCTGCAAAAAACCAAGTCATATTTCTTGTCCACCAGCTCGTCCGGCCAAAAAGTTTCAAAATCAATGTAAAAAGAGGGGACATACATAATCTTTTTGGCGTCTACGCCGATGCTTTTCAAAAAATCGGGCACTTGGATGGAATTGACCACCCGCACCGCCGTTGCCTTTTTGGCATAATGGGCCAAAAAAATCTTAGTCAGAAACAGATAAATTTTTTCTTTTAGGTCAGCCGATCGCGGATAGCCGACAATGTGGTGGCATTCCAAAACAAAAGGCACTTTGATTTTTTTGAACAATTTCAACCCGCCCATTTCATTGTAAAAAGGCGGGTAGCTGTGGATGCCGAACAAATCAAACTTTTCCTTTTGATAAATCTCTTTCCCCTTTTTCACAATAAACAGCGGCTGGAAAATGAGATGCCAAGGCGAAGGATGGATAAAGACATTGGGAAA
The DNA here is from genome assembly GCA_043807885.1 of bacterium. Taxonomy (GTDB): domain Bacteria; phylum Patescibacteriota; class Patescibacteriia; order UBA2591; family JAZDFN01; genus JAZDFN01. The sequence goes on along the minus strand of JAZDFN010000014.1, from coordinate 571 downwards.
AGGATGCAGAAACTGCCGGTCGATTTCATCGGCGTCAACTCGAGGGCAAATAATATCAATCCGCTCCCAGTATTTGGAAAACTCCTGAAGCAGATAATAGAAAGGGCCTTTCTGGCCTTTGATTAAGGCAATATCGCCGGAGATGAATAGCAGTTTCATGTTATTTAAATCTTTTGATTGAATTATGAATCTTCCGCAAAATCCTTCCCAAAAATCCTTTTTCCTCAATGGCCAAGCCGGCCAAAAACTCAATCAGGTAAATATCAATCGGCCAGCGGAAAAAACGGCGCTTTAGCCGGTATTCTGACCAGCGATTGAGCATACTTAGATTATAGCTGAAAAACTTGAAATATTCACGGATTCGCCAGACCTTTTGGCTATCCACCCAAGGCGAGCTAAAGTCCTTCCGAAACCGGTCAATGTCGCCCCAGCCAATGGTTTTAACCGGCGGTTTAAACCCATGCTCTATGGCAAACTGATACATCTGCGAACCGGGATAAGGCAAATAAGCGCCCAGAGTAAAACCGGCCCGCGGATGGACTCGGTGGATCCAGCTCATCAGTTCCAATGT
>JAZDFN010000013.1:0-10950 GCA_043807885.1 bacterium | reverse complement strand
AAGAAAATTATTGAGGAGTTGGCGGATGAGGGGATTTAGTTTAGTTGTTTGACATTATTTTTTGTGGTATAATAGCAGTGGATAAGTAAGAAATAGAAAAAATAAAAAATGGAGGATTTAGCGAATTTAATCAATGAGTTTAATTTAGCCAACCCTTCCTGGGATCTGTTTATCATCTTTTTCTTTGTTTTGGCCGCTTTTATCTATGGCTTGTCTTTGGGCCGAGACCGGATAATCGTCATCTTGGTCAGCATTTACATCGGTCTGGCCATTGTCAATTCCGCTCCTTATGTCAAAGATCTGGCCGAGCAGGTCAGAGTGGATATCTTCGCTTTTAAGGCTACGGCTTTTCTGGGTCTTTTTGTTTTGCTTTTCTTCCTGTTTTCCCGTTCAGCTTTATTGAGGGCTTTGGGCGGCAGCGGTTATGCCGGCAGTTGGTTGCAAGTGATTATTTTCAGCTTTCTCCATGTCGGCCTTTTGACCAGCATTACTTTGTCGTTCTTGCCAGCGGAGTCCCTGACGATTTTAATGCCCATTACCCGGACGGTTTTTGTCAGCGAGCCGGCCCGTTTTGTCTGGATGGTGGCGCCTTTGCTGGCCATGTTTTTAATCAACGAAAAGGACTAAATATGTCGGCGAAATTTTTTGCTTATTCAATAATGGTTCTGGCGGTTGTTTTGGTGATTATAACCGGCGCTTTCGCGGTTGGCTATAAGTTAGGGGATCGCCAGTCAAGCGAGCCGGGCAATGCTTTTTCCGTTCCGCCGGAAAATTTTAAGTCAATCTCGGGAGTTATTAAAAATATTAGCCAAAACTATTTAGAAATAGAAGGGATTCCTCTATCCCCTGAAATATCGCCCTGCGCTATCCCTTCAAAAGTGTCAGCCAAAGCGATTATCAGCAGTCAGACAAAAATTTTACGGCAAAGAATGAAAACCGGCGCGGAAATGAAGGCCGAGACAAAAGATAATTTGCCGTCATCGCCTTTGATTTTAGAACCGATTGAAAAAGATGATTTAAAAATCGGCAATAGAGTGATGGTTGCGGCCGTCGAAAACTTAAAAGATAAAGCGGAATTTATCGCCACCTCGGTTATTTTAATAAATATATAACTGTGGTATAATTAAGACAAAGTATGTTTAAGATGAAAATAAATAAAATTAAGATCTTTGGTCTGATTTTCGGTTTTTTGCTGATAGTTGGCTTATTAGGAGTTCAAATAACTAAAGCTTGGGAACCGCCACCCGATGGGACTCCGCCAGACCCGAACGTTGACGAGCCCTTGAATGCCGGCAATCAAGACCAATATAAGACGGGTACTTTGACTTTGGGCATAGATGATACTTCCGGCCCAGGCAAATTAAACATTTGTGAATTGAATAGTACCTGCAGTATCTGTTTAAACGGGATTTGTATTGGCGGATGGCCACCCGGCGGGGGTCCGGGCAGTAATTCTTTATGGGGCGAGAGTCAAACATTGCCTTTTATCTATCCTATTATTGGCGGTAGCAATATCAATAATTTTAGGGTTTGGGATAGCAGTGATCCGCTTGCTAATTATGCGCTGTCAACCAACGGCAGTTTATTTGTCGACGCGGAAGATGGCGGCGGTGACGGCGATTTGTTAGTCGGCCAGGGAGATATTGAGGCCAATAACGGCAATTTAAGAATAAACGGCTATGGCCGTCTGGGCGATTATGTAAATAATACGGATGTCAATTGGTCTTTAATGGCCGGCGATGACAACATCGCCAGCGGTTTTTATGTGAAGGCCCGCGATAATGCCATTACGGCCGAGGTTGCCAATAATCCGGCCGTTGATTTACCAGATGGCCGAGGCGCGATCATTGGCCGAGATGACAGCGTGAGCTCAAATGATAATATTATTTGGGGGGTTTTAGGTATGGCGGGCGGCGGGACCAGCCCCACCCCCGCTGCAAATTATGGCGTTTATGGTTCGGCTCCCAATAATGATATGGGCATAGGCGTCGGCGGTTTTGGTAAGCAGACCGGAGTTTTCGGTGGTAGTAATGGTGTTGGCGTTTGGGGGACCGGCGGCAATGGTGTTCTTGGCACAGGTTCACCTGGCGTTCGTGGTGTAGCTATTCTGGCTGGTGGTTATGGCGGTTTTTTTACTGCTGATGATGGAGGACTTGGCGGTTATTTTAGAGCTAAGAGGTATACCGTGGGGGCATTTGGCCCAATAGACGGCAAGGCTGTCCATGCGGATTTATACGAGAACGCCTCAGGTATAGAAGCCATCGCGGCTCAGGGTTTTATCGGCCGTTATATGGTAAAAGGCAGTTATTATATTGGCGGGATTGAAGTGCCGGATGAAGATTCTTATGCCGGAGTGGTTGGAATAAGCGACTTTTTGCCAGTGGCTGGTTTTAATAGTGAAGCGGGGCATAAAAGCACTTATGGCGTCTTGGGGCGGCATAGCGCTGAATATGGCGGTTACATTGGCGCTTTTGGCCATGGCACTGATTTTGGCGTCTATGGTTTCAGCGAAACGGGTACGGGTATTTTTGCCTGCTCGGGCAGTAATTGTTCGGGTAAACAACCAACAATTGCTGAAAAATATGGGCTTTATGCCAATAATACCAACCCGACCAAAGACGCCATTAAAGGCGAGTGCGATAGTTGCGAATCGGCGATTGCTGGCATTCATCATGGTAACGGCAATGGTATTTATGGCGAATCGCCTGATGATTCAAGCGGTTGGGCGGGGTATTTTAATGGCGCGATTTATGTTAATGGCAGGGATACTAATGATGGCTCTGAACCTGACGGCAGTATCGCGATAGAAGTCGGTTCGGGAAAAGCCGGCGATACGGTTATCGGCACCAAAAATCTTTGGTTGTGGGCCGGCGACGGCACGACGACTGACGAACCGTCGGTCAGGATAAAGGATAAGTTGGAAGTTGAGGGCGATTTGGCGGTTAACGGCGATCATATAAAATTAACCGACGGCCAAAATTGTTCCGGTTTGGCCGCGCCATCTGGCGGTGGCGCTTGGGCACCTATGGGAACTATCACTTATTTGCGGCCGCCCGCACCTGGAACGGACGCTTACAAAACTTTATGCGTGGTAACTACCGGCATTCAATGGAATTAAAACTTTTTAACACTTTAACCCGCCGGAAAGAAGAATTTAAACCTCTTAAAAATAAAACGGTTGGTTTGTATACCTGCGGGCCCACGGTTTATTGGTACCAGCATATTGGCAATTTGCGCAGTTATATTTTCGCGGATTTGTTAAAAAGAGTTTTATTATTTAACGATTACAAAGTTAAGCATGTGATGAATGTGACGGATGTCGGCCATTTGACTTCCGATACCGATGAAGGCGAGGACAAAATGGAAATGGCGGCCAAAAAAGAAGGCAAAAAAGCCAGTGAAATTGCCGATTTTTACTGGCGGATTTTCAAGCAGGATTTTAAGAAATTAAATATCATTGAGCCGAATATTTGGTGCAAGGCCACCGAGCACATCAAAGAGCAGATTGAGATGGTGAAAAAATTGGAAAAGAACGGCTATGCCTATCGCACCAGCGACGGCATTTATTTTGATACGGCAAAATTCAAAGATTATAACAAAATGACTAATCCGCCCGCTGGCGGAGAAGGCGCGCGGGTGGAAAAAAATCCGGAGAAAAAAAATCCTTCTGATTTTGCGTTATGGAAATTTTCAGAAAAACCGGGCCAGAGACAACAGGAATGGCAATCGCCGTGGGGTTTGGGTTTTCCCGGTTGGCATATTGAATGTTCGGCGATGTCTTCAAAATATCTGGGCGAACAGTTTGACATCCACACCGGGGGCGAAGACCATATTGCCATTCACCATCCCAATGAAATCGCCCAAAGCGAAGCCGCATTCGGCAAAAAACCCTGGGTCAGATATTGGCTGCACGGCGCTTTTTTGACTTTTAAGGGCGAAAAGGTAAGCAAGAGCAAAGGCGGATTGTATACTGTTTCCGAATTGGCTGAACAAAGTTTTGATCCCTTAGCTTACCGTTATTTATGTTTGATGACCCACTACCGCAAGCCGTTGAGTTTTTCTTTGGCATCATTAAAGGCGGCGCAAGAAGGGTTGAATAATTTAAGGCGGGAGTTGCCGGACGACAAAGGCAAAGTTATTAAAAAATATCTTGATGATTTTATTGCCGCGGTCAATGACGATTTGAACTTGCCCAAAGCGCTGGGCGTTTTACAAAAAGTGGTTAAATTAAAAGATACTGGTCGGCGAGTGACCATCAACGAGTTTGACAAGGTTTTGGGTTTGGGGTTAAATGAAGTTAAACAAGTTAAAATACCCAAGGAAATTTTGAAATTAGTTAAAGAAAGAGAAACCGCGCGCCAAGAGAAGAATTGGCAAAAAGCTGATGAGTTAAGGAAAGAAATTGAGGGGTTGGGATACGCGGTGGAAGACAGCGCCGGCGGCAGTCAGATTGTTAAAAAGTAAATAAATTGTAGGAACAAGACATTGTCCTGTCCATAAAATAGTTTTGGTTCTTTTAAATTTTGACGAGAAGGGAAGGATGATATGTCAGGAACAATAAGAAGCGAATTTTCAACGGATGAATACCCCCCCCAGAGCATTTACTTGAGTGGTTTAGAATACAAACTGCGTCAAAAAAACTTGACGAAGAAATAGAAGAATGGTTAAAAAAAATCGACGAAGAAAGTAAAGAAGATTAGAAAAACTAATTAATAGGTGAGGAGGCGAAGAATATGCCACATACAGAATGTCTAAAAAATAGCAAAGGCGATATAATTGAGTTGTGTCTGTTAGGACAAACAGAACTACCAGAGGAAATGCAGGACATCATAGCGGATGCTATCGGAACGAAAGATGGTCTAATAGACTTGAGCTGGTGAAAAATGATACATAAAAGCCGAAACATTTGTTTCGGCTTCATTTTTATTTTTATATCGTTGGTTCAGGTCTCTGACCTGAACCATAAGGTCCTGCAATTTAGATTCGGGTCTCCGACCCGAATCTCGGTTCAATTCGGAGAATTGAACCGGAACAGCAGAACCAATGGTTCAAATCAGAGATTTGAACCAACATAATATTGATTCGTATTATTCGTATTATGATTGATTTTTGGCAAAAATTAAACAAGCCCATTATCGCCTTGGCGCCGATGGCCGGGATTACCGACTCGGCGTTTCGTTTGGTTTGCAAAAAATTCGGCGCGGACGTGGTTTATTCGGAAATGGTGAGCGCCGAGGGGTTGTTTTATAAAAGCGAAAAAACGCGAGAGTTATTAAAATTTAACAAATCCGCCCAATCCGCCCAAGGCGGACCCACCCAAGGCGGGTTTGAACCCGCCTCGGGCGGGGAAAAGCCAATCGTTATCCAATTATTCGGCAAAAATCCGGCAGCGTTCGCCAGCGCCGCCGCCATGATAGGGAACAAAAATTTTTGTTCCCTACAAGCTGACGGCATAGACATCAACTTCGGCTGTCCGGCCCGGAAGGTTTATGGGCATGGCGGCGGCGCCTCGCTGATGAACCAGCCAAAATTGGCCAGAGAGATCATCAAGGCGGTTGTGGATAACTCCCAACTGCCAATTTCCATAAAATTTCGCGCCAAAGTCAAAAATGTAACCGCTCTGGATTTTATTAAAGCCGTTAAAAATCTGCCCATTGCCTGCGTCATGGTCCACGGCCGGGCTTACGAGCAGGGCTTTTCCGGACCGATTGACTATGAGATGATAAAAAAAGTCAAACAAAATTTCAAAGGCCTAGTCTTGGCCAATGGCGGCATTAAGACGCCCGAAGACGCGAAAATTATGCTGGAGAAAACCGGCGCTGACGGCCTTGGCTTGGCCCAAGGCGTTTTGGGCAAGCCGTGGCTGTTTAAACAAGTTAAAGATTATTTGGAGACGGGGGAGTATAAAGAATTAGAATTTGACGGGGTAAAAAAAATCGCGTTGTCTCACGCGAAGTTGATGTATAAACTAAAACCAGATCAGGCGCCGTATGAAATGCGCAAGTACTTGGCCTGGTATTTCAAGGGGTTTTCAAATGCCAGCGAGTTAAGAAAAAAGTTGATGAGAACGAGTAATTTGGAGGAAGTAATTGTCATCCTGGAGGGACCCGCCCAGGGCGGGGACCGATAGGATCCCAGAGATAATCGTTCGATTGACTTTGCCATTAACCGGGGGATTCTATCGCTTCGTCCCGCCTATGGCGGGACTTCGCTCCAGAATGACAGCCCTACAGCCATCTTTTCTTCTTGAAAAACGCCAGCATGCCAATCATACTGGCCAGCATGATAATCACTACTTTCCAAAAGCCCCAAGGATCATTCACCCAAGGAATGCCCGGCGTATTCATGCCGAAAATACTGGATAAAAGAGTTAAAGGGAAGACAATGACCGAAAAAATCGTCAGGGTTTTCATTATCTGGTTCAGGCGGAAAGAAATCAGGGATTCATTGGTTTGCTGGAGGGCGTCAATGGTGTCTTTGTAATTCTCCAGCAAATCCCAGATTTCTTTGGTGTATTCCACTAAATTATTTAGATAAGCGTCCAACTGGGCTGTCAGGAAAAAGCGGGGCATCTCCGCCACCAGTTTTTTAATGACATTTTTGTGGGCTTGCATGGCTTTGCGGAAATTGACGATGTTGCGCTTGATCATCAGGATTTCGCCCAGCATTTGTTTCTGGTGGGTGGCGACAAAAAGGTTTTTTTCAATGCCGTCAATGTCCAAACTGATATGGTTGAGCATGGGAAAACAATAAAGAATCAGGCGGTTGAGCAGTTCATGGATGAGGTTGGCCGGGTTGCCGTTGAAGTATTTGCTTTTGACGCCCTCAAACTTCTGGCATTCGTGGAAAAAATTTTTCAAGGGCTCGAATTCGCGGTCGTGGACAGTGACCAGGAAATCCGGGCCGATGAAAAAGTCCACTTCCAGAGCGTCAATTTCCCGTTTCTTGCGGTTGTAGACCGGCAAAAGCAGAATCATAAAAAGATAATTGGGCCGAGGAATTAGTTTGGGGCGCTGAAGGGGCGGCGGGCAGTCCCGCAAATCGATTTCATTGAACTTAAACCGCTCAGCCAGATAGGCCATGTTTTTTTCATCCGCTTGGCCGATATCAAACCACTTGAATCTTTTGCCTTCAATTATTTTTATGGTCTTAGGCATTTGCATGATTTGATTGTAGCATATTTTTTCAAAAAGACAAAATGTGGTATAATAATTCCATGCTTCAAGGGTCATTCAAAAAAGTAGATGGCTTAGTTAGAAGAGAGAAAGCCCCGGATTTAACTGCGGAAAAGGAGGCGGATTTGGCTTTGGAGCAAGAAATTAAACCAAAAATTGAAAAAATAGGGTCGGTTGAGCCGGTTATTGAAGTCCAGCCAATCGCCATGCCTTTGCCGGCCGAGCCGGTTAAACCAGTACTGGCGGTTCTAACTAAAGAGCGAATAGAACATATTTTGGCCGAGGATTTGGCCGGGGTTTACAGCGAATTGCCCCGGCCTTTGCAGGCAGAGTTTAAAGCCAAGGGCGAAGCCGTGGCCGTTAAAATCACTCAGTTATTGCAAAAAACTAGAATAAAAATTAGGGAAATCATCAATTTAATCAAGCAATGGCTGAAAACCATTCCCGGCATTAATCGGTTTTTCCTGGAACAGGAAGCTAAAATAAAAGCTGACAAAATTATGGCCTTGCGGCTGTCGGCAAAGTAAAACAAAACCATGTTTCAACTTGTCTTCGGTTTAGAACCAAGCTTAGCTGTGGATAACGAGAGTTTTTTAAACAGCCAGATTTTTTCTTGGCTGGTCTATCTAGTCATTGCCTTGGCGATTTTGGCAATCGGCTTGATTATTTTGAAAAGATTTTTACAGCGCCGAACGGTACTCAACAGCCCGAAAAAGATTATTTTAGCCGTGGCTTTGCCCAAGGACTCAATCATTAAGGCCGGGGAAACGCCCAAATCGTTGATTGAACAGATTGGCGGCGCCGAGTCATTGTTCAGCGCCTTGGGCGGCTTGAAGCCGATAGCGGGCTGGCGATCGTGGCTGAAGGGCCGGACTGACCAGCTGGCCTTGGAAATCGTGGCCAAAAACGGCTTGATTTATTTTTATGTGGCTCCGCCGGCCGGTTTGGAGCGCTACGTGGAAGAGCAGATCCATGCCCAGTACCCCCAGGCCGACATTGAAACCGTCACTGATTACAATGTTTTCCAGCCCCGTTCAGTTATCGTTGCCCGCGAGTTGAAATTCGTCAAGTCGTCCATTTTTCCCATCCGGACTTACAAAGATTTAGGTTCTGACCCATTGAGCTCGCTGACTAATTCTTTAAGCAAACTGACTAAGGATGACGGGGCCGCCATCCAATTTATTATCCGTTCGGCCAAGCCCGGCTGGCACAGCCGGGGAAAAAAAGTGGCTTCGGAAATGCAGCAAGGCAAAAGCGCCAGAGAAGTCATGTCGGAATCGGCGCCGGCCAAGAAATTTATTCGCAATTGGTCGGAAGCCCTGAAAAGCAAACCCAAGCAAAATATTCAGTCGCCCGCCGCCGGCTATCATTTGTCGCCCATGGAAGGGGAGATTATCAAAGGCCTGGAACAGAAGGCCTCCAAGGCCGGGTTTGATGTCAATATCCGCTTGGTCGTGGCCGCGCCCAGCGCCGCCTTAGCCAAGAGTTATTTGGAAAATATCGTCAATTCTTTTTCCCAATTTAACATTTATGAATTCGGCAACGGCTTTGCCCCGGCTAAAAGGCGGTCGCTGAATCGTTTGGTTCATGATTTTATTTACCGTTCTTTTAACGAAAAGAATCGGCTTTTGCTGAATACCGAAGAATTGGCCAGTGTTTTTCATTTTCCTCTGCCCAATACGGAAACGCCCAATATTGTCTGGCTGACGGCCAAGCGGGCCGGAGCGCCAATCAATCTGCCCCATGAAGGCATTTGTTTGGGCCGGAATTTCTATCGCGGCGCGGAAACCATTATCAATCTGAAACCGGACGACCGGCGGCGCCATCTCTACCTTATCGGCAAATCCGGCACCGGCAAGTCGGTTTTGCTGGCCAATTTGGCCATCCAGGATATTGCTAATGGCGAAGGCGTTTGCGTCATTGACCCGCACGGCGATTTAATTGAAAACATTTTGGCTCGGATACCGAAACAGCGGTCGGCGGATGTCATTGTTTTCAACCCGGCGGATGTTGAACGGCCAATGGGCTTGAATATGCTGGAAGCCAAACTGCCCGGCCAGACGGATTTTGCCGTCCAGGAAATGATCCAGATTTTCTATAAGCTGCTGCCGGATCCGGCCATGGCCGGCCCGATGTTTGAACATTATATGCGCAATGCTTTGCTTTTACTGATGGCGGACAAGGAACCGCCCGGCACGTTAGTGGAATTGCCCCGGATTTTTACCGACCAGGAATTTCGGAAGAAAAAATTGGAAAAAATTACGGATATTTTGGTCAAGGATTTTTGGGAAAGGGAATACGAGCAGTCGCAGAAGGGTTCAGCCGCGGCTGATATGCTCTCTTATGTTATTTCCAAAACCGGCCGGTTCATTGAAAACGAGATGATGCGCAACATCATCGGCCAGCCCTATTCGGGCTTTGATTTTCGGGAAATCATGGACCGGAAAAAGATCTTGCTGGTTAATTTAGCCAAAGGCCAGACCGGCGAGATTAACAGTAATTTGTTGGGCTTGATTATTGTTTCCAAATTGCAGATGGCGGCCATGAGCCGGGCTGACTTGCCCGAAGAGCAGCGGAATGATTTTTACCTTTATCTGGATGAGTTCCAGAATTTCACCACCCCCAGCATTGCCACGATTTTATCCGAAGCCCGGAAATACCGCTTGAACCTGATTTTGGCGCACCAGTATCTGGGGCAATTGTCAGAAGGCGCCAATCGCCAGATTCGCGACGCGGTTTTGGGCACCGTCGGCACCATGGTGGCTTTCAAGGTCGGCGTGGAAGACGCCGAAGTGCTGGCCAAGGAATTCGCGCCGGTTTTTGACCATTATGATTTGATTAATATTGAAAAGTTCAATGCCTATGTCAAACTGCTGGTGGACAATCAGGCGATTCGGGCGTTTAATATTGAGACCTATCCATTATTCGAAGGCAACCAGCAATTAGCCTATGCCATCAAGGACGCTTCGCGATTGAAATACGGCCGGCCGAAAAAAATTGTGGAAGCGGAAATTCTTGAGCGGAGTCGGCTGGGGAGAAATGAGAGGTTGACAGGGGAAAATAATCCCCTTGACAACAAATAGCCATATTTTGTATAATAAAAACAAAAAGCATCCGCCTCCGCCAGTTGGCGGATGGCGGACAAGAAAACAAATGACCGAAGACAAAAATCAAAATGATATTTTGAGTACTGAAGAATTGGGCGATATCAAGAATCTTTTGGAAGATATCCAGAGCAAGGTTAACCGCGTTTACGGCTTGTTGGAAAGCCGAGGCCTAATGGACCAGGGCGGTTATGTTTTGGCTGACCGGCTGGGTCGAGTAAGCAATCGGGAAAACGAAGAAGAGGATCCGCCGGCTGGCGGAGGTGAAGAGCGGATTATTGAAGGCGTTTTTGACGGCCAGAACATGGTCGGACCGGACGGCAAGCAGTACAGCGTGCCGGCCAATTACGCTTCCAAATCCAAATTGGTGGAAGGCGACATTTTGAAATTGACCATTACCCCGCGCGGGTCTTTTATTTATAAACAAATCGAGCCGATTGAGCGCAAGCGCCTGATGGGCACGCTTAACGAAAACGAAGCGACCGGCGAATTCTCGGTCATCACCGAAGAAGGCAAGTGGAAGGTCCTGACTGCCAGCGTCACTTATTTCAAAGGCGGCGCCGGCGACGAAGTGGTGATCCTGATTCCCCAGAAAGGCCAGAGCAAATGGGCGGCGGTGGAGAATATCATCAAGACGGCTTGATTAGGGCAGTTGCGGTTTATTTTAACAA
>JAZDFN010000012.1:0-14179 GCA_043807885.1 bacterium | reverse complement strand
CAAGTGGTAGCGCAGGGGGTTAAGGACAACTTCGGCTTTCAACCGCATAAATTGTGTAGAATTATGGCTAATCCTACACCTTACCTCATTTATCCACATAGTGCACCTCTCTACTGTGAATTATCTCATGGACCAGTGCAGCTGGGTTGACAGACCGCCTAAAACGCGCTAAGATAGCCAATTATGAAAATTCTGCAAATCAACAAATTTTTTTGGCCTCGCGACGGTGCCACCAATTATTTTTTGGCCGTTCGCGAACAATTAAAACAACATGGCCATGAAGTGGTTGATTTCAGCATGGCCCATCCCAACAATCTGCCTTCGCCCTACCGCCAGTATTTTGTCAGCCAAGTTGATTTTAACCAGCCCCAATCATTTTTAAAAAAGATTAAATCAGCCGGCCGGATTATTTATTCTCTTGAAGCCAAAAGAAAGCTGGAAGAATTAATCAAAAAAGAAAAGCCGGATGTTGCCCATTTGCATAATATCTACCATCAACTTTCGCCGTCAATTTTGTCGGTTTTGAAAAAATATAAAATCCCAACAGTAATGACTTTGCATGATTACAAATTGATTTGTCCCAATTATCTTTTGTTTACCAAAGGGCGGGCTTGCGAGCGTTGTCGGGGACGAAAATATTATAACGCGGCAATTCACAAATGTGTTAAGAATTCGTTTTGGCGCAGTTTAATTGTCGTTTTGGAGGCCTATCTCCGGCCCTACAAAAAAATTGATTGCTTTATCGCGCCCAGCCGGTTTATGAAAAACAAATGCGTTGAATTCGGCGTTCCGGAAAATAAAATAAGATATTTTTGGCATTTTTTTGATACTAAACAAAATAGGAGTCATTGCGAGCCCGCCGAAGGCGGGCGTCGCAATCCCCCGCAAAGCAAGCCGAGCGATTATTCAGGGGATTATTACCTGCCTCGCCGGCAGGCGGGCGTCGCTCACCCGCTCCGCCAGCTGGCGGAAGGCGGGGTCGCTCCTCATAATGACATCCTGGCGCCGGGTAATTATTTGCTTTACTTCGGCCGTTTGTCAAAAGAAAAGGGGATTGATGTTTTGTTAAAAGCAATCGCTGATAAAAATGTAAAATTAAAAATCGTCGGCGCCGGGCCGGTTAATCCGCCGGTTGGCGGAGAAAATGTTGAATGGCTGGGTTATAAAACCGGCGAAGAGCTGAAAAATTTAATCAGTGGCGCTTTGGCCGTGGTGGTGCCGTCAATTTGGTATGAAAACGCCTCGGCCAGCGTTTTTGAAGCCATGGCTTTAGCCAAACCGGTCATTGCATCTAATATCGGCGGCCTGCCGGAAATGATACAGACATCCGCCAGCCGGCGGATTACCGGCTTGTTGTTTAAAGCCGGGGATAGCCATGATTTGGCGGAAAAAATTAAATTTTTGATTGATAATCCGGAATTAGCCAAGCAATTTGGCCAACAAGCGGCGCAATGGGCAGAAAAGGTGGCTAACCCGGAAGAGCATTATCAAGAATTGATGAAGATTTATATGGGTGTCATTCTGGAGCGAAGTCCCGCCGTAGGCGGGACGAAGCGATAGAATCCCCCGGTTAGCGGCAAAATCAATCGAGCGACTATCTATGGGATTCTATCGGTCGTCGTTCGCTTTCAGCGTCCTCCTCCCTCCAGAATGACATTCTCAAAGAGGGCATTTGACATTATTTATTTTATTTGTTAAGGTATTTTCTTAATTTAATCCTGTGGAAAACTACAGATAATTCGTAATATTCGTAATAAATTAGTGATTCGTATGAAAATCGCAATGATTGGCCAAAAAGGCCTGCCCGCCATCTACGGGGGCATTGAAAAACACGTGGAGGGCTTAAGCAAAGAGCTGGTCGATTTGGACCATGAGGTTTTTGTTTACACCCGGCCTTACTATTCCATTGCCGGCCAAAAGAAGTTCCAGGGCGTTAACTTGATTTCTTTGCCTTCAATCCATTCCAAGCATCTGGATGCCATCTCCCATACTTTTCTGGCGTCGGTTCACGCTTTATTCCGGGACTATGATATTATTCATTATCACGGCGTCGGCCCAGCGCTATTGTCTTGGCTCCCCCGACTGTTCAAGTCCGGCGCCAGAGTAATCGCCACTTTTCATTGCATTGACCGGACCCACCAAAAATGGGGCTGGTTTGCCCGTTTGATGCTCCGGATAGGCGAGTGGGCCGCTCTTAACTTTCCCCATCAAACAATTGTCATTTCCCAAACCTTAAATTATTATTGCCGGCAGAATTATAATCGCGACGCCAATTATATTCCTTACGCTACTCCCCAAACCGAGCTGATTAAGGATGATGCGGACATTAAAGAATTGTTCGGCTTAACCAAAGACAGCTATTTTTTGTCGGTCTCCCGCTTGATTAAACATAAAGGTTTGCATTATTTAATCAAAGCCTATCGTTTATTGAACACTGACAAAAAATTAGTGATTGTCGGCGATTCGTCTTTTACCGATGATTATGTCAAAGGTTTGAAATCACTGGCGGCCAATAATCCCAATATAATTTTTACCGGCTGGCAATCGGGCAAGATTTTGGCCGAACTTTTTTCCAACGCTTACGCTTTTGTCCATCCGTCGGAAAGCGAGGGTTTGCCGATGTCGGTTTTGGAAGCCATGGCTTATGGCAATGGCGTTTTGGTTTCGGACATTCTGGAACATCTGGAAGCCATTGACAACCGGGTCAATGAATACGGCTTTACTTTCAAAAACAAAGAAGTCAATGATTTAAGAAAGCAAATGCAATTTTTAAACAACAATCCGGCCTTAGTCAAAGAAGCCGGCCAAAATGCCAAAGAGTTTGTTTTGGAAAACTATAACTGGCAGAAAGTGGCTGACCGGACCGCTGATTTGTACCAGGAAGCTTTGAATCAAAGAACAGCGCCGGGCAAGCTGAGAACGGCTTTGCGGGGCGTTAGGTTTTTTCATTGGTAATTAAGTTTTAAATAAATTTTGATCTTTTAACAATTTATAACTCAAAGGAGGAGTTATGTTTTTGAAGATAAAAACAGAGTTTTGGGTGTTGTTGATATCTGGGATTATAACAGTTTTGGCAGTTGGATATGTTTATAGATTATGTATGTTTGAAGCGATAAGCTATAATTCAAGAGTAGAAATTATCGGCCATTATTTCAAAACATCTTTTAACGGCAAGGCACTTGTTTTGTTGGATAGTCGTCATGGTAAAGAAAGAGAGAAAGAAACAATTTTATTTCGGCAAGGCAAGCTTATTTTTGAAAAGTCAGTATTCCCGTATGATAGTAGCCCTAGCATTATTGATATTTTGAATCTCTTTATTCTTCTTTGCGGTCTTATTGCGGGAATTATTTTTTTTGGGGATTGTTTGTATATCTTGTTTGTAAGGGATTAACAATCTCTTAAATAAATGCTGGGAAATATTTTCTCGGCATTTTGTTTTGCCCTTGCCAATTTTTTTTATTCTGCTAAACTATAATCAATTATGGCTTTTGATAAAATAAAATCCAGAACTAAAATCCGACTGGCTTTCGCCGGTGTTTTGATTCTGGCTTTGTTGGCCGGATTTTTGGACTATCCGGCTGGCTGGGACAAAGGCGCGGCTTATTTGCAAAATACCCTGAAACTGCCGATTCCCCATTTTTGGAACCTGCCTTTTCATTTGGGCTTGGACTTGCAGGGCGGAACCCATTTGGTCTATCAGGCTGATGTTTCCAAGATCGATTCGGCTGACCAGTCAGCAGCCGTGGAAGGCGTTCGGGATGTGATTGAGCGCCGGGTCAATGCCTATGGCGTGTCCGAGCCCTTGGTCCAAACCAACAAGTATCTGGACGAATGGCGGGTGATTGTGGAATTGGCCGGGGTCAAGGATGTCAAGGAAGCGATTAAGATGATTGGCGAAACTCCGGTTCTGGAATTTAAGACCAAAGGCAGTACTGAAGCGATTGCCTTGACTGATGAAGAAAAAAAAGCAGTGGTTGATTATAATCAACAGGCACAAGCCAAAGCTCAAGACATTTTGAATCAGGCCTTGGCCATAGGCGCGGATTTTGGCGCCTTAGCCAATGAATTTTCCCAAGACCCGGGCAATGAGATAGAAGGGATTAAGCAAGGCGGAGATTTGGATTGGTTCCCGGCTGATTATATGGTTAAAGAGTTTAATGATGTCGTTTTCAACAAAGCGGAAATTAACAAGGTTTATCCGCAATTAGCGGCGACTGAATTCGGTTGGCACATTATTTTAAAAGAAGACCAGCGGATTCGCGATGACGGCGTCAAAGAAGCCAAAGCGCGCCATATTTTAATTCAGAAAATAACCGAAGAGCAGGTTTTGCAGTCCAAGCAGGAAAACAGCTGGGCCAACACCGGCTTGTCGGGCAAACAGCTGGCCAAATCACAGGTCCAGTTTGACCCGCAGACCAATGAGCCGGAAGTCGGCTTGGAATTCAATGACGAAGGCAAAGAATTATTCGCCCAATTGACCGAGGCCAATGTCGGCAAACAAATTGCCATTTTTCTGGATGGTTCAATTATCAGCGCGCCGACCGTCAATGAGCCGATTCGCGAAGGCAAAGCCGTGATTACCGGCAATTTCACTTTGCCGGAAGCCAAACTGCTGACCCAGCGCTTGAACGCCGGCGCTTTGCCCGTGCCCATCGGCCTTTTGCAGCAACAGACCGTCGGCGCCTCACTAGGCCAGGATTCGGTGGCCAAGAGCGTGCGAGCCGGCTGGTGGGGCTTATTGATGGTGGCTATTTTTATGATTCTCTATTACCGTTTGCCCGGCATTTTGGCCGTTCTGGCTTTGGGCATTTACGGCGCTTTGGTGCTGGCGATTTTCAAACTCTGGCCGGTCACCTTGACCTTGCCGGGCATTGCCGGCTTTGTCATGTCTTTGGGCATGGCCGTTGACGCCAATGTTTTGATTTTTGAGCGCTTAAAAGAAGAGCTGAATACGGGGCGAACGCTCGGCTCGGCCATTGACGAGGGCTTTAAGCGGGCTTGGCTGGCTATCCGCGACAGCAACATCACCACCCTAATCAGCTGTTTGATTTTAATTTGGTTCAGCACCAGCATCATCAAGGGCTTTGCCGTAACTTTAGGTATTGGCGTTTTGGCCAGCATGTTTTCCGCCATTACCGTTACCCGCATTTTTTTGAAAATAATCAGCAACTGGCCGTGGGTAAGATCGGGCTGGCTGTTCGGCGTCAAGGCCAAATCAAAGGAAGAATAATTTATGCGAATGTTTAATTTTATAAAATTAGGGAAAATTGGTTTGGTTGAAGCGGTTATCAGCGTGGTGGCGGTAACCACTCTTTGGTTTGCCTGGGGCTTGAATCTGGGCATTGATTTTACCGGCGGTTCTTTGCTGGAAATTGATTTCTCCGCCTCTTCGGCGGACCGGCCGGATGCTCAAACAATCAAAACCAAATTAGAAGATTTGGGTATTGGCAATAGTTTAATTCAGCCCTTAGGAGAAAAGGGGATGATGTTGCGTTTCAACAGCGTTGACGAAGAGACCCACCAAAAGATTTTGAACGGCTTAACCGAAATCGCCAAAGATAACCAGTTGGTTGAACGGCGGTTTGAATCAATCGGCCCGACCATCGGCGCTGAATTGTCCCGCAATGCTTTTTATACCATCGCTTTGGTCTTGATCGCTATCTGTCTTTACATCGCTTGGGCGTTCCGCAAGATTTCCAAGCCGGTGGCTTCTTGGAAGTACAGCTTAGCCGCTCTGCTGGCTTTATTCCATGATGTTTTGATTGTCGTCGGCCTATTTATTGTCTTGGGCAAGTTTATGAACGCGGCCGTGGATACGGCTTTTGTCGCCGCCGTCCTGACGGTCCTGGGCTATTCGGTCAACGACACGGTGGTGATCTTTGATCGCATCCGGGAAAATCTGGCCAAGCGTAGCGGAACTTTAACTGAGATCGTCAATTTCAGCATCAATGAAACGCTGGTCCGGTCTCTCAATACCGGCTTTTCCGCCATCTTGGCGCTATTGGCCATTTTCTTTTTTGGCGGCGAATCTATCAGATACTTTGCCTTGGCTTTAATCGTCGGCATTGTTACCGGCACATATTCGTCAATTTTCATTGCCAGTCCGCTCTTGCTGATTTGGGAGAAGATGAAGAGGAGATAGGAAAATGGCTTCCAAAAATGGCTGTTTTTTAATTGGCAAAATTTTACTTGACACAATATGCCTTTTTTGCTATAATTTAATCAGATAACAATTTTGGGCTATTTTCCCATATTTTATGGCTAATAATCAAAAATCTATTTTAGACAAAATCATTTCTGCCAAGCAATCGCAGGAAATCGCCGATTTGAACCCGGTGGAGATTATTATTAACGCCTTGAAGACGCTTAATGCCAAAGAGCGGGACATTGTGACCCGCCGTTTTGGCTTATTGGGCAAAAATCGCGAGACCTTGGAAGAAATCGGCCAGTCCTATCAAGTCACCCGGGAACGCATCCGGCAGATTGAGCGGGGCGGGATTAAAAAGCTGAAAAATCTGGACAGCGTCCATAAGCCGGATTCGCCGGTCCAGAAAGTTGAGGATTTGATCGCCCGGTTTCTGGAGGATTTCGGCGGCGCCATGTCGGAAGATCATTTGCTGGACAGCATCTTGTTTAACGGCGGGGACCACGAGCAAAACCGCCAGGGTCTTTTGTTCATCTTGTCGGAATTGGCCAGCAACAAGCTTCAGCGCGTCAGTGAAGACGATTATTTTGAGCCCGGCTGGCGTTTGGATTTGGTTTCCGAGCCCTTATTGAAAGAAT
The DNA here is from genome assembly GCA_043807885.1 of bacterium. Taxonomy (GTDB): domain Bacteria; phylum Patescibacteriota; class Patescibacteriia; order UBA2591; family JAZDFN01; genus JAZDFN01. The sequence goes on along the minus strand of JAZDFN010000012.1, from coordinate 7,396 downwards.
TGGCCGACGAGATGGTTAAGATTTTAGAAAAAGAAAATCAGCCGTTGGCCGAAGATATTTTAATTGAAAAATTGCTGGGCCATACGCCCTGGCAGGAAAAAAAACAGCAATTGCCCATTTACGGCGAAGTTGACGCGGAAATGGACCAGAAAATCATTTACGCTTTTCTGAATCTGGTCAAAAAATTGCAGAAAAATATTTTTGACGAATGGGGCCTTAATTCCTGGCGGACGGTCGCGCCCAAGAAAATCAATGACAAAATCTATTTAATTTTGAAACAACAGAACCAACCTTTGCATTTCAGTAAAATCAGCGAGCTGATTAACCAGGCCAATTTTGACGACAAAATCGCTTATCCGGCCACGGTCCATAATGAACTGATTTTGGATCCCCAATATGTTTTAGTCGGCCGGGGTGTTTACGCTTTGGCTGAGTGGGGCTATGAGCCGGGCACGGTTTCCGAGGTTATTGCCAACTTGCTCAAAAAACAAGGTTCATTGGATAAACCGGCAATAATCGAAATTGTCCTGAAGAAACGTTTGGTTTCCGCCAATACGATTAATCTGGCCTTAACTAATCGGCAGCGGTTCAAAAAATTGGCTGACGGCAAATACGCCTTGATGGAATAATTGCTGATTTTTTGGTAGAATAAAATAAATAACCCAAATAAAAGATGATCGAGCTATTTGGTTTTTACATAGAATTCACCGATGAGTATTTGTTGTCTCAAGGGCCCTTGGGCGCAGTTTGGTTTTTTTTGAAGAACGGCTTCTGGGTCGTTTTTTTATTTGTCCTCGTCACCGGCTTTTACAAAGTTTGGCTCAATTATCGCCAAGGTAAGTTCCAATCAAAATGGCGGCATGTTTTGCTGGCGATTGATATTCCCAAAGACAATGAGCAAACGCCTAAAGCGGTGGAGAACATTTTTGCCCATTTGTCCGGCAGCCATACCGACCCCAATCGCTGGGAAAAATATTGGGAAGGAAAAACCCAGGAAAGTTACAGTTTGGAAATCATCAGTATTGGCGGTTACGTCCGATTTTTAATCAGGACCGTTGACTCTTTCCGTGATTTGGTGGAAGCGGCCATTTACGCCCAATACCCGACGGCCGAAATCGTGGAAGTGGAGGATTATACCGACAAAGTGCCTCACCATTATCCAAATGAGGAATATAATCTCTGGGGCACGGAACTGGTGCTCTATGCCAAAGAACACTACCCCATTAAAACCTATATGGATTTTGAACACCAAATCGCCCAAGAGATGAAAGACCCGATGGCCGCCACTCTGGAAATTTTAGGCAAATTGCAGACCGATGAACAAGTCTGGTTACAATTAGTGATTACCCCGATCAACGATAAATGGAAAACGGATTCCATGAAGCTGGTCAAAAAGTTGATTGGCGCCAAAGTGGAGCCGAAAAAAAGCTGGTTTGGCAAGCTTTTAGTGGAGCCGACCAATCTTTGGTTGGAAACCCAAAGCCAGGTCTTGGGTTTGGCCGGCAGTGAAAACAAAAAAGACGATATGAGCTCCCAGTTCGGTAAAATGTTTTCCATGCCTCCGGGTGAACGCCGGACCGTGGAATTGATTGAAAGGAAGGCCAGTAAAATCGGCTTTCGCACCAAATTCAGGATGATTTACGCGGCGCCGAAAGAAATTTTTGCCAAAGGCCGGGGCGTAGCGGCCGTAGTCGGGGCGATCAAGCAATTCAATACCCAGGATATGAACGGCTTCAAGCCGGACAAGCTGACCAAAACCAAAGTCGACCATTTTTTCGTCAATCGCCGGGTAGCCGCCCGCCAAAGGAAGTTAATTTCGGCTTATGCCGCCCGCAGTAATTGGCGAGGCAGCGGTCCGGGCAAGATTTTCAATACGGAGGAATTGGCCACTATCTGGCACTTCCCGATGATTGGCGTCAAAGCGCCCCTCATTCAGAAGGCCGGCAGCAAGCGCAGCGAACCACCGTTCACTTTGCCCACTGGCAGCCTGCCGACGGAGGAGGAATATAAGGAAATGGCTGAGCCGGCAATCCGCCGGCCGGCGGATTTGCCGGTTGAATCAATGGCCGAGCCAGAACCGGTAGTGGCGCCAGCCAAGCCAACTGCCAAGTATCAGCCGCCGCCTGATTTGCCCGTAGTTTGAAACTAAACAATATGAATGAAGTTGAGAAAAAAGATTTAATCTTGTTCGCCGAAACCAATTTTCGCAACCAAAAGCGGAAGTTCGGCATCAAAACCGACGACCGCCGCCGGCATATGTATTTGATTGGCAAAACCGGCATGGGCAAATCCACGGTTTTGGAAAACATGATTATTCAGGACATCCGGGCCGGCCGGGGTTTGGCCGTGGTTGACCCGCACGGCGATTTGGTGGAAAAGGTTATAGATTTCATCCCGGACAGCCGGATTAACGACGTGATCTATTTCAACCCGGCCGATTTTGAATATCCAATCGCTTTCAACCCCTTGGAAAGCGTTGACCCGGAGCACCAGCATTTGATTGCTTCCGGCATTGTCGGCGTCTTCAAAAAATTGTTCGCCGAGAGCTGGGGCCCCCGCTTGGAATACCTTTTGCGCAATGCCATCCTGGCCCTGTTGGATTATCCGGGCAGTACCTTGCTGGGCATCATGCGGATTTTGATTGACAAAGCCTACCGCCAGAAAGTCATTGCCAAAATCAAGGACCCGGTGGTCAAGAGTTTTTGGCGGGACGAGTTTTCCAAATATCACGACCGTTTTCTGGTGGAAGCGATTGCCCCTATTCAAAACAAAGTCGGTCAGTTCTTGTCCAGCTTCCTGATTCGGAACATCATCGGCCAAGTGAAATCAACCATTGATGTGAGGAAAATCATGGATGAAAAGAAAGTCCTTCTGCTCAATCTTTCCAAGGGTCGGGTGGGTGAAGACAATTCCCAGTTATTGGGCGCCATGCTGATTACCAAAATCCAGCTGGCGGCCATGGAACGGGTTAATGTGCCGGAAAAAGAACGGGCCGATTTCTATCTTTATGTTGATGAGTTCCAAAACTTTGCCACGGAAAGCTTTGTCAATATTTTATCCGAGGCCCGCAAATATCGTCTGAACCTGATTTTGGCCAACCAATATATTGAACAGCTGGCCGATACGGTTCGAGCGGCCATTTTCGGCAACGTCGGCAGTATGCTGGTTTTCCGCATTGGCGCGGCCGATGCTGAAGAATTAGTCAAAGAGTTTGAACCGCAATTCACTGAAGAAGATTTGGTTAATTTGACCAAATATGACATTTATTTGAAATTGATGATTGACGGCATGTCTTCCAACGCCTTTTCCGCCACCACTTTGCCGCCTTTAGTCGGCGGGACGGAAAACCGAGAAAAAGTGATTCGGGTTTCCCGGGAGCGCTACGCGACCAAGCGGGATGTTATTGAAGACAAAATCGCCCGTTGGACCGATATGGACAATGAAGCGGAAGAGCCGGCCCGGTCCCAGCCGACTTTCAACCGGCCGTTCCAGAAAAAAACTTTTCAAACCGAGCTTCCGGAACGGCCCCGTCAGCAATTTGAAAGGCCTGCCTCGCCGGTTCGCCTGCCTCGCGGCACGGCGGGTCAAGGCGGGCCAACTCCCCCCGACCATTACAAGGTGATTTGCGATATGTGCGACCAAGAAGCGATTATTCGCTTCAAGCCCGACCCCAACCGGCCGGTTTATTGCCGGGACTGCTTGCAGAAAATCAAAGAAGGAGCTTTGCCGAAACTGCAGAAAGTTAATCAAGAAGAAAAGGAAGCCCCCGGCCTTTCTTTGAAGGATGCTTTGGTTAAAGGTCCGACCGCTTTTGTCCGCCAACAACGGGTTAAAAAAGAGCCATCTTCGTCCTTTGACCAGGAACAAAAATTAAAGCCCGGCGAAATAGCCAAATTTTAACCGGAGTTGATTATTTCCGCCATTTTGATATAATTACCCCAGATATATGGATAATCAAAGATTAATCAAACAACTATTGATCTGGGGCGGACTGCTGGTTTTACTATTAGCCATCCTTTGGGGCTACAAGCGCGATTGGTGGCGGCAGGACTTCGGTTCAGTCAATCAGAAGCAAATTGAGTTGTCCAGACAGGAAATTGACGACAAGCTGGCGGACATTACTTATTGGGGCTACCAGATCTATTTGGCTGATGTGAGCGGCCAGCCTAACGGCGAGGCGGGTGGCGAAGGCAAGGGTAAAGCCGCCTATCGCTTCATGAACGACCAGTATGAACACTTGGTGGTGGCGGAACTGCCAGAACCGCCGGCGGGCTATTTTTACGAGAGCTGGCTGATTCGGGCCGAACTAAAAAGCCAAGTCTCCATGGGTAAAATGTTCAAACAGTCGGACGGGCGCTACACGACTTTATTTAAAGACGCCAGGAATTACTCGGATTTTAATCAAGTATCGGTCGCTCTGGAGCCCAATGACGGCAACCCCGAGCCGGCCCGCCTTGATGAGTCGTCGGCGAGGCAGGCCCAGATAATTTTAACGGGAAGTTATAAGTAAAAAATTATGTTGAATCCTTCCATCGCCAAGCTCTTGCCTTACTTCAAGCCCCACCCGGCCGTTTCCGAGCCGGAAAAAGAAAATAATATTCACGTTGACGAATTAGTCGGCTCCGTGATTTTTTTATATGAAAAATTGCGGAACATCATAGATTTCAAAGAAGAACGCCTGTTGCGCAAGGAAGCTATCCACCGGATTCTGAAAAGAAGGCTGTTTTTGGAAGACATCCGGAAACTGATGCTGATTGATTTGGAAAAGAAAGTGGCCGAATCACTAATCAAGGAGCTGATTCAGGCCCGCTATATTGCCAACGATTCTTTGCCCAAGAAAAAGAACCAGGAAATCGAAAAAGTGATTGACCGCTATCTTTTGTTGATGCAATTCATCGGCCAGAAGAACGGCAAGAGCGGGGACAAGGCCAAATTGTTCAATTGGCTGATTGGCTTGGCCGCCTGCGAGATTGAAGAGCGCTTGGTGCCGGCGGAACAGGAAAAGGCTTTGGCCGGCTGCATGTATGAAATCATGGGCCGGCGCTTAAGAATTGCCGACGGACAAATTAATGAAAAAGACAAAGAAATCCAGCTTTACGCGGCCATTTACCGAACCTTGCTTAAATATGACCAGACCTTGGTCAGTTATTTGCTGTTGAAATTGTATTATCCCGGCTGGCTGGAAGCGGCGCCGGATGACATCAGGCAGATGGCGCGCGATATTGAGAAGTGGCAGTCGGTTTTAAGCGGGCAGGCCTATCATCCTTTGCGGGAGAAGTTCAACAATCTCTGCCGGCGGCAGGCGATTTTGTTTTCCATGCTTCGAGACACGATTTTGGCCAACCAAGATGATTATTTATCGATTATCGGCGACCCGAAACTGCTGGCGGAAAAAGTCCGCAAGGTTTCGTTAAAGAAGCATAAAGAATCCCGCCGGAAGCTTTTTAAGAGCTCTGTCCATGCCATTATTTACATTTTTCTGACCAAAATGGCTATTGCTTTGGCCATTGAAGTGCCTTTTGACATCTATGTTTTGCAAGCGGTTAATTATCTGCCGATTTTAATCAATTTGATTTTTCATCCTTTGCTGATGTTTTTCATTACTATGACTTTCCGTTTTTCCGTTAACAAAAATACGGAAAAAATCGTCAAGGGCATCGAAGAGATTGCCTATCAGGAAAAGGGCCGGGATGTCCGCTATGTCATTAAAGTCCCTTTGCCTTATCGGACTTTTCTTAATTTCTTTTTCCAGCTGGTTTACTGGCTGGCTTTCGTGGTTTCTTTTGGAATTTTGATTTATGTTTTGCGTTATTTGCAGTTCAGCGTCTTGAGCGGCGCTTTGTTCCTGATTTTCTTGTCGCTAGTCAGTTTTTTTGGCATCCGCATTCGGGCGACGGCCAAAGAACTGTTGATTTCTGAAAAAAGAGCCAGTATTATCGGCGCCTTGTTTGATTTCTTCACTCTGCCAATTGTCCGGGTCGGCCGGCGGATTTCCGAAGAGTTTTCCCGCTTGAATGTCTTTTTGTTCATTTTGGATTATCTGATTGAAGCGCCCCTGAAAACCCTGATGAGCTTTATTGAGTCCTGGTTCGGCTTTATGAAAGAAAGAAAAGAAGAGACGATAAATACTTAAAGGAAAGGGGCAATTAATGTCGGCAAATAGCAAAAAAAAAGTGGCAGTCGCCATGTCCGGCGGCGTGGATTCGTCAGTGGCCGCAGCCCTGTTAAAAAAACAGGGTTATTTTGTGACTGGCGTTTTTATGAAGTTCTGGAATGAGGCAAATAGCTACTTAGAAAATAAATGCTGTTCCCTTGACGCGCATGAAGATGCCAGGAAGGTGGCGGAAAAATTAAATATTCCTCTTTACGCCTTTAATTTCAAAAATGACTTCAAAAAACAGGTGGTGGATGATTTTTTGGAAAAATATCAAAACGGCTTAACGCCCAATCCTTGCGTCCGTTGCAATCAATTCATCAAGTTCGGCTTGTTTTTGAAAAAAACCAAAGCGCTTGGCTGTGATTATATCGCCACCGGCCATTATGCCCAGATTAAAAAAGCCGGAGATAACTATTATCTGCTGAAAGGCAAGGATAAAACCAAAGACCAATCGTATTTTCTTTGGGCCTTAAAACAAGAACAATTGAAACATATTTTATTCCCGGTCGGCAAATATAATAAAATCGAAGTTAGAAAATTAGCCAAAAAATTCAATTTGCCGGTTCATAACAAAAAAGACAGCCAGGAAATTTGCTTTACGCCCAAGCATCACAATGAATTTTTAAAAAAACACTTAAAGTTAAAACCCGGCCCGATTATGACTTTAGCTGGCCAGAAGATCGGCCAGCATCAGGGCTTGCCTTTATACACCATTGGCCAGCGCAAAGGGATTGCCATTGGCGGGATTGGGCCGTTTTACGCGGTTAAGCTGGATTACCAAAAGAATATCCTTTGGGTGGCCAGGAAGTTTAATGATAAAGCGATTTATAAAAAAAATTTAATAATTAAAGAAGTTAATTGGCTGGCTGAAAAGCCCTTCAAATGCCAGGCCAAAGTTCGTTATGGCCATCCGGCGGTATCAGTAGTGATTAAAAAGAATAAAGTTGAGTTTAAAAAACCACAGCGGGCAATTACCCCCGGCCAGTCAATAGTTTTTTATCAGGGCGAACAAGTTTTTGGCGGGGGCGTCATTCAGTAAAAAAGAGTGTCATTCTGGAGCGACCCGCCCAGGGCGGGGAGCGATAGAATCCCCTTGCTGTTTGTAATTACTGTTAATGAAGGGGATCCTATCGGTCGGTCGCCATGCTCCCTCCCTCCAGGATGACAGCTTATTGTTGGAAAAGTTTTAGATTTTTGCTATAATTCAATCATACATATGAAAAATATCTTCCAATTCGG
>JAZDFN010000011.1:0-10183 GCA_043807885.1 bacterium | reverse complement strand
GGCAATGACAAAATCGTCAACCAAATAGTCAATATCATCGCCCCAAAAAACGATATTACTTTGGGTATTATCCCGATTGGCGAAAAAAATAAAATCGCTGAGTTGCTGGGCATCCCCCAAGCCGAATTGGCCTGCTCGGTTCTTTCCGGCCGTAAAATCGAAAAATTGGACATTGGCAAAATAGACAAACAATTTTATTTCCTCTCCGGCGCCATTATCCCCAGTAAAGGCGTTAAGTTGAAATTTGACGAAGGGTTTACCATCACGCCGATTGACGAAGAGGGCTATATCAGCATCTATAATTTCTACTGCCCGATGAACAACCAATCAATCTGCAATGATCCCCAGAACGGCCTGTTGGAAGTTTCCGTGGAAACCAAACCGATCACTAACCCTTTTAAAAAAATGAACGCCAAAAATCAATTGCCCAGCATTTTTCCGATTAAAAAAGTGACGGTCATTGGCAAAAAAACCGCGCCGATTATTGTGGATTGCGAAATTGTCGCCAAAACCCCGGCCGTCTTCCGCGTCGCTCCGCAAAAACTGAAAGTGATTGTGGGGAAAGAGAGGCTTTTTTAATAAAAAACTCTCGCCTAACCCGACAGCCGAGGTTTTGTTGTTACACCGCCTGCTCCGGCGATAATTTTATTTTAATTGATTGGCCGTTGGTCACAACATTATCATCAACCACCATCTTTTCTTTGGTTAAACCGATAACTTGCGACTGATTAATTATCAACTCGTCTTTAAATAAGCCCTTAATCACATTGCTTGATTTAACGTGATAATTGGCGACCTTCCCGGTCAAAATGTCAATTTCAAACTCCGCCACCCGGCCAACGCTTTGGCCGTTTTTGGTTTCTACCGGCAAATTAATTATCTCTTTGTTGGTCATTGTTTTATGGTTTCCCCAACTTTAACTTCCTTATTTTTACGATTAAAAATCAAATATTGCTGGCCCACCATTAAAATAGTCGTTACCAGCCAATAAAGCATCAAACCGCTGGGCAAACTGAAACCAATCCAAATGGTGACTACCGGCATAATATAAACCATCTGCTTGTTCATTGATGCCATCATGTTCTCGTCCTTGCTGCCAGCGGATTGGACCGCCGGTTTTTTAGTCATCATCATTTTGGCTTGCCAAAACTGGGCCAAGCCGGCCAGAATCGCCAGATAGATATTCTTTTGGGACAAATCCAAGAAGTTAAAAGCAACGGCATTGAGGTGCCCGGGGTTGGCCACGAAAGGATAAAGCAGATTCAGCCCAGCATCGGAAGACAAGCCGGTCCGGAAAACTTGGAAAACGGCGATTAAAAAGGGGAATTGGATCAACAATGGCAGGCAGGAAGAAAGCGGATTAACTTTTTCCTCTTTATAAAGACGCATCATTTCCTGCGTCATTTTTTCCTTCTGATCTTTGTATTTTTTCCTTAATTCGTCAATTTTCGGCTGGATATTCTGCAAGGCCTTCTGTGATTTTAGTGATTTGCCGGCAAAAGGCCAAAGAATTATTTTAATCACCACCGTTAAAATAATAATGGCGATGCCAATATCGTGGCCGGGAACGATATTATAGAAAAAAACCAATAAATTATAGATGGGTTGATAGAGAATAACCGTGAAAATATTGGACATATTGCAAGTTAAAAATTAAAAGTCAAAAATTAAAAGTAAAAATTTATTTACTGGCTATTTTTTCAATAGGGTCATAACCGCCCTTGGCAAACGGATGACAGCGCAAAATCCGCCCAACCGCCTTAATGCCTCCTTTTATGATACCATACTTCTCAATGGCCTGATAAGCGTATTCGGAACAGGTGGGCTGGAAACGGCAATAGCCATGGGGGAAAAGAAAAGAAAAAAGACCGTGGTCAAAAGACAGGATCTTTTGGTAAAACTTAATTAGCTTCAAAACAGTCAACCGGCTTAAAACAATAATCTGCTTAAGGAATCTATAAAACATTGAGTTTTTTAAAACAATTCATAACCTCATTGCCAATCGCTTGGTAGTCGCTGCCCGTAATCGGCCCCAGAGCGATAATCACCAAATCATAGCCGGGCTTGATTTTCCCCAATTCCCGATGGACAATCGCCCGCAGGCGCCGTTTGATTAAATTGCGCTTATTGGCTTTTTTCGCCACTTTATTGGAAACAATAAAGCCAAAGCGGGAATAAACCAAATTATTCTTAACGACCTTAACGCCGATTAATTTGGCAAAGTTAGACCGACCCCGCCGAAAAGCGCGGTTAAAATCGCCTTCTTTGATTAAGCGATGCTGGCGGGGGAGCATATTAAACCGTTAATTTCTTTCGGCCTTTTTTCCGCCGTCTTTTCAAAATCAAACGGCCGTTCTTGGTTTTCATCCGGGAACGAAAGCCGTGCCGCTTGGCCCGTTTTCTCTTTTTAGGTTGATAGGTTCTTTTAGGCATATTTTTCAAGTTAAAAGTTAAAAGTTAAAAATTAAAAGTATTCGTCGCTGACTTTTAACTTTTGACTTTGGACTTTTAACTATTTTGATTCTACCCCACAATGTCTTTTTGGTCAATTTATATCTTACCCACACTCTATCCCCACTTTATCCCCAAACTTGCCATTGACGGGCTTTTTTGTTAAGCTTTTCTATGATATAATGCTTTAATAGACGCTTCTTCTAAATAGAAACAAGGCCATGACCAACCAACAATTATGGCAAGCGGTTTTGGGCGAATTGGAGCTCCAAATCAGCAAGCCGAATTTTACCACTTGGTTTAAAAACACCTTTATCTTAGACCGCGAGGCCGACAAGGTGATCGTTGGCGTGGCTAACGGCTTTACTAAAATCTGGCTGGAAAAAAAATACCACGACTTAATCCTCAAAGCCCTGCGGGCGGTCAGCCAGGATGTTATCCGGGAAATTATTTACAAAGTGGAGAACAAAAAACCCGAAACAACCGAATTTTTCATGGCAATTAAAAAAGAAGATCTAAAAAATGAAATTCCGGAAGACACCGCCATTAACAAATACGGCCTGAACGGCAAATACACTTTTGAAAATTTCATTGTCGGCAAGGAAAACGAGCTGGCCCACGCTGCCAGCTTGGCCGTGGCGGCCAAATTGGGCCAGTCGTACAACCCGCTTTTTATTTACGGCGGCTCCGGTTTGGGCAAAACCCACTTGCTCCAGGCGGTCGGCCATCAGGTCTTGAAAAATTCCAACAACAAAAAACGGGTTTTGTACGCCACCTGTGAAAAATTCACCAATGATTTCATCTATGCGGTCAGGAACGGCCAGGCCAATGAGTTTAAAAACATTTATCGTTTAGTTGATCTGCTGATGGTTGATGATATCCAATTTTTGGCCGGCAAAGAAAGCACCCAGGAAGAGTTTTTCCACACTTTCAACACCCTGCATCAAAACAACAAGCAAATTATTATTTGTTCCGACCGGCCGCCCAAAGCCATTTCCATAGAAAACCGCCTGCTATCCCGTTTTGAGTGGGGGATGATTGCCGATGTCGGCGCCCCCGCTCTAGAGACCAGGATCGCCATTTTGGAAAACAACTGCAAAAAGAAAAGTTATTTCTTGGAACGGGAAATTATCAATTACATCGCCACTAATATCCAAAACAACATCCGCGAATTGGAGGGCGCCCTAAACCGAATTATCGCCTACCATCAATTAAACAATTCCGCTCCGACTTTAGACGGGGTTAAAAAACTGCTGATGTCGATAACCACCACGCCCCGCCAAAGCTCGATCACCAACCGGCAGTTACTGAATATTGTGGCTAATTTTTTTGATGTTTCCATTGATGGCTTGACCGGCCAAAGCCGGAAAAAAGAACTAGTGGGACCGAGGCAAATTTTAATGTATCTGATGCGGGAAGAAATTAAGTCATCTTACCCGTCAATCGGCCATGAATTGGGCGGTCGCGACCACACCACTGCCATCCACGCCTATTTGAAAATCAGTGAGGAGATAAAAAACAACGAAAAGACCAGGAAAGATATTGAATTAATCAGGCAAAGAATCCACCAATAGTAATTATTAATAAGTTGTTAATAATAATGTTGATAATTAGTTGATAAGAAAATATTTTATCCGCCGGTTGGCGGAAAATAAAACTTAACCACTAATCATCAACCTTTAATCCCGCGCTCTTTCAACAAACCATCAACAAGTAAAAAATAAAAAAACCGCCAAATAAAAAGGGTTTATCCGTTAGTGGGCGGAAATAAAAATAATTATCCACTCCTTTATTGTTATTACTTATTTATATATATAATAAAATTTAAAATTAATAATCCTAAAAATATGAAAATTTCCTGCACCCAAGAAAACTTAAACAAAGGGCTTTTAATTGTCAGCCACATCAGCGGGCGCAATGCTAGTTTGCCGATTTTGAATAATGTTTTAATTAAAACCGAAAACAAAGTGATTAAATTATCAACCACTGATTTAGAAATAGGCATTAATTGTATTGTCCGGGGCAAAGTGGAGGTGGACGGCGCTTTAACGGTTCAGGCAAAACTATTAAGTGATTATGTCAATCTTTTGCCAAAAGAAAAAATTGATTTGGAAATCAAAGGCGAAGATTTGATGGTTGCCTGCCAGGAAAGCAAAACAAAAATCAAAGGCATTTCCAGTGAGGAATTTCCCTTAATTCCCAAAATAGAAAAAGAAGAAACGGCGACTTGCCAAAGCAACATCTTAAAACAAGCGATTCAACAAACAATTTTTAGCGTCACCCCCAATGAAGCCCGGCCGGAAATCAGCGGCGTGTTGTTAAATTTTAATCAAGAGTTGGTTTTAACCGGCACGGACAGCTACCGCCTAACGGAAAAAAAGATTAAACTGGAAAAATCAGCGGTCAAAGGCCGAAAAGTGATTGTACCCCTGAAAACACTGCAGGAATTATTAAGGATTCTGCCGGACGAGGAAATAATAGTAGAAATCAATTTGTCGGAAAATCAAATTATGTTCTCTTTTGACGAAGTGGAATTAATTTCAAGGATTATTGACGGCCAATACCCGGATTACCAGCAAATTATTCCCACCAGCCACAAAACCAAAGTGATTGTCCAAACCAATGAGTTTATCAGAACTATTAAAACCGCCAGCTTGTTTTGTCGGCCGGGGATTAATAACATCAATTTGTCTTTTAGCCAGAAAAACAACGAATTGGTTACGGCGGTGATTAATAACCAATTGGGCGAAAATACCTCAAAAACCAAAGTGGAGATTGAGGGCGACGACAACGCGGTGATTTTCAATTACCGCTATTTGTTGGAAGGGTTGATAAACTTTAACGGCGATGAAATTGTGATGGAAATCACCAATGGCGACAGCCCTTGTTTATTAAAACCCATCAATGACGAATCTTATCTCTATATTATTATGCCGATTAAGCAGTAATGGATAAAAAATAAAGAGGCGGTTTTTATGGCCGCCTTTTTTATTATTAATTGATAATTTTTATTTCACTTCCAAATTAATCTTTTTGCTTTGCTTAGTGCTCCCATTCTGCTCAATGGTTTTTATAAACAACTGGTAATTGCCGGTCCCGGGCGGGGTCCAGCCGGTGCTGGCGTTGATGGCGGGGCTGTTAATCGTGGTGATTAATTTTTCTTGGTCATTGAGGAGATAATAAAAGCTGACTTTTTGGGGCAGAGCATTCTTGAAATAGATATTTAAAGTCAAAGGCGAACTGCTAAGGTTAAAGACCGAATTATTGACCGGATTGATCCATTGAATAAAATCAATTTCTTCACTGGTGTTTAGTTGGAAATTAATCGTTTGTTCTCGACGGTTGTCAATGTCGTCAAAAATAATTACTTTGAGCGCGTGGTTGCCATTAGCTTCTTCCAAATGAATATAATTCTCGTCTAAAAACGAGCCATAAACGGTTTTTATTTTTTTGTCGTCAATATAATATTCGGCTCTTTTTAATCCGCGGGGCGCGCTGGCTTTGATTTTAACCAAATATTCCCGGGTGGTGATAGTTTCATTGTTTTGGGGAGAGATGATGGTTAGGTCCGGGCGGTTACTTTCAATATGCAAATCATCGGTTTCGGTTGGCAGGTTGTCTGGCTGGTCTTGGCATTGCTGGGTTTCTTTAGCCCACCTTTGGACCGCTTCTTCCCAGCGCTCATATTGCCCATCCTTTTCTGGCTTTTCCGGCGCCGGCCCGTGGGGATCATCCTTGTCAACATAATGGAGGATATTGTGCATTTCGCAGAATTTTATTTCCTGAATATAATCAGGCGGAGTCAAGTCGGTGGCCAGTTTGCCCGAGGCCTTGTCGATCTTGATTATGGCGCTGTTTTGGAGTTCGCCTTTTAAGACCGATTTGGTCGCCATATTGGGCGGCGGGGCGTTGAAATATTCCACCGGCGAATTAGCCAGCGCTTTTTGCATGTAATCGCGCCAGATGGGCGCGGCAATATTACTGCCGTCGGCCTTGCCTTTCATGGCCGTATTGTCGTTATTGCCGGTCCAGACGGCCGTAGCTAAAGAAGGCGTGTAGCCAACTGTCCAGCCGTCGCGGAAATCATTGGTGGTGCCGGTTTTAGCCGCGACTGGCCGGTTGCCTAAAGTCAGATAATTATTGCCGCCGAAAGTAAAAGCCCGGGCTTCATTGTCGGACAGGATGCTGGAAATTTGGCGGGCGATTTCCGGCTCCAAAACCCTTTTGCCTTTCTGGTCTTCCGCTTGCCACTCTTCTAAAATCTTGCCGTCAGCATCTTCAACTTTAAGAATTGCCATTGGCGCGTATTTAATGCCTTCAGTGGCAAAAACGCCGAAAGCGGAAGCGTGTTCCAAGGGCAGAACTTCACCGCCGCCCAAAACCAAAGACAAGCCGAATCGGGATCGGTCTTTTAACGTGGTATAATCCAGGTCATCGGCCAAATCCAAAACCTTGTCAATGCCGGCCAGATAAATGGTTTTGACCGCCGGGATATTCAAAGAGCCGGCTAAGGCCTGCCTCATAGTTAAGGGCCCGTGTTCGGTTTGGTCATAATTTTTTGGTTCATAATCCTTGCCGATTTCGGTTTTGAATTTGGTAACCACGTCAAAAAGCAACGTCTCGGGAGTATAGCCATTTTTGAAAGCGGCCGCGTAGACGATCGGCTTAAATGACGAGCCCGGTTGGCGAGGCCTTAAAACAACATTAGTGTTTGGTTCAAATTTGCAATCAAGGCCCGGCGTACAGCCGGCCGGCTCTGATTCCCGGAAGTAGTCCTTAGAGCCCGCCATCGCCAAAATTTGGCCCGTCTTGGGGTCTAAAGAGACCAAGGCGGCATTATTGGCGTCAAAATCCTTTTGGTTGCGTTCAGCCCAGGCATTAATCGCCTCTTCTGCGATTTTTTGCTTGGCCACGTCCAAAGTGGTGTAGATTTTGTAGCCGTCCTGTTCAACGCTCTGCTCGCCGTATTTTTCCGTCAGCAATTCCCGGACATACATTACAAAGTGGGGGGCGGTGATATTATTAAGAGATTGTTTGAAAACGATTTTTTCCGATTGGGCGGCGTTGGCTTCTTCTTCGGTGACATAGTTTTCCTTAGCCATTTCCTTGAGGACGAATTTTTGCCGCTGGAATAATTCTTCAGTGTGGTTGCCAAAAGGGGAGTAGTAGGTCGGCGCCTTGATCATGGCGGCCAAAATGGCGCTTTCGCCCAAGGTTAAAGTTTGAGCTGATTTGGCAAAATAAGTCTGGCTGGCCGCTTCCAAGCCGTAGGCGGTGGAGCCGAAAGGGATCTCGTTGAAATACATTTTCAAAATCTCGTCCTTGGTGAATTTTTTTTCGATCTTGGAGGAAATGATCCATTCTTTCAATTTGCGGACAATGGTCTTTTCTTTGGTCAGGATGGCGTTTTTGACAAACTGCTGGGTCAAAGTGGATCCGCCCGGCACCAAGCCGCGGTAGAGCCCGATTTTCTGGAAACCGTAAAGCGCCGTAGCCTTGATGATGTGTTTGGGCGACAGGCCTTGGTGCTGGTAGAATTCCTTGTCTTCGGTGGCGATGAAAGCCCATTTGACGTAAGCCGGGAAGTCGGCCAAATCAATCATTGTCCTTTGGTATTGGCCATGGATGTCATAGAGGATGGTTTGGCCGGTGCGATCGTAAATTTTAGTGCTTTGAGCGACCGAGCGGTTGACCAAGCGGTTCGGGTCGGGCAGATCGCGGGCCGTCCAAGCGAAAAGGGCAGCCACAAAAATGGCGCCGACTAAAAAAGCCATGATGCTAAAAATCAGCAATGGCTTGATGAGCGGCCGGAAATTAAAATTAGGCAAACGAAAAGGCATGCGAATTTTTTTAACCTTAAAGCCGCCGGCCGGGGCGATTAATGGTCGCCGGCGCCGAAAGCGGAAGCGATTTTTTTTCCACTTTTGAGGCGATTGGAAATTATTGGCAATAGTCATATTTTGGAATTATTGTTCCGAGTTTAATTTTTAAATCCCGGTTTTGCCAAAAGCGCGGCGCCTAGCAGAATCGCTTTGTCGCCCAACTGCGATTTGACGATTTTGGTTTTTTGCATTTTCGGCTGTAGCAAATAACCGGGCACGGCCTTGATCATCTCTGGCCAGATCATCTTGAAATTGGCAAACCCTCCGCCGATAATGATTATTTCCGGACCCAGGATATTGATTAGGTTGGCCAAGCCGATAGCCAGATAATGGGCTGTTAATCGGACGGCCTGGACCGCTTCTTTTTTCCCGGCTTTAGCCTCCGCTTCTATGGCGTAGGCGTCTTTTTTATTCTTGGTTAGCCGGAGATACAGATTAATTAGGCCGGTGCCGGAAGCCAAGGCTTCCCAATGGCCCATTTGCCCGCAGGCGCAACAGATCGGACTGCTGGCGTCAATGGTCATTTGGCCGAATTCACCGACAAGGTTGTTGTGCCCCCGATAAAGCTTTTTGTTAATCATCAGTCCTCCGCCGATTCCCGTGCCTAAAGTCAAACCGACGATGTTTTGGTATTTTTGGCCAAGGCCGTAAATGCTTTCCCCTAAAACAAAACAATGGACGTCATTGTCAATAAAGACAGGCAACTTAAATTTGTCTTCCAGCGCTTTGGCCAAATTGAAGTTCTGGAAACCGGCGGGGAAATTGGGATAGAGATTGACGGTTTGCTTTTTAAGGTTGACTTGGCCGGCCACGCCCAAAGCAATGGCTTTGGTGTTTTTATCAAACAGGGGTTTGATCAATTCCACTAATTTTTTAATAAAATAAGCGCGGCCTTGATGGCTGGGCGTAGGGATGGTTTTTAAATTGATAACCTGTCCTCGTTCGCTAACCACGCCAATGGCGGTTTTAGTGGCGCCGAGGTCGAGGGCGATGATATTTTTTGGCATAGAATTATTTGATTATTTTCTAATTGAATGGGCGCAACAAATAGCAATCGCCAGCGCGTCGGCCGCGTCGTCGGGCTCGGGGATTTTTTTTAGATTTAGAATCGTTTTGACCATGGCCTGCACCTGTTGTTTGTCAGCGTTGCCGTAGCCGACGACGGCTTGTTTGACTTGGAGCGGGGTGTATTCTTCCAGTTGCAATGTCGCTTGGCTGGCAGTGAGTAAAATCACGCCTCGCGCTTGGCCGACCGCCAAAGCGGTTTTGACATTTTTGCAAAAAAACAATTTTTCTACGGCAATCACCTCTGGCGAATATTTTTTAATGATACTTTTTAATTCCCGATAAATTATCCGCAGGCGGTCGGCCATCGCCAGCCCGGCTTTGGTTTTGATAGAGCCGTGGGTTAAGTATTTCAGTTCTCGGTCTTTGATTAAAACGCCATAGCCGGTGTCGGCCAAGCCCGGGTCAATGCCCAAGATAATCAATTTTTTATTCAGCATTAGAATAAATATTATTAACTTCCGGGCTGTCGTTCAGTTCAACAAGCAATGATTTCAGTTTTTCGTTTTGCTCCGGGTCTAATTTTAACTTTTCTTTTGCAACCAATTCCGCGCCTTTCCGGTCAAACAGATAGAGCGCGCTGCCGGTTCCGGCCAGATTAACGCCGTGTTTTTTCAAAATGTTTTTTATTTCGCCCAAAGAACGGTTTTTATTGTCGGTCAGAGATTCAATAATTAAAGCCGAGCCGCCCGGGCCATAGGCCTCATAAATCACTTTTTCAATGTCATTGCCGGCCAATTCACCAGTGCCTTTTTTGATGGCGCGCTCGATATTGTCTTTGGGCA
>JAZDFN010000010.1:0-3140 GCA_043807885.1 bacterium | reverse complement strand
ACAGGAAATCAAGTTCAAGGACAAGGATAATAATGACCAATCCTTGATTATTGACAAATTAGAAAGCAACCAAATCACCTTCACCTACCAAGGCAACAGCTATGCCTTAAACATCGGCGAAAGCCAAGAAATCAACGGCTACACCTTTACCATTACCGAGTTTGGCGAGATTGTCATCAGCCAGGGCGCTTACCAGCCGCCTCAAGGCCAAGACCGGCCCGCTTGGCAGCCCTACCGGAAGACGGACAAGATTAACGCCTTGGGCGAACAATTGTCTTGGGGCACGGTTAACCGGGCCATCATCGCCGCTTTGGGTAAAGACAAGGCCGAGCAGGTCAGTTACCAGACCCGGCTTAATCTGGCTCTTTTGACCACCTATGGCTATGCTGACCAACAGCCCAACTGGCGCTTCATCGCTGGTCTCCTCCAGGCCTATATGGCTAATTACGGCCAGGCGCCGGAAACCGAAGCCCAATGGATTGATCTCTACAACATCGCCCATGGCCGCAAGCCCCTGAATCGGCAACTGACCCGAGAAATCTGGGCCATCGGCCAGTTTGGCCGGGTTTACTGGCGCTTGCCCAAGTTCAGCAACCAGGCCGATGATTGGGCCATTTGGATGATGGCCTACGATATCCGGCCAACCACGCCCAACCTCAAGAGCGAGCAGTTTGCCTTGGGCGTCTTCCAATCGGTTTACAAGCGCTTGCCCCAGAATGGCCAGGACTGGTCCATCGTGAGAGCTATTGCCCACAGCGGGGCGGGGAGGTGAGGGGGGATTGTAGGGTTTGACCAGTTTTTGTTAATGATATACAATGGAAGTAAGAATAACTCTTACTTCCATCAACTATATTATATGGATAGTTTAACCGCCAAGTTATACCAGTCATCTAAAACTATTCTGACCAACAAGGACTTGGCTTTAATTTGGCAGGAAACCAATTCAAACAACCTTAAAGCCAAAATCGCCTACTATGTCAAACAAGGCGTTTTGCAACGGCTGATCAGAGGCGTCTTTGCCAAAGATAAAAATTATGAGCCCAAGGAATTGGCCGTCAGCATCTATACCCCGGCTTACATCAGCTTTGAAACCGCCCTGCGGTCAGCCGGTCTCATTTTCCAGCACTATGACACGATTTTTGTTGCCAGCCCCTGGTCAAAAACTATGGCGGTTGACAAGCATAAATTCACCTTCCGGAAATTAAAAAACAGCGTCCTTTATAATCCGGCTGGCGTCATTCAACAAAACGGTTATGGCTTAGCCGCGCCCGAGCGGGCCTTTTTGGATATGATTTATCTGTTCCCAAATTATTATTTTGACAATCTCAAACCGCTCAACTGGAAACAATGTTTGGCATTGGTAAAAATTTATGATAATCAACAGCTAATCAAGCGGCTCAATAAATATTACAAAAATGCTCAATAAAGAAAAACACCAGTTGATTATGGGGCAAATTTTGAAGGATATTTATACTGACACGGCCATTGCTTCTTGGCTGGGTTTGAAAGGCGGCACGAGCGCTTACTTTTTCTACGGCTTGCCGCGTTTCTCGGTGGATTTAGATTTTGATTTATTGACTAATAACCCAAACGCGCCCAAATTATTACTGAAAAAATTGGCAAAAATTTTAAGCCGATACGGCCAGATTAAAGACAAATATCTCAAAAGATACACGATTTTTTTATTGCTCTCCTACGGCGACGCCGACCATAACATCAAAATTGAAATCAACACCAGGGGCTTGCCGGTAGAGAGCCGGGATTGCTATGAGCTTAAAGAGCATCTTGGCCTTTCTTTGCTGGCGGCCAAACCAGATTATTTATTCGCCGGCAAGCTGGCCGCTTTGACTTTGCGGAGCAAAACCGCCATGCGCGATGTTTACGACATTTATTATTTTGCCAAGAATCGCTGGGATATTAATATTGAAATAATTAAAGCCCGAACCGGCAAAAATATTAAAGAGCATTTGGCTGATTGCCTAGCGACGATTGAAAAAATTAAAGACAGCCAAATTTTGCAAGGGCTGGGCGAGCTTTTAAGCGATCAGGATAAAACTTGGGTCAGGGCTAATCTTAAAACCGAAACAATATTTTTACTTAAAAATTATTTGTCCGCGTTAAAGTAAGTTGAAGCAAGGCGCCACCCGGCAAGGTTGTGCGATAGTTGTAGGTTATTAGTTGTTTTTGTGTTATAATTGCTAGTGAGGAACAAATGAACACTGGTGTTCATTTGGGCCGAACGACGCAATTATATGTAATCATATAATACATTCGTGAAAACAAAGAAACAAAAAACCAAATTCATTATCATTAAAGCGTTGTTTTATACCGGCCTTTTGGCTTTGGGCGGGGTTTTTGCCACTTTCGGTTTTTTTGACCCCGTTAGAAATGTAATTTCTAACGGGGTTGATGCCTTGGCGGTGAAGATTGATAAAACAGAAATTAAACCCATTGTTAGCGTTAATCTGCCAAATAGTTCGCCAGCCGATAATGAAGGCCAGGATTATTGGCTATGGATTAGAACTTGGGATAAGTATGGTTTTGATCAGGAAACCACTGTCGGCAAGAGCAAGAGGGGGGATGTTGTCGCCATTGCGCCGGTTACGGCGCAATATGAGCCGACCGCCCCAGAAAAAAATATTTACGCGATTATCAAGGTGAGCGGCTTGACCCCGGAGGAGAGAGAAAAATATACTTTGGCTTGGCAGGTAGAAGACGGCTATTTGGATGGAGCCGCTAACGAAAAGAGATACAAAACATTAGCTTACCGTCAATACAAAATAGACCTTGACGCCTTGGGCATTAAAGTCGGTTTGGACCCTAATCCCAAAAGCGCCGTTGCTTTAAGAAGGTTTGCTTATCTTAAAGACCAAAGCGATTTGGCCCGTTATGAAAAAGGCCGAAAACTTTATGTTTTAAAAAATTATCCCAGATATTTGGCCTTGAAATTAAAGAATTATCTGGTACCGCCGTCGGTGGCGGTCACCGAAGAAATTTCCTGCGTTAATTGCGCTCCTGGCACTGATTGCCCGGCGGCTAATTGTAATAGCACAGAGGATTATAACACCCTGACTTTATGGGAAGCCGATACGGACAATGACCTGACTGCCTCTACGGTCATTGCCACGGCCGAATGTTAT
>JAZDFN010000009.1:0-16269 GCA_043807885.1 bacterium | reverse complement strand
TTTTTTATTTCATTGGCTTTATCTTGCGGCAAAACCTCGGCTAAAACATAATCAATGCCCACTTGTTTGGCAATGGCTTGGCCAACGCGCTGATTGTCGCCGGTAATAATCGCCACTTCTTTGCCCATCTGATGAAGCATCTTAATCGCTTCTTGAGAATATTCTTTAAGCGTATCAGCGACGGCAATAATGCCAATAATATCTTTGTCTTTGGCTAAAATCATTGCTGTTTTCCCCTGCTCTTCCAAAACAACCATTTTTTCTTCGACACCAGATAAATCAATGTGGTAATCAGTCATTAATTTTCTGGTGCCTAAAAATATTTTCTCTCCCCCTAATTCAGCCGTCACGCCATGGCCGGGAACCGCCTGAAAGTTTTTAACTTCATTTAATCTGATATTTTCTTCTTTGGCTTTATTAACAATCGCCTGCGCCAAAGGATGCTCGGAGTTTCTTTCAACGGATGCGGCAAATTGCAAGATTAAATCTGTTTGGGATTTGGGGTTTGGAATTTGTTTGGGATTTGGGGTTTGGTCATTGGGGTTTATAACTGGAACAATATCAGTAACCACCGGTTCGCCTTTGGTTAAGGTGCCGGTTTTGTCAAAAATCACCATCGTCACTTGTCGGGCGATTTCCAAGGCCTTGCCGCTTTTAATCAAAATGCCGCTTTGGGCCGCCAAACCCGTACCGACCATGACCGCGGTCGGCGTAGCCAAACCCAAGGCGCAAGGGCAGGCAATAATCAAAATCGCCACCATTGTGGTCAGGGCAAAACTAAAGGGCTGGCCGACTAACAGCCAAATGATAAAAGTCAAAAAAGCAATCGCCATCACCGTGGGGACAAAATAAAAAGAGACCTTGTCGGCCAACAACTGAATCGGCGCCTTGGAACCCATGGCCTCTTCCACGATTTTAATAATCTGCGCCAGCATCGTATCTTTGCCGACCCGCGTGGCCTTAAACTTCAAAACGCCGGTCTTGTTAATAGTGGCGCCAATCACTTCGTCGCCTTCTTTCTTTTCCGTTGGCATGCTTTCGCCGGTAATCGCTTTTTCGTCAACGCCGGAATAACCATCAACCACCAAGCCGTCAACCGGAATTTTTTCGCCCGGCTTGACCAAAATAATGTCGCCGACTTTGACTTCGCTGATCGGTACTTGTCTTTCTTGTTCCCCGATAATAATGGTGGCGTTTTTGGGTTGAAGCCCAATCAATTTTTTTATCGCTTGGCTGGTTTTGCCTTTGGTTACCGCTTCCAGATATTTGCCCAAAGAAATGAAAACCAAAATCAAAGCCGCGCTTTCGTAGTACAAATGGTCGCCGGCATAATCCGGCCTAAACCAGACCAAAAGAGAAATCACCACGCTGTACAAATAAGCGGCGACGGTGCCGATTTCAATCAGGGAGTCCATATTGGGATTTCGGGTAATCAGTTTTTTAAAACCGGAAATGTAAAGCGGATAATTGGCAATCATAATGGCGGTGGTAATTAAAAATTGAAAAATAATCTCGGCCTTTAGGGAAAGTTCGGGCAAGGGCAACATTAACAATTTAGCCATCACCAAATAAAAAATCGGCAGGCCTAAAATCAGGGAAAATAAAAAGGTATTCCGTAATTTTCTGACCCCCTTGGCCGTGGCCTCCTGATGGTGGTCGTGCTCATGTTGATGCTTATGCCCGGTCCCGCCCGACATCTCTTCTTCGGTTTTATAGCCAGTCCGCTCAATCGCTTTTTTAATCTGGTCTGGGGTTATGGCTTCCGGGTCATACTCCAAATAGGCCTTTTCCGAGGCAAAATTAACATTGACCGACTTGATACCCGCCGTTTTTTTTAAGGCATTTTCAATGACGGCCGCGCAGGAAACGCAATTCATGCCGATAATAGATAAAACAATTTTCATGATTTTCCTCTTTTAATTATTAGCGGCGCACTCGCAACCGCCCAAGCCGCAACAACTGCCGCAATCATCATTGCCGTGGCAGTAAATTTCTTCCATCCCTTCGGGGTCGGTCAAATAACCGACCTGACAATTAAGATTCTTAATTTTGATTATATCTCTTTTCATATAATTGGCAAGTTAATAATTAGATTAAATCTTTCTTTTTCCCCTCAAATTCTTTTTTATTGATTTCGCCTTTGGCGTATCGTTCTTTCAAAATTTCCAAAGCCGATTTGTCCTTCGTTTCAGGTTGATTTTGATTCGCCAGCCACTTAAACAAAGTCATGGCGGCCATAATGATTAAAAACCAAAATAAAACCATCATAATCCAGCCGCCACCAAACCAACCCATCATTGGATAATTAAAAAAATTTTCCATCATATAATTATTTTCATTAATTGAAAAAGATTAAGTTCATTGAATCACCGCCCGGCCGCAACCGCAACCGGCGCCGCAACCGCCGCCAGACGGCAAAGGCGCCAGCGCTTCGGCAATCGGTCCTTGACTGACCGTCTGATTATTATCCGTAACCACAAACTTGCCCCAAACCATCCGCATCCAACAGCTGAATTTGATTTCCTTAACCCCGGCCAGCGGCGTAAATTCAATAATATTTTCGCCGTATTTCAAGTCCCGCCTGATGCCCAAAGAATCAATTAAAATCGCGTTGGTACAGCCACTCATCTGTTTGACATCAATCACCCAGCGCACGGGCACGCCGGCTTTGATGTATAAAACATTAGGCACATAGCCGCGGTAAGTCAGCTCCATCTTGACGGTCTGGAACTCTTTGACTTCGCCGGTTACTTCATATCCGGTCCGACTAACTTGCCCCCCGGAA
The DNA here is from genome assembly GCA_043807885.1 of bacterium. Lineage (GTDB taxonomy): Bacteria > Patescibacteriota > Patescibacteriia > UBA2591 > JAZDFN01 > JAZDFN01. Next base: position 13,484 of record JAZDFN010000009.1, on the reverse strand, counting down.
ACGCCAAAACTGTACCCGAAATTAGCCAAACCGCGATTGAGCATCAATAAGCCCAGAATAATCACCAAGATGCCGGAAAACTTCATTAACTGTTTGATTCTTTCCTGGCTGATAAAAGAGAGAAAACTGCCGAAACCAAACATCAGAGGAACCGTGCCTAAGGCGTAGACGCCCAGCGCCAAAGCGCCGCGGGTAAAACTGCCGGTGGCCAAAGCGTAAAGTTGCATCGCTTGCAAGGGCCCGCAGGGCATAAAACCATTAAGCAAGCCGATAATAAACGGCCCTTTGGGCTTGGCATTATGCTTCTGGCCGTAAAGAAACCGCGCGATAAAGGCCGGGGTCTTTAATTTTATTTTTTCCAACGCCCTAAAGTGCGTCAATAGGGATAAGCCCATCAGAACCATAAAAACGCCGGCCAGCAAAGTAATGATGCCGGTGAAAACCGGATTAACGCCGAAAAAAGAACCCACGCCGCCCAGAATGCCGCCAATAGCCGTATAAGAAATCAACCGGCCAAAATTATATTGTAAATGAGGCGCCAATGATTTGTCATTCTGACCATCCGATTGAGCCAACCGCCTGGTGGTATAAGTGACTACCAACCCGCCGCACATGCCGACGCAATGGAAACTGACCAACAAACCGATTAAAAAAATCAAGCCATAACTCAAATTATTTTCGTTCAGTTTAGCTAAAATTTCCAGCAAGCCAAATTGTTTGACAATCAGATAACCCGAAATAAATAAAATCAGCAAACCGCCGCCGATAATTAAATTCTTATAACTTCGCTTGGTTTTTTTTTCACCGCCTTCTTTATCGGCCGTTTTTTCCACCCGGTAATTCAACTTCTCAATGGCGGCAAATATCTGTTTTTGAGAAATTTGGTCAGTGTCATATTCCACTTGGCATTCGCCGGTCTGATGATTGACTTCAATATCCTTGACGCCGGCCAAAACATCAATCTCGGTTTCAATCAGGACTTTGCAGCTGGCGCAATGGATGCCCTTGATTTTAAATTTTATTTTTTGGAGCATATTTTTTATTTATTGAATAATTTAGTGACTTTTAAGATTTCCTGAATCATCGCCTGTTTTCTTTTTTCGTTTTTGGAGGCCATGGCGTTCTTAAAACAGGTATTGAGGTGATTTTCCATCAACATCTGATGGGCGGATTTTAAGAGGCCAATGGCCGCCGCGTTCTGCTGCATGATATCAATGCAGTATTCCTTGTTTCCAATCATTTCAATGATTTTAGCCAACAGCCCCTGGGCTTTTTTGAAGTTAATTAAGGTTTTTTCCCTTAGTTGAGCCATATTTTTAGGGTTATTAATTAATTATCCACACCCCCACCTATGGTATAGGTATATCATACCGGATAAAAAAAGAGCTGTCAAATGCCAAACTAAAAAGGCGCTTAAAAGCGCCTTTTTAGGGATTTATTATTAAACGAAATTATTCCACCACTTGCGCCGGGTTTAATAATTCGGGCGATTCAACAACCGGCGCCGGCGTCACCTGTTGAATCCTCTCTTTCAATTGTTCTCTGGTTTCCTGCCTGACCTCTTGCTGAACTTTTTTAATCGCTTGGACTTTTTTCCAATCTTTAATCTTCTCCTGCGCTTCGTCAACAATCTTCTGCTTATCGGCGCTGTCAGTTGAGTCAACCGATTCGTTCAAAAATTGCTTGACTGTTTCCGGCGTCAAAGTTTCACTGACTTTTTCAATCTTTCTCAAATAAGCCTCCCTGACCGCCTCGGCCGCTTTGTTATTGCCTCGCTCCAGCAACTTCGCTTCCACTTTCTTTAAAACCTCGACGCTGTTCAGACGCGGTTCGGCTTTCTCCAAGACATTGCCGACTTTCTCCTTATCAACTTTTTCCAGCACTTCGCCCAAATTATCCTGAACCTGCTCTTTCAGCTTTTCTACTGACTTTGGCTTTTCTTTGATTTTCGCCATCATTTTATCCAACAACCGAACTTGCTTAAAGGCCTGCTCCGAAAACCGCTCCACCAACTTGTCGGCTTGAGGATTGTTTTTAGCTGCCATCTGATTAATTTTTTCTTTCAACTTATCCAGGCTAACCTCGGATTTAAGCAGGGTCTTTTGGACTTTATTGATTAATTCCGGATTTTTTTCCAAAACCTGCTGGAGGTCAAACAAACGCTGATCAACATGTTTTTGGACCAATTCCGTTTTAGTCGCATCATCGCGAGTCAGCGCTTCCTGGATTTTCCAGCCCCATTCTTTGAGGAAATAAAAAGTGGAGCCGGGCAAAATGACCGATTCATCAACGTCTAATTCCTCGGCCGTCACTTCGGTTTCCGCCACCACCACCGCCGGGTCAGTGCGCACTGTTTCCTGAGCCAAGGCCGGAGCCACAAAAAACAGCAAAACCAAACCGGCTATTGCCAGTTGAATTAAAAACCTGGTGTTCTTAGTCATATTTTTTCTCCTTAATTTCGCTAATTATTTTATTTAAAAATTTATCCAAACCCATCTCTTCGGCCTGCTTCTCCCCTCTCGCCCGCACCGCCACTTTTTTCAAGCCCTTTTCTTTGTCGCCAATCACCAGCATATAGGGCGTTTTTTGCTTTTCCGCCTTGCGGATTTTATTGCCAACGGTTTCGTTCAGTTCATCAACTTCGGCGCGAATATTTTCAACTTTTAATTTCTCCATCAACTTATTGGCCGCTTCAATATGGCCTTGCCCCACCGGAATAATCTGCACCTGCACCGGCGATAACCAAACTGGCAAAGCGCCGGCGTAATGCTCAAGTAAAATACCTATAAATCTTTCAAAAGAGCCCATAATCGTCCGATGGATCAATGCCGGCGTTTTTTCTTTGCCTCCTGAATCAATATAACGGCAATTAAATTTTTCGGGCATAACGAAATCAAGCTGAATGGTGGCGCATTGCCAGCTACGGCCTAAAGAATCAATTAAATGGTAATCAATTTTCGGGCCGTAAAAAGCGCCATCTTTTTCTTTAATTTCGTATTTATTTTTGCCATAAACTTTATCCAAAACATATTTTAACGCTTTCTCGGCTTTCTCCCAAGATTTAATGTCGCCCATAAAATCATCCGGCCTAGTTGAAAGATAAACTTTATACTTTAAGCCAAAAGGTTTATAAATCTTATCCACTAAATTAATGACATTTTTTATTTCCTGTTCAATCTGGTCTTCGGTTAAAAAGATATGGGCATCATCTTGAATAAATTGTTGGACGCGGAAAAGGCCGCTTAATTGGCCAGATTTTTCCTTGCGCGTAATCAAGCCCGGCTCAGCATAACGCAACGGCAATTCGCGGTAAGAATGCAAAGAATTGTTGTAAATCAAAATCGCACCTGGGCAATCCATCGGCCTTAAAGCGTATTCCTTCTCGCCCTTATCCGCCTTGATAAAATATATATCGTCCCGATAGTGGTCCCAGTGGCCAGACTGTTTCCAGATAGAGACGTCCAGCATTGATGGCGCCTGAATCATGTCATAATTAAATTCTTTCTGCGCCGCCAACCAAAAATTTTTAAGTTCATTATAAATAATTGCTCCTTTGGGATGAAAAAAGGGCATACCGGGCGCCACTTCATGAAAAGAAAATAAATCCAATTCCTTACCCAGCTTCCGGTGATCGCGTTTTTCCGCTTCTTCAAGATTTTTTAAATAATCGTCTAATTCTTTTTGATTATTGAAAGCCAGGCCGTAAATCCGCTGCAACATTTTATTTTTTTCCGAACCGCGCCAATAGGCGCCGGCAATGGAAACCAGCTTAAAAGCCAAGCCGGCCAAGTCCTTGGTTGATTTAACATGCGGCCCTCGGCAGAGGTCAATAAAATCGCCGGTTTGATAAATTGTCGCTTTGGCTATCCGCCGGCTGGCGAATTCTTTTTTTAAGTCATTTAATAATTCCCCTTTGTAACTCTGTTTTAATTTTTGAAATAATTTAATGGCTTCGCTTAATTTCATCTCTTTCTTAACAAAAGCCAGATCCGCCGCCAGCCGTTTTTTCATTTCTTTCTCTATCTTTGGCAAATCGGCGACAGTCAAGCTCTCCGGCAAATCAAAATCATAATAAAAACCGTTCTCAATCGCCGGTCCAATGCCGAATTTGGCGTTCGGATAGAGTTCTTGGACGGCTGACGCCATCAAATGGGCCAGAGAATGCCTCTTGGCTTCTAAATCCTGCTTCATTGATATCGGATATTAATTTTAATATGGTCGGTAAGGTTAGGAATTTTCTTCACCCAAAACGGCGAAAATTTTATTTCCACCGCTTTGATTTCGGTCAGGCCGGCAAAATATGCTTTAGCTTCCGCTTCGGTCAGGCCGGCAATCTTTTCCTTGTCCAGAACCAAGCTGTCCAGCCGCAAAGCGATATTGCCTTCCAAATAAACCTTGACCTCGGCGGCCCGGCTGGCCAAATCATAACGCTCCACTTGATAATTGAAACTGCGCGGATCGATATTGCCCAGCTCTTTGTCGGCCGGCGCGCTCTTTTTCAATTTTTCTTCAGCCAAAATCATCAAAGCCGACTGGTCAACGGTCACCGCCACAATCCGCAAAGTCATTTCCGCCGTAAATTCACTAACCTGATCACCGACCGAGGCGCTGAACTGCTGACCGGAAATTTCTTTGGCGATATTCTCCGTTTTGAAAGTCAATTCCGCCGGCTGGCGGAGGCCGGCTGTTTCATTTAATTTTTTCAGCGCTTCCTGAAAAAGATTATCCGCCAACGCCTGGCTGGCCCGGTCAATGTCCTCTTGAGCCACGGCCGTCGTCTTCTTGAAGCCGCCGGTCATCGGCTGGGCGCTCTCGGCGTAAATTTTGTCCTTCAACCCCTCCCAAAGCCCGGGAATGGTAAAACGGGTCGGACCGATTTCGCCCTTTTGGCCCGGCTGGTCAGCGTAAATCTCAACCAGGACTTTACCGCCGGCCGGCACATTCACTTTCTTGCTTAAGCGGAAAAGGACTCCGTCAGCCGTCAACAGCCGGGTAGTGGCGACCAAGGGCTGATCCTTGCTGTAATTATTGACAATCGTCGCTTGGCCGGTGGCTTGAGCTTCTATATTTTTATTACTGGTCGCCTGAAAGGTCTGCCGGCCCCGCACTGCCGTATCATAAACTCCGCCGGCCACCGCTTCGGTCGCGCCCTGATAATTGGCTAACTCCGCTTCGGGCATCACCCGGACCGAAAATTCCACGCTGGCCTTCTCCGCTGACGGCGTCAGGCTAATCGTCGCTTCACTGAAAGAAAAATAGACAACCGCGACGGTCAAAAGCGCGGTTAAAATAATAAAACTCAAACCGATTTTTTTGTAAATCTTGGGTTGGACTAACTTTAAATCGGACATAACCAATATGAATTATTAGCTGGCTTTATTATACCAAAACTAAGATTAACTGTCTAATTTGACGGTCTCCGGCCCCAAAAGCCCCTCAATGGCCGATTTCACTTCTTCGTTGTAGTCAATTAGGGAATTAGTCTTGATTCGGTTGCCTTTGATGACCAAACAAACCTGGTAACGGCCGGGGTAGTGGATAAGAATCATTTTCAGGTTTTGGGCCAAGGCCGGAGTAATCGCCGTCACCGGCGTCAGACAAACCGTACCGGCCAGCGCCAGCTTCTTAGCCGGTTGGGCTAATGGCTGATGATTTCTTTTCGCTCCGACCGACACTTTCTCCAAGCACTGCTCCAAATTATCCAATGTCAATTCAGCGGCCGTCTGAACCAAAATCTTGATCGTCCCGTCTTTGTCGGACAATCGGCCTTGGATAATCACGATCCGGCCTTCCTGCCAGACATCATGGGTCTCCACCAAGATCTTGGGAAAAACTAAAACCTCCACGCCGTCACTGGCATCTTCTATTTTGACGAAAAGCATCACTTCATTGGCTTTGGTAATCACCCGCTGGATTTTGGTAATCACGCCGGCCACCCTGACCGAGCCGTTGCCGTTGACCTGGCTGTCTTCCAAATTGCCCAAATCGACGCAAGCCACCACCCGGCCTTTCAATTGCTCGCTGAATTCCGATAAAGGATGCTCGGAAACATAGAGGCCGAGCAGTTCTTTTTCCCAAGCCAGATATTGGCGCTTAGGCGCTGGCGCCACTGATTCCAAAACCAGCGCGGTCAAGCCGTTGTCGGCGCCGAACAAATTGGCTTGGCCGTTAGTTGAATCGCGCTGGAGATTTTTCAAATACCCCAGCAGGCGCTCCATATTCAAAAAGAATTGGTTGCGTTCGCCAAAGCGGTCCAAAGCGCCGGCCTTGACCAAGCTCTCCAGCGATTTTTTGTTCAAGTCCTTGTTCTTGACCCGCTTCAACAAATCCTCCAAATTCAGATAAGGCCCGTTGGCTTTCCTTTCGCTGATTATTTCCTTGACCACGTTAACGCCCAAATTCTTGATCGCCAGCAAGCCGAAGCGGATGCGGGGCGTTTCCCCGGCCTCGGTAATTTTGACGGCTGTAAAAGTGGAATAGCTTTCATTGATATCCGGCGGCAAAACTTCAATGCCCAGCCGCCGACATTCTTCAACTTCAATGGCAATCCGATCGCTGTTGCCTTGGTCAGCCGTCATCAAGGAAGCCATGAATACCGTCGGGTAATGGGCCTTAAGATAAGCGGTCTGGTAGGCAATGACCGCATAGCAAGCCGCGTGGGCGCGGTTAAAACCATAACCGGCAAATGGCTCCATGAAAGCGAAAACCCTTTCGGCAATCGATTGGCTGACGCCTTGCCGAACACAGTTCTTGATGAATTTTTCTTTCTGTTCAATCAACAGCTTGGGAATCTTTTTGCCGACCGCTTTCCTCAAAATATCCGCCTCACCCAAGCTGAAGCCCGCCAAGTCGCGGGTAATCTGCATTACCTGCTCCTGATAGACGGCCACGCCATAGGTCTTGCTCAAAATCGGCTTTAACTTGGGGTGAATATAAGAAACCTCTTTCAGGCCGTGCTTGCCGGCAATGAAATCAGGGATCCACTCCATGGGGCCGGGACGGTAAAGGGCGACCATGGCAATTACATCCTCAAAAACCGTCGGCTTCAATTCCTTCAGATATCGCCTCAAGCCGGCGCTTTCCAATTGAAACACGCCCACCGTATCCGCCCTTTGCAAAAGCTTGAAGGTCAGTTCGTCGTCAAAAGGAATCTGGTCCAAGTCAATCTTCAGGCCATGGACCTTCTCCACTCTGGCCAAAGCATTTTCCAAAATTGACAAGTTGGCCAAGCCCAAAAAATCCATTTTCAACAAACCCAAATCCTCAATGGGATGCAGAGAGTACTGGGAAACAATTGTTTGATCGCCGGAACTGGCATATTGCAAGGGCACATAATTATCCAGCCGTTCCGGCGTAATCAGGACCCCGCAGGCGTGGGTGGAAGCGTGCCGGGCCACGCCTTCCAAAACCTTGGCGGTATCCAGCAATTTCTTGGCTTGAGGATCGTTCTGATAAAGCTGTTTCAAGTCCGGCACGGTTGCCAAGGCCTTGTCCAAATTGGTGAACAGGGGAATCAATTTAGCGGTCTGATCGCAGTAAGCGTAAGGCAAGTTCAGGACCCGACCGACATCCCTGACGGCCGCCCGAGCGGCCATGGTGCCGAAGGTGATGATTTGCGCCACATGGTCTTGGCCATATTTGCTTTCTACATAACGGATAACCTCGTCGCGCCGGGTATCGGCAAAATCCAAATCAATATCGGGCAGGGAAATGCGCTCCGGGTTCAAAAACCGTTCAAACAACAAATCATATTTAATCGGGTCAACATTGGTAATATTAATCAAATAGGAAACCAAACTGCCAGCCGCGCTGCCCCGGCCAGGGCCGACCAAAATATTCTGGCTCTTGGCCCAATTGACAAAATCCTGGACGATTAAAAGATAGGCCGAAAAGCCGGTTTTGGCAATTATGCCCAATTCATATTCCAGCCGATCAATAATTTGCCGGGTCAGCTCGGCCGACAAAGCGGAGCGGACAATTTGTTGGTTTTCAACTATAATCTCAAATCGTTTAACCAAGCCCTGTTCAGCCAAATCGCGCAGATATTGTTCCGGCGCCAAACCGGCGGGCAATTCAAAACTGGGCAAAACCACTTTGCCTAAAGGCAATTCAAAATTGCAGGCATCAACTACCAACTGGGTGTTGGCGATAGCCGGCGGGTAATAATGGAAATCATTGATCATCTGCCGGGTCGAACGAAAAGAAAAATCCTCGCCCAGCATGGACAAACGATCTTTATCCTCTTTCTTTTTTTTGGTCTGGAGGCACAAAAGAATATCATGGGCTTCGGCGTCTGCCTGATTTAAATAGTGGATATCATTGGTCGCCACTACCGGGATGCCCCGCTGTTTGCCCAGAGTGATTATCTTTTCATTCACTATTTGCTGATTGGCTAGACCGGGATGGTGCTGGACTTCCAAAAAAAAATTACCCGGACCGAAAAGTTCATCGTAACGCCGGGCCAAAGCCGTAATTTTCTCCCAAGGTTCGTTCCGCTGGATGGCCACCGGCAATTCGCCCTGCAAGCAGGCCGACAAAGCAATCAGGCCGTCGCCATATTTTTCCAGAATCTCCCAATCAACCCGGGGCTTGTAGTAAAAACCCTCCAGATGGGCAATGGAAACCAACTTGAGCAAATTCCGATAGCCGGTTTCATTTTTCACCAGCAAAACCAAATGATAGGGCTTAATATCAACCCCGCTCTCCTTGTGTAATCGGCCTCGAGGCGACAGATAAACTTCCGCGCCGATAATCGGCTTTAGGCCGTTCTTCTTACACGCTTGAAAAAACTCAACCACCCCATACATCACGCCGTGGTCGGTTAGGGCCAGCGAATCCATGCCTTCAATCTTGGCTTTAGCCACCAAATTAGGGATTTTGGCCAAACCGTCCAGCAAACTATAATGGCTGTGAGTGTGTAAGTGGGTGAATTTCATAATAATTCTAACCTAATTTTAAACCAACCCCACTAAAAAATCAATCCTTGAGGTTGGTTCTATTTTGGAAAATAATTACTCCGTTTTCGGCTCTTTTTTTTCTTGTTTCTTTTTTCCGCTACCTCTCTTTTCCTTGATAAAATCCATGACCTCCTGCCCGGCTTTTAACAATAGAGTGAAAGAGGCAGCGGACTTATTCAACTTCTCTTTGACAATGCTCACCACTTCGTCAATCTTGGCCAAAGTCGCGCTGAAAAACCGGATAATCTTCCGGGTCTCTTTGAGAATCATGGCCAGATAATAGACCATCCAGGAAACGAAAAGCGTGAACCACAAAACGCAGAAAGCCAGCACGACCCAAAAAATGTCTTGACTGTTTTGAATCATCTTAATTTAGCTTGAAATTTTTTATTTAATGCTTTGATTATTTTTTCTTGAATCTTATCCGCTTCTTCTGATTTAAGCGTCCGTTCGGCTGATTGGTAAATCACCCGGAAAGCCAAGCTCTTCTTGCTATTGGCCAGAGAATAGGTGCTGAGATATTCTACCCGAGCAATTAAGTCATCTAATTTATCAACTATCTTTTTGATTTGGCCGTAAAGAACCCGATCTTCAACTTCAATGGCAATGTCTCTGATTATGGCCGGGAATTTAGGAATTGGCTGATAAACTTTGATTGGCTCGGCTAAATTAACCAATTCGCCGATGTCCAAACGCAACAAGCCGTAGTTATCATTGAAAACAGGAGAGATATCAATTTTCTCGGCGTCAATGTTTAATTCCTGAAAAATCAATCGGGCAATTCCTTTAAGATAATTAATTGCCGACTCCGGCTTTAACTTTTTGCCGGCCCAAGCAACGGCCAGCATCTTTTTTTCAATCGGCAAATCTCCGCCGGCTGGCGGATTGGGCTGATAAGTGTGGCCGATTTCAAAAAACTTGATTGGGTCAAATTCCCTGATATTTTTTTCAATGTTTTCCCGAATTCGCGGTTCCAAATCCAAACGCAGATAGCGCTGGTCAGGATTGATAGGATTGGCCAGTTCCAAATGGTTCTCTGGCCCGCCACATTCGGCTCCGCCGGCTGGCGGATGCCCGTAGAAAGAATAATTGATTGTTTCTGTAAAGCCGGCGCCGGCCAAAATGTCCTGAATAGTTCTAATCGCTTGTTTTTCTTGGCTTAAAGCCATTGGTTTTAATTCGGCTATTAAATAGCTTGGAGGCAAGCGATTATAATCAAACAAACGGCCGATTTCTTCAACCAAGTCGGCCGGGATTTTGACATCCGGCCGCCAAGCGGGGACCGTGACCAACAAATTTCGGCCATAATCCTTGATTTCAAAACCCAAAGAAATCAATTTTTCCATCACTTCATTCTTGGCCAACTCCGCCCCCAAAAGATTATTCAAATAGCTTAAAGGCAGTTTAACGGCCGCGGGCTTGAACTTTTTGCCGACAACGACAATCTGCTCTTCCACGACAATGCCGTCGCCCAATTCGGCGATTAAACCGGCGGCTCGGTCCGATGCCCGCTCCGTAATCAGCCAGTCAATCCCCTTTTCAAAGCGCAAGGAAGCTTCCGAGCGCAAACCCAGTTGTTGGCTAGTTTTTCTGATACTGATCGGATTAAACTGGGCCGATTCCAAAAGGATATTACTGGTTTTGTCAGCCACTTCGCTCTCGGCTCCACCCATAACTCCGGCAATGGCAATCGGCTCATAGCCATCGGTAATCACCAGCATTGATTCGGTTAATTCCCTTTCTTCATTATCAATCATCTTTATTCTCTCCCCCGCTTTGGCTTTTCGAACCACGATTTTCTTGACTTTGTCCGCGTCAAAAGCGTGCAAAGGCTGGCCCATTTCCATCATCACGAAATTGGTGACATCGACCACATTGTTGATCGGGCGTAAGCCCACCGCCAATAAACGATCTTTAAGCCAACCCGGCGATTCTTTTATCTTCACGTTTTTAATAACTCGAACAACGTATTTAGGGCAAAGGTCTTTGTCGTTCACTTTCACCGGACAATTAATTTTTTCTTTAACGATCTTGGGAAAATCAATTATCGGCCACTTGACCTTTTCGCCGGTCAAAGCCGAGATCTCCCGGGCCAAACCCAAAATGGCAAGGCAATCGCCCCGGTTGGGGGTGATGGACAAATCCAAAATCGGTTCGCCCGAACTAACCCATTCGGCCAATTTGTCCCCCGGTTTGGCTTTTTGATCCAAAATCATGATCCCGCCATGGTCTTTGCCCAAACCCAGTTCATCTTCAGCGCAAAGCATGCCCGATGACTTAACGCCTCTAATCGCGGTTTTCTTGATCTCCAAACCATTAGGCAAAACCGCGCCAACCAAAGCCGTCGGCACTTTCTGGCCAACCTTGATGTTCGGCGCTCCGCAGACAATGGCCAGTTCTTGATTGCCAACATCAACCATGGCAATCTGCAATTTGTCAGCATTAGGATGGGGCTTGATAGCCAAAATCTCGCCCACCATCACTTTGTCCAGTCCGCTTGTTCGCTCAATCGCCTCCACTTCCGTGCCGGAAAAAGTCAAAAGCTCGGCCAGTTTTTCTGGGAAAATTTTAATTTTAATATAATCTTTTAGCCACAATAAAGGTAATCTCATCTTAAAATTGTTTTAAGAATCTCAAGTCCCCGCCATAGGACAAACGAACATCATTAATTTGGTGATAAAGCATCATCAATCGGTCAATGCCCAGGCCGAAAGCAAAGCCGGAATAGACGGCCGGATCGACATTCATGTTTTCCAGAACCTTGGGGTGGACCATGCCGCAACCCAGCATTTCCAACCAACCGGTCTGTTTGCAGACCGAACAGCCCTTCTGCCCGCAGATGACGCAGGACATAATGACCTCCAAGCTCGGCTCGGTAAAAGGGAAAAAGCTGGGCCGGACTTTGACTTTCACTTCGTCTCCGAAAACCGCCTGCAAAAACTGCTGGAGCGTGCCGATCAAATCGGTCATTTTGATGTTTTCGCCGATCACCAATCCTTCGCACTGATAGAAAGTGGTCTCGTGGCTGGCATCGGTCGCTTCATGGCGGAAAACCCGGCCGGGCACGATTAGCCGCACCGGCGGTTTCCGGGTCTTCATCGCCCTGATCTGCATGGGCGAAGTCTGCGTCCTTAATAGCAATTGGTTGCCGGCTTCCCCGCCTTTGACATAGAAAGTATCCTGGATGTCGCGCGCCGGATGGTCTTTCGGCATATTCAACAAATTGAAATTATGCTCTTCGTCTTCCACTTCCGGCCCGTCTAGAACCTCAAAACCCATGGACAGGAAGATATCTTCCACTTTCCTCAAAAACTGGGTGATGGGATGGAGGTGTCCGCGCTCAATCGTTTCCCCGGGTGCGGTCGGATCCAAATTAACGGCAGTAATTTTTTTCTCCGACTGGAAATTTTTTTTGACTTTCTCAAATTCCGCCAGCAAATCGTTTTTCACCTCATTGGCCAACCGGCCGACTTTAGGCAGTTCTTCTTTGGCCACCTTTTTTAAGTCGGCTAAAAGACCCGACAATTCGCCTTGCCGGCCAAGATATTTGGTTTCCAAAAATTTTAGGGAATCAAAAGTTTCGGATTTTTTAATCTCGTCTAAGGCCTGCTTTTTTAATTTATTCAGCTTATTTAACATAAAATTCCACTCCATTTAATTATACCAAAAAGCGGCCCTTTTGCCAAGCCGCTTTTTGTGGATAAATCCATTAAAATTATTTAATCAATCGTCATCATCCTCCCCTACCTCCCCGCCCCGCTATTGGCAATGGCTCTGACAATGGACCAGTCCTGGCCGTCCTTTGGCAAGCGCTTGTAGATTGACCGGAAGACGCCCAAGGCGAAAATCTCGCTCTTGAGGTTGGGCGTGGCCGGCCTGATATCATAAGCCATCATCCAAATGGCCCAATCATCGGTTGGCTTGCTGAACTTGGGCAAGCGCCAGTAGACCCGGCCAAACTGGCCGATTGCCCAGATTTCTCGGGTTAACTGCCGGTTCTGGGGCTTGCGGCCATGGGCAATATTGTAGAGATCCAGATAATCGGCCTCGGTTTCCGGCGCGCGGCCGTAATTGGTTATGTAGGCCTGAATAACGCCGGCGTAGAAGCGCCAATTGGCCGGCTGGTCATCGTAGCCATAGGTGGTCAGGAGGGCCAGATTAAGCCGGGTTTGATAACTCACCTGTTCGGCTTTTTCTTTGCCCAAAGCGTTCTCCAAGGCGCGATTAACCGTGCCCCAAGAGAGCTGTTCGCCCAAGGGGTTAACCTGCTTACTTTCGCCCGGAGCGGGCCGGTGAGACAGCCAACCGGGTCTTTCCTGACCTTTTGGCGGCTGGTAAGCGCCTTGGCTGACGATGATTTCGCCAAACTCGGTAATGGTAAAGGTATAGCCGTTGATTTCTTGGCTTTCGCCGATGTTTAAGGCATAGCTGTTGCCTTGGTAGGTGAAGGTGATTTGGTTGCTTTCTAATTTGTCAATAATCAAGGATTGGTCATTATTATCCTTGTCCTTGAACTTGATTTCCTGT
>JAZDFN010000008.1:0-6308 GCA_043807885.1 bacterium | reverse complement strand
CGCGGGTTCTGAAGCCGGAGCCGAAGTTTCCGTTGGAGCAGGTGGCGAAGATGGCTCTTCGGCCAAGACCGAGTCAACGGGCAGGAAAACCAGCAATTGGGCGACAATTGCCACTGAACAAATTAGCTTGAAAATGGGTTTTCCAGAAATCATATAATTGCTTTTATTATAGCGTTTTTTGAAATAATGTCAAGCCGGCTAACCGCGCCACTTCCGCCATAATCTCATCGGTAATCCGGCGATATACTTCGGGTGTTTGGGGACCATCAAACTCCATCGGCTTACCGATATGGAGTTCTATAATTTTTTTAGTCCTTGGCTTCTTGGCCGACGGCGGCATCACTTCAAATGTCCCCTTGATGCCAATCGGCACGACGGGCGCGCCGGCCTCTAAAGCGAATTTGGCCACGCCGGTGTAAGTTTGGCCAATCTCGCCGGTGCGGCTGCGCGTGCCTTGCGGGAAAATCGCCAAAACCTTGCCGCATTCCAAAACTTTCAGGGCTAATGCCGCGGCTTTATCTTTATTGTCGCCTGAATATCTTTCCACTTTTATCTGGCCGGTGTATTCCATAATCGGCCGCCAGAATCGGGAAGCAAAAAATTTCTCGGCGGCTAAAAATGTCAATTTGTCTGGCAAAACGCAAACTAAAGAAATAAAATCAAAATAACCCTGGTGGTTGGCGGCGATAATAAAAGGGCCGGTTTTAGGCAAATTTTCTTGGCCGGTAATTTTTTTAACCCAAACCAGCCGGACAATCGGCGCGATTATCATTTTTAAAAAAAGGTAAACTATTTTACCTCGCAAAGTATTTTCTTTGGCAATGGTGAATTTAATCATAAATACTAGCGATCAATTTGCTGTATTTGGCTTCAATGATTTTCCGCCGGATTTTTAAGGTCGGCGTCAGTTCGTCGGCCTCAATCGTAAAGGGTTCTTTAAGCAGGCGGAAATCTTTAACCCGCTCGTAGAACATCAGCTTCTCATTGGTCTTGCTGATTTCCTGCCCGATTATCTCATGGGCATTGGCCGACAAAGTGAATTTCTCTCTGATGGCCTGATAATTGGGAACAATTAACGCTGATAAAAATCCTTGGCCATGGCCGACCACGACCGATTGTTCAATATAGGGGCTTAAATTAATCACATTTTCAATCCGCTCCGGCGCCACATTTTTGCCATTGGTGGTGACGATGATTTCTTTTTTCCGGCCGATAATGGTCAAAAAATTGTTTAAATCCAAAAAACCCAAGTCACCGGTCTTTAACCAGCCGTCTTCGGTCATCGCTTCCTTGGTCTCTTCCTGATTCTGCCAATAGCCCAGCATGACGGTTTCGCCTTTAATCAGAATTTCCTTGTCATCGGCAATCTTCACTTCCACGCCCGCCAAGGGCTGGCCCACGGTGCCGAATTTGTAGTCGTCCAAAGCATTGACGCTCACTACCGGCGAGGTCTCGGTCAATCCATAGCCCTCCATAACCTTAACGCCGATATGCTTGAAGAAGCGCAAAATTTTCTCGTCAATACTGGCGCCGCCGGAAATGGCAAAACGCAGATGGCCGCCCAGCACTTTCCTGATTTTGTGGTAAATCAGCTTGTCGGCCAGCCAGCTCCCCAATGATTTGGGCTTTCTTTTCAACGACCAGAAAAAAAATTTTCTAACCAAAACGTTTTTTTCTTTAATGCCGTTGGTTATTTTCTCGTACATTTTTTCAAAAATCTTGGGCACGCTGATAAGAATCGTCGGCTTGACTTCTTTTAGGTTGTCAACCAGTTGCTTAATCCCTTCGGCATAGGCAATGGCCGCGCCATTGAAAATCGCCGCGTAACTGCCGGCCGTGCGTTCCAAAACATGGGACAAAGGCATAAAAGACAAAAACTTGTCTTCAGCCAAAATCTTGACCCGCTGGTTGGCCGCGGCCACATTCGCCAAAAAATTATGGTTGGACAGCATTACGCCTTTAGCTTCGCCGGTCGTGCCGGAAGTATAAATGATGCTGGCCAAGTCCTGGCTTTCGCCAAATGTTTCTTCAATTTTACCGACCTTCAGCAAATCCTTGAATAAAATTATTTTTTCCTTGTTAACTTCGGTTTGTTCGGCCAGAATGATAATCTTTTCCAGCCCAGTCAACCCGTCAATGGCGCTCTGGTGTTTTAAAAAAAGATTCTGGCTTATGGCCAAAAACTTGGCGCCAGAATCTCTTAAAATATGCTCGATTAATTGTTGGTTGGCGGTGGCGTGAATGGGGACGCTCACTGACCCGATTTTGTTGAGGGCCAAATCCACCATCAGCCACTCCGGCCGGTTTTCGCTCAAAATCCCCAATCGCTCCCCTTTTATCACGCCGATTTTAAGCAACCCTCCGGCCAAACTATCCACTTGGTCCAAAAACTCGCCATAACGGAAGCTGAACCAATCGCCCTTGCTCTTCCAGTAAACCGCTATCCGCCGGGGATTCTGCGCGCAAGCTTCTTTGAATTTTTGGTAAATCGTCGGCATAATTTAATTCTCGCTGATGAATTGGTAAATTTTGTCAAAAATTTCTTCTCTTCGCCTGGATTTAGTCACTTCATGGGTAAAGGCCCTTAACCAATAGATTCTTTTTTTCCCCGAACCGATATGCTCGTGAATGTATTGGGCGCTGCGCGGGTGAATCACCTGGTCGCCGCTGGAATGGACAATCAAAACCGGCGCCTTGACCTCTGGCAGATGAGGAATGGTACGCTTTTCAATAAAGCCCAGAAAATCGCGCAAACATTTAATCGGAATCACCGGATAGGTCACTTCATCGGAAAAATCCGTATAATCAATGCGGTAAAGAGCCGGGGGCTTGCGGTAGTATTTCCGAAAACGGTAATCAGTCAGCAAACGCAGTTTAACCCACCAAAACCGGCGCAAAAAAATCGGCGTGCCCAGAGAAATTATGCCGGCCACCGAATTTTTGAGCGACAATTCAAAAGCCAGATTGCCCCCGAAAGAATTGCCGAGCAAGAAAACTTTCTTGACTTTGCTTTGCAAAAATCGCAACGGCTCTTCAATTGATTTCAGCCAATCGTCCGGATTGGTCTTGATCAAATCGTCCGGCGTGGTGCCGTGCCCGATGATCATCGGCGCCAGCACCGTCACATTTTTTTCCGCCAGATAGCGCGCCAATTCATTAAACTGGTAGGCGCTGCTGGTAAAGCCGTGGATTAACAAAACGCCCACCTCTCTTCCTTTATCTATGTAAATCGCGCCATTATTCATAAAAATAGGATAACATTTTTTCAGGAAAATGGCAAGTTTTTTCTTATTTTTAGGGCCAAATCCGGTTGGTCGGTAATTATGCCGGCCACTCGCTTGTCTAATAACAATCGTTTTAACATTTTTTCATCATTGACTGTCCAGACGAATAAGCCGCGGTTTAAAAAATCCGGCTTTAACAATTTCCAATGTAATGCCAAAAAATCAACTCCAAGCTCTTTAATTTCTTTCGAATTTTTTTCTTCGTTCAAAATCAAACCAACTCTCAATTCGGGAAATAATTTTTTAATTGCCCTGACCGTCGCATCATTAAAGGAAGTGATGACAAAATCATTTTTTTCAAAATATCTCAAAATCAATTCAACCGCTTCTTTTTCATAACCCTCCTCCTTTAATTCCACATCTAATTTTATTTTATTTTGGGTATAAGCCAAAACTTCTTCAAACAAAGGCGCTTCCGGACTAATCGTTTCATCATGATTGGCGACCATAATGCCATTCTTGTTCTTGCGGATGTCCAATTCAATCATATCCAGCCCCAAAGCCACAGCGTTCCGGAAGGCCGCCATCGTATTCTCTTTAGCCAAAGCCATGCCTCCGCGGTGGCCGATGATTAATTTTTTTGCCATATCATTCCCAGCGATAATTTTCAAAAGTCCACCAAGCCAAACCCTTCACCTCTTGAAAGCGCGCTTCTTCGCTAGTACTGCCCAAAACCACGACTAAAATCTCGCGGCCATCGCCATTGGCCACCTGCGAAGCCAGGCAATAACCGGCGGCGTCGGTAAAGCCGGTCTTGCCGCCGGTGATGCGCAGAAAGCTTTTCAATAATTTGTTAGTGTTGTTGACTTTCTGCAAACGGCCGGTGTTGCTGACCCGGAAACTATAGTCAGTAGCAGTAACCGCCGCCCTGATGTTTGGATTCCGCAAAACGTAATTGGCTAAACGGACGATGTCATAAGCGGAGGAAATATTACCCGAATCCAAGCCGGTCGGCTCGATAAAATTAGTGTTATTCAAGCCCAACAATTTGGCCCGGCCATTCATTTTCTCAACAAACTTCTCTTCGCTCAAGCCGGTAGAGCGGGCCAAGGCGATCATGGCGTTATTGGATGAACCGGCCAAGGCGCTGTAAAACAAATCGCGCAAGGTGACTTGCTCCCCACTAAACAAGCCGATAGTACTGCCCAAACGATAGTCCTCGGCCTCAATAGTTATTATCTTATTGAAATCCGGATTATCTTCCAAAAAAATCAAAGCGCTCATCAGTTTGGTCAGACTGGCAATGGGCGCCGGCTGATGGATATTTTTTTCAAACAAAACCTCCCCGCTCTTGATGTCCAGCACAATCGCGTATGGCGCGGTGATTTTCACGCCCAAACTGCGATTGTCCAAAATCCTAATCGGCCGGACCAAAGCCGGAGCGTCTCCGCCAGCCTGGACTTCATCCGCCAAAGTCAACCCGGCCGGCACCAAGGTCTGTTGCCAAACCAGACCGGTGATTATCAAATTGACGACTAATTGCAAAATCATTCTTGGGGAATATTGGGTTTAATTAAAAGCTGTTCCAAATTCTCATTCTGGTTCAGCTTGGCATAATCGGGCAGTTGCTCAATCTCCGCCAAGCCCAGATGGCGCAAAAAATCAAAGGTGATGCGATAGCTGATTTTCATCTCTTTTTTATCCTCTTCGGCCTCCACCAAGCCCCGAATCAGCAGGTTGCGCAAAATCAAACTGCAGTTCACTCCTCGAATCTGTTCTATCTCCGGCTTAGTAACCGGCCCGCGGTAAGCGATAATCGCCAAGGTTTCCAAAGACGGCCGGGTCAATTCGCCGGTCATTTCGTCTTTCAAAAAATCCTGAACCAGCTTGCGGTTGTTCGGCCCGCTGGCCAATTGATAGCTTTGGCCATTTTTTAGGATATTAACCCCGCTCTCGGCAATATTATATTTCGCCATCAAATTAGCCAGCGCATCTTTCACTTGATTAACTTCGCCTTTGGTTAATTCCGCCAGCTTGTTAATTGCCAGCGGCTTGGTTGAAACAAAAAGCAATGATTCTATTTTGGACTCTAAAGACATTATAATTTCCTAATAGTTATACCCTGGAATAAATTATCTTGGAGAGCGGTGATTTCTCTTTGCTTGACCAATTCCAGCATGGCTAAAAAATTAATAATCATCTCCGCTTTGCTCGCCGCGCTTCGCGGGCGAAGCGGGTCGCATTGGCCGGTCAAAATTTCCTCAAAAGTACAGACCCCTTTATTGAAAATCAAATCCCGGATCTTCTCAATGCGCTCCTTGATGGAAATGGTCTTGGCCAAAGCCCGCTGGGGCAGATTGACGATCGGCTCCAATCTATCCAAAACTTCGGCAAAAATCTTGGCTAATTGGCCTTTAACCAGCTTCTTAGACGGATTAAAAACCACTTCTTCGGACATTGGCGGTTTCAGGCGAAAAAAACTGAACCGCCGGCGATGAATCAATTGCTGGATTGTCTGGCTAGCGGCCACGAACTGCTGATACATTTTTAATTGCCGCTCCAAGTCCTCGCCGGTCTCTTCTTCCTCCCAAATCAGATAGGGCAAAAGGGCTTTGGACTTAAGCACTAATAAGCGGGCGGCCACTACCAAAAAATCCGCCAGTTCATTGGGCTGGCGTTCTTCCAGCCCGCGTAAATGCTCCAGATACTGGTCAGCCACTTGAGACAAAGCCACCTGGGTGATGTCCAGCTCCTGTTGTTCAATCAATTGCAAAAGCAAGTCCAAAGGACCTTCAAATAGTTGAATTTTTATTGGATGCATTCTGAAAATATTACTGTCATTGCGAGCCCTCCTTAAGGATGTCATTCTGGAGGGAGGAAGCCGCCAAAGGCGGCTGACGACCGATAGAATCCCCTGGCTGACAGTAATTACAAACAGCAAAGGGATTCTATCGCTCGCTACGCTCGCTCCAGAATGACATTTTTTTGGAGGGGATTATTACGTCGCTTCCCCCGCCTTTCGCGAAAGGCGGGGTCGCTCCTCATAATGACAATTTTAAAAATTATTTCTTCTTACAAACTTTC
>JAZDFN010000007.1:0-26414 GCA_043807885.1 bacterium | reverse complement strand
ACCGGAATTTTTGGCAATTTTGAGAGAAGAGTTGAATGTCAAGGAAGTTCTGGCAGGTGAAGCGGACAAATTGGACACGGCTTTGACCGAAGAATTAAAGCAGGAAGGTTTGTTCAGGGAATTGGTCAGGCAGATTAATGATTTAAGAAAACAAAACGGGCTGACCATTCAGGACAAAGTGATATTTAATTATCAGACCGATAGCCAAGAATTAAAAGCCGTGATGGATAAATTCAGCGTTGAAATAAAAAAAGCGACTTTGAGCAAAGAATTAGCAACTGGAGAAATTGATGATGAGGAAATAAAAGTCGGAGATTACGCGATAAAAATCAAACTGATTAAATAAATAACCCCAATCAGCTTCGTTCCTTACGTTTCTGCTGATTGGGGATTTTTGCGCCAACTCGGCTTTAATGATGAATCACATTTTTAATTTGGCAACAAATAACTAAGTTAGCGCGGTTGTTATTGTTGCCGTTTCCTACTGATAGTATATTAGCTTATTTTTGGCAAACCGTCAAATTACTTGCCAAAACCGCCGAAAAAAGCTAAAATGAAAGCGCTATGATCGCTTCATTAAAAGGCCAAATTAAATCAGTCAGCAACCGTTTTGTCATCCTGGAAGTCGGCGGGGTCGGCTACCAGATTTTTATTTCCCCGATTATTTTGAATAAATTCCAGCCCGGGCAGGCGGCGGAATTTTTTACTCATTTGCACGTGCGCGAGGATTTGATGGTTTTGTACGGCTTTTTAACCGAAGAGGAATTGAGTTTTTTTGGACAATTGATTGAGATTTCCGGCGTCGGCCCCAAAACCGCCTTGAATGTCTTGTCTTTGGCCAAAGTGACCGACATCAAGAGCGCCATCAGTGTTGGCGATGCCGCCATTTTAACCAAGGTTTCGGGCATTGGCCGGAAGACGGCCGAGCGGATTATTTTGGAGCTGAAAAACAAGTTTGAGAACTTGGGCTTGCCGGGCGCGGTCGGGGGCGACAATGAAGTGATTGATGCCTTGATCGGCTTGGGTTATCAATTGGCCGTGGCAAGAGAATTGGCCAGAGGCGTGCCAGCGGAAATTAATGATGTTTCCGAACGAATCAAGTGGGCGCTGAAAAATATCAGCTAATATGGAAATCATGGAATCTAAAGATAATTTTCTTCAATCCGACAGGTGGGCAAATTTTCAAGAAGAACTGGGCCGAAAGGTTTGGCGGTTTGCTGGCGAAGCCATAGTCATTAAATATCCTTTGCCGTTTGGCCTGGGTTATCTCTATTGCCCACGCGGGCCGATTAAGGTTAATAAAGAGTTAATTGATAGATTAAAAGATTTAGCCAAAAAAGAAAATATTATTTTTTTGCGCATTGAACCGCCCGCCGAAATTGATTTAAAAAAATTTGGTTTTGTAGAAACCGCGCCGGTTCAGCCGAAGAATACTTTAATTTTGGACTTACAAAAATCGGAAGAGGAGCTATTAAATGGTTTTCATCAAAAAACCAGATACAATATCCGGTTGGCGGAGAAAAAAGGCGTTAAAGTAAAAATAATCAATGATATTGAAATTTTTTGTGAGTTGATGAAACAGACAGTGGCGCGCGATAATTTCAGTTCACATCCTAAAAATTATTATTTGAAATTAGTTGAGAGTAAGCTGGCGAAAATGTTTGTAGCTGAATTTGGAGGTCAAATTATGGCGGCTAATTTAATGGTTTTTTTTGGCGATACGGCCACCTATCTTCACGGCGCTTCGGCTGATGAAGGCCGTAACCTGATGGCGCCACACTTGTTGCAATGGGCGGCCATCAAAGAAGCGAAAAAGCAGGGCTATAAATATTATGATTTTTGGGGCGTGGCGCCCGCCGCAAGTCCCGCTTCGCGGGACAAGCAGGCGGGCAGGCCCGTTAACCAACCCAATCATCCCTGGGCGGGCGTGACCAGATTTAAAGAAGGATTTGGTGGCGAACGCGTTAATTATGTCGGCGCCTGGGACTTGCCGGTTAAGAAGATTTGGTATATAATATACAGAATGATTAAAAAATTAAAAATGTAAAAAGTTGTCATTGCTCGTAATGACAGCAATAGAAACTTTTATGCGTTTTTTGCTTCGTTCAAAAATCCACAAAGCAATCGTCACTGATGCCGATTTAAATTATATCGGCAGTATTACCGTTGATGAGGATTTAATGACCAAAGCCGGTTTTTGGGCAGGTGAAAAAGTTTTGGTGGTTAGTAACACTTCCGGCAGCCGCCTCGAAACCTATATCATTGCCGGCGAGAAAGGCAGCGGCCGAATTTGCATGAACGGCGCCGCCGCCCATTTGATTAAAGCCGGAGAAGAGATTATTGTTATGGGTTTTGAACTGGGCGACCAGCCCATCAAGCCAAAAAACATTTTAGTAAATAAAAATAATAAATTCGTTAAATTTTTATGAAAACTTTTCTTAAAAAATTTATTCCCGCTCCGATTTTATCCTGGTATCATAAAGCCCTGCCTCTTTTGGCCAACATCATTTACGGCCATCCGTCGGAGAAATTGATTGTCATCGGCGTGACCGGCACCAACGGCAAATCAACCACGGTCAATTTGATTGCCGCTATTCTGGAAGAGGCCGGCTACAAAGTCGGTCTGACTTCCACGGTTAATTTCAAGATAGATAAAAAAGAATGGCTGAACGACAAAAAGATGACGATGCTCGGCCGGTTCGCTTTGCAGAAATTGCTGAAGCAGATGGTCGTGGCCGACTGCGACTATGCCATCATTGAGACCTCTTCCGAAGGCATCAAACAATCCCGCCATCTGGGCATCAATTATGATTTGGCGATTTTCACCAATCTGACGCCGGAGCATTTGGAATCTCATGGCAATTTTGATAATTATAAAAACGCCAAAGGTGAATTATTTAAAAAATTGAAACGAGATAAAACCAAAAAGCTTGGCGGAAAAAAAATCGAAAAAATCAGCATTGTTAATTTGGATGACGAACACGCCAGCTATTTTTTGCAATTTCCGGCTGACCGCAAGTTCGGTTATGGCGTTAATTTTATTTCGGATATTACCGGCGTAGAAGAAATCAGGGCAGAAGGAATTAGTTTAAGCAAAGATAGCGCAATATTTAAAGTTGGCGATGCCAATTTTAATTTATCATTATTGGGTCGTTTTAATGTTTATAACGCTTTGGTGGCGGTGTGCGTTGGCTTATCCCAGAAAATTGAAACCGATAAAATCGCTATTGGTTTGGCCCGGGTGAAAGGCGTGGCCGGCCGGATGGAATTTATTGATGAAGGACAAGATTTTAAAGTTTTGGTTGACTACGCGCCCGAGCCGGAATCAATGAAACAGTTGTACCAGACGATTGATGATTTGAAGTTGGCCCAGGGGAGGATTATCCATCTTTTGGGTTCGGCCGGCGGGGGCAGGGACAAGTCGCGGCGGTCGGTCTTGGGCGAACTGGCCGGCAGCCGCGCTCAATTTGTCGTCGTGACCAACGAAGACCCCTATGATGAAGACCCGCAGGAAATCATTGATCAAGTGGCTGGAGGCGCGATGAAGGCCGGCAAAAGTTTGGACCAGGAATTATTCAAAATTTTAGACCGGCGCGAGGCCATTAACAAGGTATTGAGTTTGGCCGGCGCTGGCGATTTGGTGCTGATTACCGGCAAGGGTTCGGAACAAGCCATTTGTTTGGAGCGCGGGCGCAAGGTGAAATGGGACGACCGGCAGGTGGTGAAAGAGGAATTGGCGAAAATTTGAGGTAATTTGCGTCCCTGTGGATAACTTGGGGAGAAGCCAAGTTAAAAAAATGTCAAGAAAATATGTTTTTTGGCTAAGGTTAGCCAAAATCCGCCATCCGCCAACCGGCGGAGGCGGAAACCGCTTGACAGGGGAAAACAAGGGTGTTAATATCAATATAATCCTTTTAAAAAACGGTTTTTTCAAATTTACCCCGTCAAATCCCCGCTCCGCCAGCCGGCGGATGGCGGGATGCTCGCTTTTAGCGAAAAATTTGATGGGGTTCGCCCAGTTAATCCCCGCCGAGGCGGGACGCCCCGCCTTAGGCGGGACAGCTTAACCGGGTAAAAAATAAAATCCCGCTATAAAAAGTAATTAATAATTGATAGTGGGTCTAATGATTTTTTTTCAAGACAATTAGCCAGTTTTTTTATTTAACTGCTCCATCAGGAGGAGGTTTTTTTATGTCAGCAAAAAATAATCGCAAATATTTTACCGTTCGGCAAGATATCATCCCTCTGCCTGATTTGATTGAGGCGCAGAAGCGTTCTTACCAATGGTTCCTTGACGAAGGACTGAAAGAATTGTTTGATGAGGTTTCACCGATCGTCGATGTGAGCGGCCGGGAATTGGAATTGTATTTTCTGGACTATTATCTGGACGAGTCGAAGTTTGACGAGAATGTCAGCAAGGAAAAGAATATCACCTATGAAGCGCCGTTGCGGGTCAAGGCCAAATTGATCAACCGAAAAACCGGCGAAAGCCGAGAGCAGGAAATTTATTTAGGCGATTTTCCTTTGATTACCGCCCATGGCACTTTTGTCGTTAATGGCATTGAAAGAGTCGTGGTCTCCCAGCTGATCCGTTCGCCGGGAGTTTTTTTTACTTCCGAGTTTACCCACGACCATTACGCCTACGGCGCCAAGATTATTCCCAACCGCGGGGCTTGGCTGGAAATTGAAACCGACGCTAACAATGTGCTTTGGGTGAAAATCGATCGCAAGCGGAAAGTGGCCATCACTTCTTTATTGCGGGCTTTCGGCTATGGCAGCGATGAAGAAGTGTTGGATTTGTTCAAGGAGGAGATTGCCAGCCAGCCGGGGTTTAAGGAATACCTTTTAGCCACCATTGAGAAAGATATTGCCAAGACCGAAGCCGAGGGCTTAAAAGAGGTTTACAAAAGAATCCGGCCGGGCGATTTGGCCACCACCGACAATGCCCGTTCCCTGATTCATTCCATGTTCCTGCGTTTTGATCGCTATGACTTCAGCCGGGTCGGCCGTTACAAACTGAACCAGCGTTTCGGCTTGGACCTGCCTAACGACAAAGAGCACCGCGTTTTGCGTCGGGAGGATTTAGCGATGATTATCAAGGAAGTTATCTTTTTGAATATTACTCAAGATCCGGCCGACGATATTGACCATTTGGGCAATCGCCGGGTTCGGACCGTGGGTGAATTGATCCAGAATAAATTTCGGGTGGGCTTGGCCAGAATGGAGCGGATTGTCAAAGATCGGATGAGCACCTTGGAAATCAGCGCTTTGACGCCGGGCCGGCTGATCAACGCCAAACCGATCATGGGCGCGGTCAAGGAATTTTTTATGTCTTCCCAATTGTCCCAGTTTATGGACCAGGTTAATCCGCTGGCTGAACTGGAGCACAAGCGCCGGCTTTCCGCCATGGGTCCGGGCGGTTTGTCCCGCGAGCGCGCCGGTTTTGATGTCCGCGACGTCCATCCGACCCACTATGGCCGAATTTGTCCGATTGCCACTTCCGAGGGTCCGAACATCGGCTTGGTCGGCCACTTGAGTTCTTTCGCCCACATCAATGATTTCGGTTTTATTGAAACCCCTTTTGTTAAAGTAATTAAAGAAGCGCTTAATCAGCCGACCGAGACGGCTGGCAAAATCGTCCGCAAGGATATTTTGAACCCGGCCGATCAAACCGTAATAGTTAAAGCCGGCGAGAAAATCACGCCGGAAGCCAGCGAGCAATTGGCTAAAATCACTGATTTAAAAATTATTCCCATCCGGCCGATGATCGGCAAAGAAATCGTCATGCTGGACGCCTTTACCGAAGAAAGATACATCACCACTTCGGCCAATACGCCGGTTGATGGCGACGGCTATTTCATCCATGAAAAAGAAGAGGTCCGGCGCCACGGCGAGCCGGCCATTGATTATATCTGGAACATTGACTATATGGATGTTTCGCCCGGCCAGATCGTGAGCGTGGCCACGGCCTTGATTCCCTTCTTGGAACATGACGATGCCACTCGCGCCTTGATGGGCACTAACATGCAGCGCCAAGCCGTGCCTTGCGTCAAACCGCAGGCGCCGATTATCGGCACCGGTGTGGAAGGCAAGGCGGCCCGCGATTCCGGTTATGCCGTCATCTGCGCCAAAGAAGGCGAAGTTACTGAAGCCGACGGTCAACAGGTCCAAGTTTTGGAAAAAGGCGGTAATTTAAGAAATTATAAATTAAAAAAATTTATCCGTTCCAACGCCGCCACCTGCATCAACCAGCGGCCGGTCGTGGCCAAAGGCGACAAGGTCAAGGCCGGTGATTTCATTTCGGACGGTTCAGCCATTGATCAAGGCGAATTGGCTTTGGGCCAAAATTTGCTGGTCGCGTTTATGTCTTGGCAGGGCTACAATTACGAAGACGCGGTTGTTATTTCCGAACGCGTGGTCCAGCAAGACCGCTTTACTTCTATTCACATTGAGAATTATGTCATTGACGTCCGCGACACCAAGTTGGGTCCGGAAGTCGTGACTAACGATATCCCCAATATCGGCGAAGAGAAACTGAAGAATCTTGACGAAGAGGGCATTGTCCGCTTGGGCGCCGAGGTTTCTTCCGGCGATATCTTGGTCGGCAAGATTACGCCCAAGGGCGAAACTGAACTCTCGGCCGAAGAAAAATTATTACGGGTGATTTTCGGCGAAAAGGCGCGCGATGTCCGCGACAGCTCTCTTTATCTGGAACATGGCGAACACGGCAAAGTCATCGGCGTCAAGATTTTTTCCCAAGCCGCCGCCGACCGCTTGCCGGCTGGCGTCATCAAGTCCATCCAGGTGACCGTCGCCAGCTTGCGGAAAATCCAACGGGGCGACAAGATGGCCGGCCGCCACGGCAATAAGGGCGTTATTTCCAAAATTGTGCCGGTTCAGGATATGCCTTTTTTGGCCGATGGCACGCCGATTGATATTGTCCTTAGCCCTCTGGGCGTTATTTCCCGCATGAATTTGGGCCAGATTTTGGAAACCCATTTGGGCATTGCCGCTTACAAGCTGGGTTACAAGGTGGCCACCCCGCCCCTGAACGGCGTGTCCGAGCAGAAAATAAAAGAGGAATTGGTTGCGGCCGGCTTAGACGAAAGCGGTAAAACTATTTTATATGACGGCGTGTCCGGCGAATCTTTTGACAACCAGGTTACCGTCGGCGTGATTTATATGATGAAATTAAACCACATGGTGGAAGATAAGATTCACCAGCGCTCCACCGGCCCCTATTCCCTGATTACCCAGCAGCCCTTAGGCGGCAAAGCCCAATTCGGCGGCCAGCGCTTCGGCGAAATGGAGGTCTGGGCCTTGGAGGGTTATGGCGCCGCTTATACCTTGCAAGAGGTCCTGACCATCAAATCAGACGATGTCCCCGGCCGTTCCAAGGCCTATGAGTCGATTATCAAGAATGAGCCGATTAAAAAGGTTAATGTGCCGGAGTCGTTCAATGTTTTGGTTAGGGAATTGAAAGGCCTGTGTTTGGGCGTGGAGCTGCTGCAGGAAACGGAAGAATCCCGCCTTGACTCGACGAGGCCGGTCGTTGTTGAAAAAGATCCGCCAACTGGCGGAAAAAAAGAAAAAAATATTGCCAAATAATTATGTTAAAGCCAACCCAATCATCTGATTTTAGCGCCATTCGACTGAAACTGGCTTCGCCGGACGATATTCATGGCTGGTCCCACGGCGAAGTGTTGAAACCGGAGACCATCAACTACCGCACCCAAAAGCCGGAAAAAGACGGCCTGTTTTGCGAACGCATTTTCGGCCCCAGCAAGGATTGGGAATGCTACTGCGGCAAGTATAAAAAAATCCGCTACAAAGGCATTGTTTGCGACAAGTGCGGCGTTGAAGTAACCCGTTCTTTAGTCCGCCGCGAACGGATGGGGCACATTGATTTGGCAACTTCGGTTTCCCATATTTGGTTTTTGCGAGGCGTGCCTTCCAAAATCGGCTTGGTCTTGGATTTGTCGGTGCAGTCATTGGAAAAAGTCATTTATTTTGCCAATTTCATTGTCACTAAGGTTGATGAGCAATTGAAACAAGACATCTTGGAGCAGGTTAGGCAGGAATTCAAGGCCAAGAAAAAAGCGATTGAAGGCGATTTCAATAATCGCAGCAATCAAACGAGAATCAGATATCAAAACCAACAAGATCTGCCTACCGGGCCGGCCGGCGGTGAAGCGGCCGCCCGCCTGGAGGAGGAAGTCAGTCGCCTAACAGTGGAGAAAGATGAGCGTTTGAGGAATCTGGAAGAAGCGATGGCTTTGGCGGAAAGGGAATTAAGGGAACTGAAGCCCTTAAAAATTATTTCAGAAAATGTTTATCAGGATTTGTCTTTAAAGTTCGGTCATATTTTTGAGGCGGGCATGGGCGCGGAAGCGATTCGGACTATTTTGCGGGAAGTTGACTTAAATCAATTGATTGATGAGCTGAAGAAAAAATCGGCCGAGGCCGGCGGCGCCCAGAAAGATAAAATTGTCCGGCGTTTGAAACTTTTGCATAGCTTGCGGACCAACAAGATTCGGCCCGAGTGGATGGTTTTGACCGCCATTCCGGTGATTCCGCCGGATTTGCGGCCGATGGTGCCGTTGGACGGCGGCCGTTTTGCCACTTCCGACCTTAATGATTTGTATCGCCGGGTGATTAATCGCAACAATCGCTTGAAGCAATTGATTGAATTGAACGCGCCGGAAGTGATTTGCCGCAATGAAAAAAGAATGTTGCAGGAAGCGGTCGATGCTTTGATTGACAACAGCGCCCGCCATGGCAAGACCGTCATGGCTTCTACTGGCCAGCGTCGCAACCTTAAATCGATCGCTGATATTCTGAAAGGCAAACAGGGGCGTTTCCGCCAGAATCTGCTGGGCAAAAGAGTTGATTATTCCGGCCGGAGCGTGATTATTATCGGCCCGAAACTGAAATTGAATGAGTGCGGTTTGCCGAAAAAAATGGCGGTGGAATTATTCAAACCGTTTATCATCAGCCGGTTGATTAAAGACGAGCTAGTTTACAACGTCCGCAGCGCCAATCGCTTCATTGAATCCGGCCGCATTGAGGTCTATGATATTTTGGAAGATATTATCCGCGACGCGACGGTCCTGCTTAACCGCGCGCCGACTTTGCATCGCTTGGGCATTCAGGGCTTCAATCCGGTTTTGATTGAGGGTTTGGCCATTCAAATCCATCCTTTGGTCTGCAGCGCTTTCAACGCCGATTTTGACGGCGACCAAATGGCGGTCCATGTGCCTTTGACCGAGGAAGCCAAACAGGAAGCCAGCCAGATTATGATTTGTACCAATAATCTTTTGAAGCCGGCAACCGGCAGCCCGGTGGTTAATCCCGGCCAGGATATTGTCTTGGGCTGTTTTTACTTGACCCAGCTTAATGAAAGCGTCAGCGATGACCGGGTCAAATGTTTCAGTTCGCCCCAGGAAGCGCTGATTGCTTACCGTTTGGACAAATTAGGCATCCAGGCGAAGATAAAAATTTTGATGGACAAAAAAGACGGCAAAAATTTGGCCGGCCAATTGATTATTTCTTCGGTCGGGCGGGTTATTTTCAACCGCCTTTTGCCGGCCAAGATTGATTTTATCAATGAAGCCGTGGGCAAGGACGGCCTAAAAAAGATTGTTAATAAATGTTTGGAGATTTTGAGCCACGCTGAAACCGTTAAAATTTTGGATGAGATCAAAGAAAAAGGTTTTAAGTTTTTAACCCGCTCGGGTTTTTCCATGGGCATCAATGATTATCCTCATTTGGCGGCCAAGGACGAGATTATCAGGCGGGCCGAGGCAAAAGTGGAAGAAGCGGAAGAACAGTATGAAGAGGGTTTGCTGACCACCGAAGAAAGGTACGACAAAGTGATTCGGCTTTGGAAAGCGGCCAAGGACGAAATTACCGAATCGGTCAAAAAAGTCCTGGATCCTTTGGGTTCGGTCGCTTCAATGATTACTTCCGGCGCTCGGGGCGATGTGCTCCAATTGACTCAGATGATCGGCATCAAGGGCTTGGTGACCAATCCCGCCGGCCGGATTATCGAATTGCCGGTCAAGGGTAATTTCAAAGAGGGCTTTAATGTTTTGGAATTTTTTATTTCCACCCACGGCACCAGGAAAGGCCTGTCCGATACGGCCTTAAGAACGGCCAACGCCGGCTATTTGACCCGCCGCTTGGTGGATGTGGCGCAGGAAGTGGTGATCAGGGAAGAGGATTGCAAGGACGAGGAAGGATTTGTCGTTACCAAAGAAGAGAGCGAAGCCATTGGCAGTAAATTGATTGACCGGATAATCGGCCGGGTGGCCTTGCAAGATATTGTCGCGCCCCGGGCAAAGAAGCCGTTAGTGAAAAAAGGCGAGTTTATCATTGAGAAGCAGCGGGTGGCTTTGGTTAAATTGGATTTGGCGGCAGTCAAAATCCGTTCGATCATGAGCTGTCAAGCCAAGCAGGGCGTTTGCGCCAAGTGTTATGGCTATGATTTGGGTTACAACCAGCCGGTCAAACTGGGCACGGCCGTCGGCATTATTGCCGCCCAGAGCATCGGCGAACCCGGCACCCAATTGACCATGAAAACCTTCCATATGGGCGGCGTGGCCGGCTTGGACATCACCCAAGGTTTGCCTCGGGTGGAAGAAATTTTTGAAACTCGCATTCCCAAGGATCGGGCTTTGATCAGCGAAGTGGCGGGCACGGTTAAAATAGAAAAACAGCCGGTGCGGCTGGTTGGCGGGGAAGCAGGCAGTGAAGAGGGCTATCAAAAAGTTATTGTCATTACCTATAATGCCATTGAAGAGGATAAATACAAGGCGCCGTCCCAGGCCGAGATTTTAATTAAAGAAGGTGTCCGGGTGGCCAAGGGCGAGACGCTTTGGAGGGACAATGCCAGCGGGAAATCAGAAACCGCCAAGCGCGAGGGCTTGGTCAAATTGGACAAGCATCGCCTGACGGTGATTGTTGACGGTCCGAAAACTAAAGAACTGCCGGCGTCTCTGGGCAATATCTTGGTTAAAGACGGGGACGAAGTGGAGGTTGGCGACCAATTGACTGCCGGGGGCGTGGATTTGCACCAGCTCTATCGGCTTAAAGGCCGGCTGGCCGCCCAGAAGTATTTGATCAAGGAAATCCAGCAGATTTATTCTTCCCAAGGCCAGAAGCTGAATGACAAGCATATTGAAATAATCGCCCGCCAGCTGTTTTCCAAGGTTTACATCACTGATGGCGGCGACACTTATCTTTTGCCCGGCGAAGTGGTTGACAGCACCGAGTTGGCCGAGGCCAATTTGGCAATCAAGAAAGAAAAAGGCCTGCTCGCCAAGGGCAATGAATTGCTTTTGGGCATTACCAAGGTCTCCTTGGCCAACAAGAGCTGGTTGGCGGCCGCTTCCTTCCAGGAAACCTCGCGGGTGCTGATTAACGCCGCCATCACCGGCAAAGTTGACCGCTTGGAAGGCCTGAAGGAAAATGTGGTCATCGGCCATTTGATTCCGGCCGGCACCGGGTTTAAGAAATAATTTTAATATAGAAAAAAGCCCTCGCATTATTGCGGGGGCTTTTTGTTTATTTTCGCCAGCCGAAAAATAGAGCGGCGATTGACATGAAAATAGAAAGCAGAAAAGCGGCAATGACATTGATTGGATTCATTATTATTTTTTCGGCGAGGAAACCTAAAAAACCGATTGGGTCGGGCTTGGCTGGATTGTTAAAGATCTTGGTTTTCATTTCTACCTCATTTTTGATGTTATTGTTAGCATGCCTGTTTCCGCTCAAAATGTCAAGTTTTTTTATTTTGACCCAACTTGCCAAATGCGGTATAATGAAGGGACTAAAACGGTTAACAAAAATTAAAAATGTTTGGCAAAAAACATCGTCGATACCGCCGGAGCTATGAGCCCCGTTTTGAACTCTCGCCGGAAACCAAGAGAGGCATTGCCATTGTCCTGCTTTTTGCCGGCGCCGGCGTCAGCATTTTAGGCCTTTTGGGCTTGGCCGGCCGGGCCGGTGAACTGGTGGTCAATTTTTTATCTCTGCTTTTCGGTTGGGGCCGGTTTATCTTTCCCCTGACTTTGGTCTGCCTCGGCTATTTTTTAATCAACCCCGAACGCTACGAAATCACCCCTCTCAACTGGCTGGGCTTGTTTTTATTTGAATTGAGCTTCCATGGCTTGCTGCATTTGTTCGTGCCCCTGGAGCAGGCGTTTGAACGGGTGGGCCAGGCCGGCGGGGGCTATGTCGGCCTGTTCTTAAGTTATCCTTTGCTTAAAGTCGCCGGTTTTTGGGCGGCCCTGATTATCTTATTCGCCATTTTCGTTATTTCTCTTTTAATCATGTTCAACACTTCGTTAAACCGGCTGGCTTTGAACGGCGGGCCTTTCCGCTGGTTTTTTGGCAAAACCGGCGGGTTGGTCAGTAACTTAAAATTAAAGCGCTTAGAAAGAGAATATAACGGCGACAACGAAGAAGAGGCGGAGGCAGAAAACGGCGACAACGAAGAAGAGGCGGAGGCAGAAGTTGATACTGGCGGCAAAGTTGTCCAAAAGCCAATGGAGCAAAAAATTATGCCTCTGCCAAGGACTAAAGTTAAAATCAATTTACCTTTGGATTTGCTGGACAACAAGACCTACAAGCCGACCAGCGGGAACATCCGGAACAACCAGATTATCATCCAGAAGACCTTGGAAAATTTCGGCATTGAAGTGGAAATGGACGAGGTTTTTGTCGGCCCGACCGTCACCCAATACACTCTTAAGCCGTCCGAAGGCGTTAAATTGTCGCAAATTACCACCTTGCACAATGATTTGGCTTTGGCTTTGGCCGCCCATCCCATCCGGATTGAGGCGCCGATTCCCGGCAAGGCCTTAGTCGGCATTGAAGTGCCTAACCAATCGATTGCCATCGTTACCTTGAGGGAAATTTTAGCCGGCGATGAATTCAAGCACCGCCAGTCAAATTTGTGCCTGGCTTTGGGCAAAGATGTGGCTGGCCAGCCCTGGCTGGCTGATTTGAGCCGGATGCCCCATCTGCTGATTGCCGGCGCCACCGGCAGCGGCAAGACCGTTTGCATCAATTCGGTCATCATTTCCCTGCTTTTCCAGAATAATCCCGATGATTTGAAATTCATCATGGTTGACCCCAAGCGGGTGGAATTGCCGATTTACAACGGCATCCCTTATTTGATTGCGCCGGTGATTACCGATGTCAAGAAGACCATTAATGCTTTGAAGTGGGCGATCAATGAAATGGACCGGCGTTTTGAATTGCTGAACAAGTTCGGCAAGCGGGATATTGCCGGCTTTAACCAAAACCGGGAAGACCGTCTGCCTTACATTGTCATTGTCATTGACGAGTTGGCGGACTTAATGGCCTCGGCCATGGCTGACATAGAAGCGGCGATTGTCCGTTTGGCGCAAATGTCGCGGGCGGTCGGCATCCATTTAATCGTTGCCACTCAGCGGCCGTCAGTGGAAGTGATTACCGGCCTGATTAAGGCCAACATCACTTCGCGTTTGGCTTTCAGTGTGGCTTCCATGGTTGATTCCCGCACCATTCTGGATACTTCGGGCGCGGAAAAATTATTGGGCCGAGGCGATATGCTGTTTATGACCGCCGAGCTGTCCAAACCCAAGCGCTTGCAGGGCGTTTATGCCGCTGATTCGGAAATCAAGCGGATCGTGGAGTTTTTGAAAAAACAGGCGCCGGCCAGTTATGTTGCCGGCGTGGTGGAAAAGCCGGTCAAGGCCGGCAGTCCAATGGTTGATAGTTATGACGATGAAGATGGCGATGAATTATTGGGCGAGGCCAAGGAAGTCATCTTGCAGGCCGGCCGAGCTTCGGCTTCGCTTTTGCAGCGTCGATTGAAAGTCGGTTATGCCCGCGCCGCGCGCATTTTAGATATTTTGGAAGAGCAGGGCTTTATCGGCCCGGCCGATGGCGCCAAACCGCGGGAAGTTTTAGCCGCCGATGGAGGCGAAGATGAGATCGACGAATCAGTTGGCGAAGAGGCGATGGACGATGAAGGCGAAAGAACAAGAGAGGACGAGGAGCGATAAATTATGGTCGGATTTTTTTCCAAAAAAGTCGCGGACAGCGAAACCTTAAGCGAAAAATTGGCGGTTGAGCGGAAAAAACAGGGCTTGACTTTGAAAACGGTCGCCCATAAATTGAAAATCAAGGAAGACTATCTGAAATCATTGGAACAAGGCGATTATCAAAATTTGCCGGGCGAGATTTACATCAAGAA
The DNA here is from genome assembly GCA_043807885.1 of bacterium. Classification (GTDB taxonomy): domain Bacteria; phylum Patescibacteriota; class Patescibacteriia; order UBA2591; family JAZDFN01; genus JAZDFN01. The sequence goes on along the minus strand of JAZDFN010000007.1, from coordinate 12,169 downwards.
TTTTTTAAGATCATACCTCCAATTTTTGAATTTGCCGGTTGAACCGTTGCTGGCGCTTTACCAACAGGAAAAAGAGGCCCGTCGGAAAATGGGGCAAGTGTTTGACGCCCCGCCGCGCCTGATTGAGCGGGTGACCGGCCGCCGGCTGGCAATTACGCCAAAAATTATCCGTTTGACCGTTGCCATTATTGTCGCTTTGGTTTGCTTGGCCTATTTGGGGCTGGAGCTCAAGAAAATTGTCACTCCGCCGTTTTTGGCCATTGATCAGCCGGCCAACAACCTGAGGACCGCCGATTATTTCGTGGAAGTGCGCGGTCGGACCGAAGCCGAAGCCAAGTTGCTGATTAACGGGCAGGAGGTCTTGGGCAATCGGGTCGGCGAATTTGCCAAGCGGTTGGACTTGCAAGCCGGATTGAATACGATTAAAATATCAGCGGTCAAGAAGTACGGCCGGCCAAGCGTGATTTATCGGAATGTCTTGGTTGATTCGCCAGCTGGCGAAAAACCGGAGGAGAATAGGGCTAATAATAACTAAATTGAAAAATATGGCTAAAGAACAAGGAGAAGGAGGGATGGTAGGCGAGGAGAGGATTAAGGCGGCTGAGGAAGCGGTGGCGCAAATTAAAGAGCGTTTCGGTGAAGGCGCCATTATGAAATTGGGCGAAGCCAAACGAATGGAAGTCGATGCCGTGCCGACCGGCTGTTTATCTTTGGATATCGCTTTGGGCGTGGGCGGCGTGCCCCGAGGCCGGATTATTGAGATTTTCGGGCCGGAGGCCTCGGGTAAAACCACCTTGGCCCAGCACATTATCGCTGAAGTGCAGAAAATAGGCGGCATGGCCGCTTTCGTGGATGCCGAGCACGCCTTAGATCCGGATTACGCCAAGAAAATTGGCATTGACATCAATAATATGTTTATTTCCCAGCCGGACACCGGCGAGCAGGCCTTGGAAATCGTGGAGACCTTGGTGCGCTCCAACGCGGTGGATGTCATCGTGATTGATTCCGTGGCGGCCTTGGTGCCCAAAGCGGAAATTGAAGGCGATATGGGCGATTCTCATATGGGTTTGCAAGCGCGCTTGATGAGCCAGGCTCTGCGCAAGCTGGCCGGCATCATCAGTAAGACCAAAACCGTGGTGATTTTTATCAACCAAATTCGGATGAAAATCGGCGTCTTTTTCGGCAATCCGGAAACAACCACCGGTGGGACGGCCTTGAAGTTTTACTCTTCGGTGCGGATAGAAGTCAGGCGGGCGGCGCAAATCAAACAGGCGGAGAAAATTATCGGCAACCGCGTCAAGGCCAAAGTGGTCAAAAACAAGGTGGCGGCGCCGTTCCGCGCCACCGAGTTTGACATTATGTATAACGAAGGTATTTCCCTGTCGGGTGATTGCTTGGATCAGGGCGTTTTATACGGCGTCATCAATAAAAGCGGGAACAGCTATATTTATGGTGAAATGAAGTTGGGCGTGGGCCGAGAAACCGCCAAGGCCTTTCTGCGGGCCGACAAGAAATTAATGGAGAAAATCAAGAAAGGGGTTTGGCAAAAAGAAGGAGAAAGGGAAAAAGCGGCGAATGGCGCCTAGCTTATTGGAACCGATAAACAAAAAACGCTCCGATTTGTTCGGAGCGTTTTTTAAAATTGTTATTTTTCCGTAATTCCAGATTCAAAATGAAAGGTCAAAAAATTATTTGAAATATTTTTCCATTTCTTTGACGGCCGTGGGTTTTTTGGCAATGATTTTATACATATTTTCCAAAAAATCGCCGCCGGCATAGCCGGCCACCAAAGCAATGACAAAACTGCCGTCAAAAGCGTAGCCGACCACCAAGCCGATTAGGCCGGAAACCACGATCAGGAAAATAAAATAAAGGGGGTTGAATTTGACATCCTTGTAAGATAAGGAATATTTCATATAACCGGTCAGGCCCCGGATGACGCCGCCGGTCAAGCCGGCCAGCAAAATATCCCACTGCATCATAATTTTGTTTTTATGAATTAGAAGATTTATTTTATTATAACATAAAAAATAAAAAAAGAGGAAGCATAACTTTCCCTTGAAAAATTTTCGCCTATAAGATACCAACCAAGATGATTATAAAACCAATGAGAACGATATTTTCAATTCACTCGTTCCACATACTCTCCGGTTTCGGTGTTAATTCTGATAATATCGCTTTCTTTGATGAAGAGCGGGGCATTGATGGTAACGCCAGTTTCCAGGATGATGGGCTTGGTGGCCTTACCTTGGGCCGTGTCCCCGCGGCTGCCGGGCGGGGCGCTGGTGACCTTTAATTCCACCTTGGGCGGCAGTTGGATGGAAATCGGTTGGCTGTTGAAATAGACCGCGTCCACGGTCAGTCCCTCTTTCAGGAACTGGGATTGGCCGCCGATGATTTCGGCGGTGACGGCGAATTGTTCGTAGCTCTCATTATCCATGAAATAGTAGCCCCGGATGTCCTTATAGAGGTAATTGACTTTTTTTTTGGCAATGTCGGCTTCGGCAATCCGGTCGCCGGGCTTGAAGTTGTTTTCCAGCACTTTGCCGGTGATTAAGTTTTTCATTTTGGTCTGCATGACCGGCTTGCGCTGTTGCATTCTCAAAAATCTGGCTTCCAGAACCAAATAAGGTTCGTCGTTGATGGCGATCACCAACCCTTTTTTGATGTCATTCAGCGTTCCCATAATTTTATTTGGTGAAAGGCAGAAGCGCCATGATGCGCGCCAATTTAACGGCGCGGGCCAGTTTGCGCTGGTGTTTGGAGCAGACACCGGTCCTTTTTTTGGACAGGATTTTATTGTAAGAGGAAAGGAAGCGCCGTAAAAGCGGGACATCTTTGTAGTCGATTTCCTTGATGTTATAAACGCAGAAATGGCAGGTCTTTTCTTTTTTAAGCAAGTTTTGTTGGGTCATAGGGTTTAAAAGGGAATATCTTCCACTTTAATTTCTTCTTCCTCGTCGGCATTGATCGTCGGAATGGCATCAGCCGCGGGCAAGGTTTCTTTGCCGGCGGGGTTGGTCGAGGCGAAGTTGCCGCCGCCGGGTTTGCTGCCCAACATAATCATATTTTCGGCAACCACTTCGGTGCGGTAGCGTTTGACGCCGTCCTGGCCTTGCCAGTCGCGGGTCTGCAAACGGCCTTCAATGTAGATCTGCCGGCCCTTGCTCAAATATTGGCCGCAGATTTCCGCCAGCTTGCCCCAAGCGACGATATTGTGAAAATCGGTTTTTTCCTGTTTGGCGCCGGATTGGTCTTTCCAAACCCGGCCGGTGGCTAAACCGAAAGAAGCCACGCTTTGGCCCGAAGGTATATTGCGGACTTCCGGGTCGCGGGTCAATCGGCCGATGAGCATGGTTTTGTTCAAATCCATAATTTTTTATTTAATAGTAAAAAAATTGTTAAATAATGTCTTCCTTGAGAAGTTCATCCAATTTTTGGTCTAATTCATCCAAGCTGATTTTTGATTTTTTAATCGGTGGCGGTATTTGAGCCGATTCCGCCGTTACTTGGGTGATTAGCGACTCAGTTGGCGTTGCTAAAATCAGCTCCTCGGTTTTTGGCCGCATAATCGGCTCTTGGCCGGTTGTCTTGGCCGCTTCCAGTCGGTGGACAATCTGGTGGCGCCGGATTTCCGGCATCAATTTCAGGGCGCTTTCCAGTTTGGCCACGCTTTCGCCCGGCGCGTCAAAATCGGTGAGGATATAGTAGCCGTAATGATCTTGCTGGATCGGATAAGCCAGTTTTTTCTTGCCTAAGTCAAGCTCGCGGATTAATTGGGCTTGGTTTTTAACCAGCAAGCCCTTAACCGCTGTCCTAATCGGACCAACTTCTTCCTCGGTGTATTTTCCCGGGATAATGTATAATAATTCGTATTGAGCCATAAAAAAAGGATTATTTTAATTATAATCCCGCTTTAATTCCAGCCATAATTGGAATCCTTGCGGGATCCCCTTAAGCCAATGGTTAAGGGGTGTTTAGCTGTGTTTTTAGCTTAGCAGAGAGAGAAAAATTAGTCAATAGGCGAATAGATGGTATAATGACTTTATGAAGCAATATGCCTTTATTTTAGGCCGCAATCCGGCATTGTCAGTCGGGGAATTGGCCAGTGTTTTTCCGGGCCAACCGGTGGTTTTGGCCATGCCCGAAGCGGTGATTTTGGAGTTGGCGGAAATTGAACCGCTGGCCGCCATGAGGCGTTTGGGCGGGACAATTAAAATCGGCGAGGCCTTGGTTGAAACCAAGGAGCAAAACTTGACCGAAGAAATCTTGAAAATTTTAAAAAATTTGACTCCGGCTGAAGGGAAATTAATTTTTGGTTTGAGTTTGTATGGTTTAACCAATCCAAAGCTGGGCGCCATTATCAAGAAAAAACTAAAAGAGCAATCCATTAAGGCGCGCTGGGTAATTTCCCGGAATCCGGTTTTGTCTTCGGCTGATGTGGCGTTGAATAAATTGATAGGTAAGGGAATTGAATTGTTAATTATAAAAAAGAAAGACGATATTTTCATCGCTAAAACTTTGGCGGTGCAGGAATTTGAAAAATATTCCCGAAGAGATTATGGCCGGCCGGCCCGGGATGTCCGGTCAGGAATGCTGCCGCCTAAAGTCGCCAAAATGATGATCAATCTGGCGCAGGCGCCGATGGATGGCATAATTATTGATCCTTTTTGCGGCTCGGGCACGATTTTGCAGGAGGCGCTGTTGTTGGGCCATAGTGATATTTACGGTAGTGATGTCAGCCAACAGGCAGTGCGGGATTGTAAAGCCAATTTAAATTGGCTGATTGAAAAATTAAAATTATCTTCGTTTAATTATCTTCAGCGGATTAAACAGCTTGACGCGGAAAAATTAACTGATTATTTTGAAGAGAATTATTTTGACGCCATCATCACCGAACCCTATCTGGGCCCGCCATTAAGGGGGAGGGAAACGGAAAGAGAAATCAAAGAGATCATTAATGAATTGTCCGAGCTTTATTTAAAATTTTTTATCCAGGCCAAATTTATTTTGAAAAATACCGGCCGGATAGTCATTATTTTTCCGGTTTTTATTTTGAACAATAAAAAATTATTCTTGCCGATTTTGGAGCAAATAGAAAAAATTGGATTTAAAATAAAAAACTCCCTGCCGGAAGATTGGGGTTTTGAAGTTAGCGAGAGAAATTCAATTATTTATTCCCGCGCCGGCCAAAGAGTGCAAAGGGAGATTTTGGTGTGGGAGAATTGACTTTTTAAGTTGTCGTTATGAGTTTTTTGGGGATTGTCATTCTGGAGCCCTGCCACAGGCAGGGCGATAGAATCCCCATCCCATCCAGAGAAAACAATCAATAACCGCTAAACCAAGAAGATTATTATGTTTAAGGAAAAATGTTGCGCCGTTTATATTATGGCCAATAAACATAGCACCACGCTTTATACTGGTGTTACCAGCAACCTGCTTAAAAGAATTTGGGAGCATAAAAATAAAGCAGTTAAGGGCTTTACTCATCAATACAACATAAATAAATTGGTTTATTACGAACTTTTTGGCGATATTACTTTAGCGATAGAAAGGGAAAAGCAAATCAAGAATTTGGTCAGAAGAAAGAAAGATGATTTAATCAATAAAGAAAACCCCGAGTGGCGGGATTTGAGCGATGACCTTTGAGATTTGTCTTTATTGTTTGTTTCTACAAACAGCAGGGGGATTCTATCGCTCGCTATGCTCGCTCCAGAATGACACCTTTTGAGAGTTTTTGCCCTTGAAATGCACCATGTCGTATTTTTTGGCCAACCTTAGCCAAAAATCACAAACTATTGACATAATTATCCAGATGTGCTATGATATAGCATAAGTTCTTTTTATCAATTAATGTATTTATTTCTGCTATGGCAAAACCATTTCGGTTAACCCGCTAGCAAATTTTGTAAAAACGGTCAGAAAGGAGAAATGAAATGACCGAAAAACAAATTACCAAAGAACAAATCCCTGTTTTAGCAGCAAGTTTAGTTGAGCATCAAAATGAATTCAATCCATTATCGGCAGGCGATGCTCAATGGGTGATTCAAGAAACAAAAACCGCAATCGCTTTAATGGTTAGAGCAATTAAAGATCGAAAGTTAGTTGAACCCTTACTCGAATTCGTTGGCAAAGTTGATATTCCGGCGATCACCGAAAAATTCATCACCAAAGATCATTTTGTAGAAGACACCAGCGAAGAGGCAAGAGTGAAAATTTCTTGGCTTGGGGATAATTTCAAATCATGGTTTTTAGAAAAAGAAGAAGAACCAATAGCGGCAAAAAATCTCCAATATTGGAAATTGGTTAAAAATTCAGTTGATACCCCAATTATTGCTGAACTTGGCGGTGAAGCCAAAGCGAAAACCACACTCTCTTGCCTATCATACTTATTGGGAAAACAGAGGAATGGCGAGAAAGGCGTGCTTCTCACTAATGGGCGCGCGAATATTTTCTATATTTGTGACATAACTGGGGCGCTTCGCGCGGTGAATGCCTACTGGAGTGGGGATGGCTGGAATGGGGATGCCGGTTCCGTTGAGGACCCGCGCAGCTGGGGTGCCGGCCATCAGGTCTTCTTCAGCAATTCTTGATTCTTGGTTTTTTGGTCTTCTTGACCCTTTGATTCCTTGAATCTTATGACCCTTGAACTTTTCATAGTTCAAGGGTTTTGTTTTTGGAATATTTTTGTTATACTATACTATGAACCCATGCGCTACTCAACGGCTACGGCTTTTGAGTCATGTTTTCAGAATGCTTTTTGTCAGAGTCGCGCCGGGCACGCCTTGCGCGAGAGAATAAAAAGTATTTTTTCAAAAAAGACAAGAATTGGCGCAAAAAACTGGCGGACTTTGATGTCCCAAATACGATTCAACCCGGAGAGTATTCTAAGGGCGGTGATTTAGATGGTTTTTTGCGTGAGAATGACTGGCGCTTCGCGCGGTGAATGCCAACTGGAATGGGGATGGCTGGAATGTGAATGCCAATTCCGTTGAGAACCCGAACAGCTGGAATGCCGGCAATCAGGTCTTCTTCAGCAACTATTGTTTTCCTCCCGCCGGAAAAGCGGGAGTTTTGTTTAAGAGCCCTTTTCTCCAACCGCCGAGCATACGACCGATCTCTTCTAATTTTTGGGAGAGGTCCAAGTATTTATCGGCTGGGATTAACTTGCTTTCCCATGCCAACTGGACGAAAAATTTTAGGATATCAAGGCGCGATATGGTTTTTGTCAGCAGAACTATTTTTTGTTCAGGCGGCAAATACGAAGAGGCAAAACTTAATTCAAGAACTTCAATGAATACTTGAGAAATTTTTTGGCCAATTCCGAACCGTTCGGTTTTGGGAAAATTCCGATGCAGAATCTGCCAACTCTGATAGGCTTCTTTTTCTTTGATAATTACTGTCGGGGGGGGGCGTTAAAAGTCATATTTTTATGAAGATTCAATTAATTAATAAATTTGAGGACATCGTTAGTATGGAAAACTTACTGGAGGCCTGGCAAGAGTTCATTAAGGGCAAGCGGTCGCGCCAGGATGTCCAAGAATTTGAACTTAACTTGATGGCTAACATTTTTTCACTCCACTATGACTTAGTTAATCATACCTACGAACACGGCGATTATCAAGCGTTTAAGATCAACGACCCTAAGCCCCGAAACATCCACAAGGCCAGCGTCAGAGATCGGCTGTTGCACCACGCGCTTTATCGGATTTTATATCCGTTTTTTGATAAAACCTTTATTGCTGACTCTTATTCGTGCAGATTAGACAAAGGAACGCACAAGGCCATCAATAGGTTTAGGTATCTATCTTACAAAACATCTCAAAACCGCACCAAAACCGCTTGGGTCCTTAAATGCGACATCAGAAAATTTTTCGCTTCCGTAGACCAAGCTATATTGATGGAGATTATTAAAAAATACATAACTGATCAAGATATTATCTGGCTTATTTCTCAAATTGTTTTTAGTTTTCAATCCACCGCCAAAGGCAAGGGCTTGCCTTTAGGCAATTTAACCTCGCAATTATTCGCCAATGTTTATTTAAATCAATTTGATCAATTTATTAAACATAAAATTAAAGCTAAACATTATATCCGATACGCCGATGATTTTGTTATTTTATCCCAAAATAAAAAATGGTTGGAAAGAATAATCCCTGAAATCAGAGATTATTTAGAGAATAATCTGCGTCTCCAACTTCACCCTAACAAAATATCTATCAAGACCATGGCTTCGGGCGTTGATTATCTTGGTTGGGTCAATTTTCCCGGTCATCGGGTCTTGCGGACGGCAACAAAAAGAAAAATGTTCCGCAACCTCAAAGCCAAAGCGGGCAACAACGAAACAATCCAGTCGTATCTCGGTTTGTTGGGGCATGGGAACGCGAGAAAATTGGAGAGTAAAATAAGCAATTGTGCGATTTTTTGATGACTGCTTTTACGCTAAACCGCAAACCTAAAATGCACTACATCCCCGTCTTTGGTTGTATATTCCTTGCCTTCCAGGCGCAGAAGGCCCAGTTCTTTGGCTTTGGCTTCACCTCCGCATTTGACCAAATCCTGCCAGCCGATGACTTCGGCGCGGATAAAGCCCTTTTCAAAGTCGGTGTGGATTCGGCCGGCGGTTTGGGGCGCTTTGGCGCCTTTGGCAACGGTCCAAGCCCGGGTTTCTTTGGGGCCGGAAGTGAAAAAAGTGATGAGGTTCAATTTTTGGTAAGCCACGGCGATTAATTCATCCAGCCCGCTTTTTTTAATACCCAACTCGTTCAGATATTCTTGCGCTTCGGCTTTGTCCAGTTCGCCGAGGTCGGACTCCATCTTGGCGCAGATCATAATGGCGTTCTTGTTCGGCAAAAGATCAGCCGGTTTTTTGTTTTTCAATTGCTCTTCGCTGACATTCAGCAAATAGATGAAGGGTTTAAGCGTCAACAGGTTCAAATCCTTGATTAAATTTTTATCTTCCGGGCCTAAATGCAAAGCGTTGGCCAATTGTCCGCCTTCCAAGGCGGTTTTGATTTTTTTAATCAATTCGGTTTTTTTGTTCAGTTCCTTGTCCGGCGATTTAGTTTTGGCTTCTTTCCCGATCGCGTTCAGCTTTTTGTCAACGGTTGCCAGATCGGCAAAAATCAATTCCAACTTGATGGTTTCAATATCCGAAGCCGGGTCAATTTTGCCGTCCACATGGATGACATTAGGGTCTTCAAAAGCCCTCACCACTTCGCAGATGGCGTCCACTTCGCGGATGTGGGACAAAAATTGATTGCCTAAACCTTCGCCCTGATGGGCGTTTTTGACCAAGCCGGCGATATCCACGAATTCCACCACCGTGGGAATGATTTCGGCCGACCGCGACACCTTGGCCAACTGCTCCAGCCGTTCGTCCGGCACTTTGACAATGCCCACATTGGGGTCAATGGTGCAGAACGGGTAGTTGGCCGCGGGCGCGCTACATTTGGTCAGGGCGTTGAATAGGGTTGATTTGCCGACATTAGGCAGGCCGACAATGCCGATGGAGAGAACTGAATGGGACATATAAAGGAATATAACCGATTATTTGTAAATTATTTTTATCACTAATGACTTTTTCTATAATGTTTAGTATTATCGCTCGCTTGGACGCAAATTTTAAGTCCTGCAAGGTCTTTTTGGCTCTTACGGCAAATTCTTCCATCTCTCGCTCGCTTGGCGTTTCTAACAGCAATTTGTTGGTTTCATTGGTAGCATTAGCTATTCGTGTCTCAAATTGGCCCATTTTTTCTCTGATTGGCGTTGTGTAATCCTTAAGTTGCTCAAGATTAAACGCGCCTACTCCATATCCTTTGTTATATCGTTCAATTTGGTTTTTTAGTTTTTCAACTTCTTTTTTCAATGCTTCAACATCAACTAAAGCAGTTTTACCATTATTATGCCTTTCTTTGAACCAACGGCTAACTTGTTCAGATAAAAGTTTTGGCGAACTCATCAATTGGGAAATTTTTTGCCAAACAAGCGCATCAACTAATCTGGCGTTTATGCCTTTTTCTTTACATTTTGGTGGCAGAGGAAAACTTAACACCCTATCACTGCAACGATAATATAAATTTGGCTTGTTGTAATATCCCTCGCCAGCTCTTTTTCTGCCGCAGACGCATTCAATTTTGCCAGAGAGCAGATACTCATTTTTTTTATTGCGTTGGCATAAAGCGAAATTTTGTTTCAATTGCTCGCCGGCTTTTTCAAAAACATCTGGCTCTATGATTGATGGGACAGGAATAGTTATCCATTCTTCTTTTGGTCTTTTTTTGCGGCTGGTCTTCTTCATTTTTTTGTATCTATCATTCTTAAGTGGCTTTTCTGGGACAACCGCATAAGAAGCGCCCCAATGCGCTTCGCCAATATAAGCTTTGTGCCGCAACATAGTGCTTAATGTGCTGGTATTCCATACGCCTCTTTTGCTGTTGCGCGGCCTTATGCCTAATTGCTGTAATTTTTTTATAATAGCTCTTAAGGTCATCCCGTCATTAGCTACCCACGAAAATATCATTTTAACAACTCTTGCTTCTTCTGGATTGATTTCATAGTAGCCGTGTTTTTTATCTTGTTTGGGAATATAGTTATAGCCATAAAGGGGTTGAGTAGTAAGGATATGACCCTCTTTAGCTTTGCGAAGCTTGCCGAGCCGAAAACGCTCGGTAATTTTTGCTCTTTCGTATTCTGCAAATAAACCCCTAACGCCGTGTAAAATTTTATCCTCGCTGTTTTTTGGCGTGGAGACAGTGATAAAAAGTATCTCAATCCCAGTTTCTTGTAATTCGTCCATAATCAACTCTTGATAGGAATAGCGGCGAGCCAAGCGGTCTGGGTCGTAAATCAGCACGGCTTCCCAAATTTTATTTTTTGCGTCTTGCCGTAATTTATCAAGTGCTGGTCTGGCTAAAATATCACCGCTCCATCCATCATCAACATATTCTTCCACGATCGTATAATTATTCTGATTGGCAAAATCTCGCAAAGCATTTAACTGGTTTTGGATGGTCTGCTGTTCCTCTTGGTTTGAGGTAGAGACACGAGAATATGTGGCAATGAGTTTTATTGATTTTTCATCAGGAGGGTTCATTTGGTTATTTTATGTTTTTCTAAAAATTTATTAACCTCTGCTTTAGGAATACGAAGCAGGGATGTTTTGCTGTTGCCGAGCTTGTAGCCTTTAAGTTGGCCATTTTTAAGCCAACGCATTATGGTGCGAGAATTAACTTTTAGCTCTTTTGCGACTTCTTCTAATGTATAAAACTCCATATACTCATTATACCTAATTGTCATAAGGTGTCAAGTCATCCATTTGGCGCAAGGTTTCTTCAAATAAAATATCAAAAGCTTTATCAAGAGACCCGTTGCTATCATCAGCGGGCTGATAATCCACTAAGGGTTGGCTTTGTTTTTTATTCTTATTTGAAGTCATACTTTTCAAATCGTTCTAACGCTGATTGGATGTTGCTGATGGCAAGCGAAGGCGGCACGCTTCGGAGCGTAGTAGCTGATACTTTGATTTTATCCGATAGCCGTTGCCAACTTTTATTTGTCCAGTTTTTTTCAATTTTGTCCCTCGTCTTTCTGACCCCGTATTGGTTGATAAGGGAATATAGGCCGAGACTGGCTAATGCCGTGTTGAGTGAGTGCGCCTGTTTTCTGTTTTTATCATTTAAGCCAGAAATCATTGCATCAAAAATTTCTTCAAGCGGCCGTTCCAATTTGAAGGCGAGCTGGCTGGCCGGCGACTTGATTATCTCTTTCCAGCTTGAGAGTAAAACCTTCTTCCAAAGCTCTTTGTTGAATAAGACTTCAAAAGAAACGTTTTTGACCTTTTCGCCCATTATTTTTGAGAGAAAGGCATCAAGGCTCTGTTGCTTGGCCAATCTGATTTCAAAGCGGAGTATTTCTGGCCGCTGTTCACGATCTAGGCCGTCAATAAAAAGCCGTTCCTGTTTGAATTTGTCCTTGTCTACGGCTTTGGCTTTTGGAGTTTTGATGTCCTTGAGTTTGTCGTAAAAAATTATATTCGCAGAGGAAGCGTAAAAATACAATGCTTGCCCATTATTGCCATAGTGTCTTATGTTTACATCTTTGGTTCGGCCGACATCAGCTTTATAAAGCGTGGAAATCGCATCTTGCACTGTCATCGGCTGGGGGAGAA
>JAZDFN010000006.1:0-28558 GCA_043807885.1 bacterium | reverse complement strand
TAAAACGCTCTGTTTTGATTACTTCCGCCGGCGCTTCCACCCGCATTGAAGGCGCGCGATTGTCCGATGACGACGTGGAAAAATTGATGCAAGGATTATCTATCCAAAAATTCGCCGATCGGGACAAGCAAGAAGTAAGGGGATATTATGAACTGTTGGAGAACGTTTTTAATTCCTGGGAGCATCTTCCATTTACCGAAAGCACCATTAAACACCTGCATAAGGAATTATTAAAATACGCGAGTAAGGACGAAAGACATCGGGGCGAATACAAGAAAGGAGAGAATCGAGTTGAGATGTACGATAAAAGCGGGAAGCCGGTTGGCGTGATTTTTGAAACCACGCCCGCCTATCTCACGCCAAAACGCATGCAAGAGCTGGTTGATTGGACGCGCGAAGCTTTTACGGCCAAAAAATTCCATCCGTTGGCTATCATCGGCAATTTTCTAGTGGAATTTTTGGCCATCCATCCTTTTCAAGACGGCAACGGCCGATTGGCCCGGATTTTAACGAACCTCTTGATGCTTAAATCCGGTTATGGGTATGCGCCTTATGTTTCGCACGAAAAGTTGGTGGAAAATTCCAAAGCCGAATATTACCTTGCCCTGCGCCGAAGCCAAAAAACCCTAGGAACAAACAATGAAAACATAGCGCCTTGGCTGGAATTTTTCTTTGCCGTGTCCCTTGACCAAGCCAAACAAGCGATTGAGCTTCTGTCAAAAGAAAATATCGAAAAAATATTATCGCCAAAACAATTAATCGTGTGGCAATATCTGGAAACCGTGCCGGAAGCGACGGCCGGACAGATATCAAAAGCAACCGGCGTGGCCAGACCGACGGTTTCGCAAGCGGCTGATGTTTTGCTCAAACTCAAAAAAATAGAAAGAATCGGGCAAGGCAGAACCACGAGATACAAAAAAGTTTAATTTCCGACCAACAAAAAACAACGAACTCACATTTGTTGTTTTTTGTTATAATTTTTTAGGCAGTCGGGTCGCGCTGTCGCGTCAGACAATCGGGTCTGGCCGATAAAAAATAGTCAAAACGGAGAGGGTGGGATTCGAACCCACGGCCCGCTTTAACACGGGCACAGGTTAGCAACCTGCTGCTTTGGACCACTCAGCCACCTCTCCAAATAAATACGATATTCTTTTTCTTCCTTTGCCGGTTTTTAAAAATCTCTCTTCTCTCAACGCATCTATTTTATTTTCAAAAGCTTCATAATATAGTAATTTCCAAGGAATTCCTTTTGATGTAAAGTCTGATTTTCCAGAATTATGTTCTATAATTCTATTTCTCAAATTTTCTGTACTTCCAATATATTTTTTATTCAACTTTTTACTATAAATAATATAAACGTAATACATATATTTTAGCCACCCCGCCCGAGGCGGGTTCAAACCCGCCTTGGGTGGGTCCGCCTTGGGCGGATCAGCCACCCCTCCAAAATCTCTTTTAATTTAACATTTTTTGCTAAATTTGTCCATCAACCGTGCGCCACCACCAACCCCCTGACCAAGTTCGCCCCGTTTTGCTTCAAAACCTTGGCGCACTCGCTTAAAGTGGCGCCGGTGGTCATCACATCGTCAACCAACAGGATATTTTTGCCAATTAAATCAACATTCGGCCGGCAAGCAAAAGCGCCTTTGATATTAACCAACCGTTCTTCTCTTTTAAGCTTCACTTGCGGTTTAACATGCCGAGAGCGGTAAAGAATATCAGTCAGAACCGGCCAATTCTTCCTTTGGCCGATTTCTTTGGCCAAAAGCTCGGCTTGATTAAAACTTCGCTCCAACAAGCGCCTACGATGCAAAGGAATAGGAACGATAAACCAGTTTTCCGTTTGCAATGGCAAAGCGGAAACCATCATCTCCGCTAAAACCAACGCCAACTCCGTGACATATTGATATTTAAAAGAATGAATCAGCTGACGTAAAATCCTATCTCCATAATCAGCGCTCACCCATACGCCGTCCAAATAATCATAGTTTGGCAAGAGCCGGCCGGCAATTTTGATTTTCTGGAAACAATCAGGGCACAGCCATCCGCCGGCCATGCCTGCCGGCAGGCAGGCGGGCGAATCATCTTGCCCGCACCCCAGGCATTTTTTGGGAAAAAATAAATCAAGGATGAATTCTTTAATATTTTTAAAATATAATTTTATTTTCATAAATTATTATATTGAAAGCGACACGTAAATGTGCCGCTTTCTTTCAAATAGTTGTCATCCTGGAGGGAGGAGCCCCGACATAATGTCGGGGCGACGACCGATAGGATCCCCTTCATTGGCGGTAATTACAAACAACGATGGGATTCTATCGCTCGCTACGCTCGCTCCAGAATGACAACTTTAAATTTCTTGCCAAAAAGCGCCGTCGACCAGCCAGACTCCTTTTTCTTTGACAAACTTGATGATAATGTCTTGATAATAAATCCGGGCGTTAGAAGTGCTGCCGGTGGCTTCCCGACGCTGGGTCTTAACCAAAGCTTCGGCCAGGCCGTTATCTTCGTCAAAATTGGCAATGGTCGAAGACAGGGCTTTGGTGGTCACGCCGAAATAAATACTATTATTGCCCTTGGCTCGGGCCCGCAATTCCGCCACTATTTCTTCTGACCAGCGCTTCATCGGCGTGGTCATGAAATCATAAAGATCCTCAAAGTTGGCATAATCGCTCTGGTTGGAATAACTGCCAAACCGCTCACTGAAAGAAGCGGCTAAGCGAGCCAAAGTGGCCTTAGTTTGATCAGCCGACGATCCGCCAACCGGCAAAGCCGGCGCGGAAACATTAGTTGAATTATTAGTTGCGGCCGGGGGCAATGATGGAGTGGCTGGCCGGACTGGCTGATTGGCTGGGGCTTGAACTACTGCCGGCTCTTGTTGTTGATTAAAAAAGATAAACCAAACCGCGCCGGCAATAATCGCCAGCCCGATAATGACCATTAAAATAATTTTGATTGGTAGAGTCATAGATTCATTTCGCCATTTCCGCTTCAAACTCTTTCTTGGCCGCCTCAATTTCCAGCAGCTGCTGGGGGTCGGAAGTAATCAACTGGTCTTCAGCATAGGAAGCGACGACTTTAATGGCTGCATGCTTGGCGCCGGCAAAGAAAATGCCTTCGCCCACATTGCATTCTAACAGCAGATATTTTTCGCCTTGGGTCAGCAAAAAAGTTTTTTGAACCAAATCAATGGCCGAGGGCGATTGCTTTAACAAAAGCTGGAGCGAAGAATTGTTCAAAATCGCCTGGCCATAAGGCGAAGTTAAGAAATCATTGACATCCTGGGTAATGGTGGTGACGCCCAAATAATATTTACGGCACCTTTTAACCAAAGCGAAAATAAATTTAGCCGAGTCCTCATTCTGCATCAGCCACCAGGCCTCATCAATGATCAGCAAGCGTTTCTTCATCTCCGAACGGACGACGTTCCAAATATAATTGACGATGTTGTAAATGGCGATCGGCCGGAGCTCGTCCTCCAAATCTCGGACGGAAAAAACCACCAATTGATTGTTAACTTCCACATTGGTCGGACTGTTGAACAAACCGGCGAAAGTGCCTTCGGTATATTTTTTCAAACGCAAAGCCAAGTCCGCCCCGCCGGCCATGCCTTCCAAAATATCCTGAAAGTCCTTCATAATCGGCGGTTCGATTTTGGTTAAATCGGCATCGGGCGTAATGTCTTTTTTGGCATAGGTTTCCAGCAAAGCCTTATCAATCAACGAATCCTCCTGATGAGTCAAGCTCCCAAGCATCAAGCGCATCAGGCCCTTCTGGGTAATAACCGCACTGCGGATAATATCGGCCGGCCGACTGTCTTCACCGGTCGCTCGAGGTAAATCAAAAGGATTGATTTTACTGTCCGAACTCAAAGAAATATTGATGTATGTCCCGCCGACCGCGTCGGAAAGGTACTTGTATTCTTTTTCCGGGTCAATGATGATAATTTCCGTGCCGAACATCAGCGAGCGCAAAACCTCCAATTTGATGGCATAACTCTTGCCGGCGCCGGAAGTGGCGAAAACTACCGAATTGGCATTCTGCAAAGAAAATCGGTCAAACAAAACCAGCGAGTTGTTATGGCGGTTGATGCCGTAGAGCACGCCGTTGTCCGAAGTCAGTTCCGAGGAAACAAAAGGGAAAGACGAAGCAATGGGCGAAGAATTCATGTTAAAAGTGATCATCAGCTCGTCATTGCACAAAGGCAAAGTGGAATTAAAGCCCTGCTCGGACTGGTAAAGGACTTTGCGAGAATAGACCAGTTTGGTGCCGAAAAGATTCTCAATGTCTTCCGCCTGCTGGTCCAATTCCTCCAAGGTGTTGGCATAGACGGTCACATACAAAGCAAACTGAAAAAATTTCTCAATGCCTTGGGTTAAATCGTCTCTCAAACGCTCAATGTCTTTCAGGGCGGTTTCCCGAATCGGGTCGCGGGGCGCGCCTTTTTCCGCGTCCGCCACCAATTGGGCTTCAATAATGCCGGCTTTTTTCTTCAATTGCTTCAAGATGACTTCCACCCGCACCGGATAGAAAAACATGGCAATATCCACGGTCAAATTGATGTTGATAACCGGCGCGAACCAGCCGACCGTAATATAACGGGGATAGGTAATGACAAAAATCGTGCGGACGAATTTCCCGCTCAACTTGATAAAAGAGGGCTGGACTTCCAAAGCCGCCGGCGCAATTAAATCGCGGACGGAAACCGTGCCCCGGCGGTAGATTTTTTCCTCTTCCAAAATCTGCTTTTCCGCTTCCACCTGCTGATGGGCAATCTTTTTCTGGATTTTTTTAGGCGCGGGCATTGGCGCCGACTCTTTGGCCAGCGCCTGCTCTTGATTTTTAATATCTGATGGTTCAAACATATCAATTCACTCCTCCAGCCTGATTTCCTTGGTCTCGGCCAGCTTTTCCTGCTGGGCCACCTCGGGGTTATAGGTATTATAATACAGCTCGATCAAGCCCTGCGTGTCCAAAATTGCCACCTGCAAGCCCATGCTGTTCAAGCCGCCGATAATCTGTTCCGCCCGTTGCATCAATTCCCGCCGACGATTCCGAAATCGTTCTTCTTCCAAGCGCACCAGCAAAGCCGGTTGAAACGATTCCCAAAGCCGGCTGAAAAACTTCTTGCCCTTGTCGGACAGCGGGTTATAGGGCACCACCAAATAGAAACGCTTGTTCATAATTTCGCCCAGCTTGACCAATTCGGAAATGTAATGACGATACTCAACGGTCTGCAAGCGCAATAATTCATTGGTCTGTTCTTTCTCTATCAAATGCAACTTTTCAATGTAAGGCTCAATGTTCAGCTTGCGCGACTGGATTACGATTTGGATGGGGAACTCAAAAGAATTCAAAAAAGAAACATAGGCCTGAATAATCGCCTGCTGTTCGTCTTCCGACTTCAAGGCGAAATTAACGCTGGCAACCAAAAGCACCGACCGCAAAGTGCCATCCTTAAAAACCACGACATCGTCCTTGATTTCCGCGATGTCCAGATATTTTTGGGTGGAGTGTTTAATTTTGCGAGTTTTATTTTTTTGAGCAGGCATAAAAATGTAAAATGTAAATATCAAAAATTAAAATGACATATTAAAAATATAAAAATTTTTATTATTTTTAGATTTTACATTGTCATTTTCCATTTTGATTTTTGATTTTTAATTTTTTAGAAGCTATCGCTTTTATTATTGTACCAGTTTTTTCAAAAATAACAAAATTATCACTTTTCTCCTTGATAGGCGCCGCCGGTATCAACAATCAGGGACAATTCCGACAAACGGGAATTACTGGCCGGCCGTTTAAGCGGCACGGGCGCTTCCGCCGGTTTTTTTTCTTTAATCTCCGCTTTATATAAAAATCTCAATTCCTTTTCCGCCAATTCTTTGTCCCAAAGCTTCAGTTTCGGCCGTTTGAAAGTTTGGATTAAATTGAGCAAAAAATAGTGGAAGGGCTGGCCATTGACTTTAATGAAGCCCAGCACTAAAACTACCGCCAGAGTAATCAAGCCCTCGGCGATAAACAAGGAAAAATCAGTTGATTTATATTCAACAAACATCAGCAACCCGCCGGCCAGCATGATGATAAACTGGCGGGTGCTGATGGGCCCGATGATTTTGTCTTCCACATCAATGAATTGAGGCACCACAAATTGCATAAAACTAAAATCTTAAACTTTTGTTTAGGTCCATAATCGCTTCAAACTCGGCTTCGGTCAAAGTCGGTTGGCTGGCCGTTTGGCGTTCGGCAATAATATCTTTGACCAACCGGCCGGTAATAATACCCTGCCGGCCAATATCCAGATACAGCCGATAGAGCCCGCTGTTGCGCCACGCTTTGATGCCGGCCAAGCGCTTGGCAAACGAATCGCGCTCCAGCAAATCAATCTGCTCTTTAATTTTGTCAGCCGCCGCCATTGGATTATTGGACAATCGCCGGAAGTCAACTAAATTCAAATTTTTCAATTCTTCCAAGGGCCCGACTAATTTGGGCGCGGTCCGGACATCCTGAAGCCGGGGTTTGGGGCTAAATCCGCCAATTGGCGGAATCGGCTGGGGCGGGCGAACCGGCATTTCTTTCCTGGCTGGCGGGGCAATTGGCTGGCTGACCGGACGGACAAAAGGCCGAGCGGTTGGCTGTTTAAACAGCGCTGGGGCAGGTGGGGCTAATTCATGGCTGACATCCAATTTGGCCTGCCTCGCCTGCGGTTCAGCAAGGCGGGTGGCTAATTTTTGCTTGGTGATTTCCGCGTTAACGCGAATGTGTTCGGCCAATTCACTCTGGCGGCGCTGGAATTCTTCCATTTTCTTTTTCTCGGCTGATTCAATCAGTTCCGCTTCTGTTTGCGCTCTCTTGTTAGCCAGTTCCTTGAACTTCTCCGGCAAGGCCTGCCCTTTATTCTTAATCAGCGCTAAAACTTCTTCGGCCTTATTTTCATCTAATCCCAAACCGCCGACCTTGACCGGTCTCATTAAAACGTCTTTAGTTTCCAAAACGTCCCGAATATCCCGCAAGTTCAGTAAAATAATATTTTTTAATCGTTTAATCAAAACTTCATCCGTTAAACCCAGATTGGCCTGCTTAACTACTTCTTCAGCCAACTCCGGCCAATTCATTTGGTGAGCAATAACCGCCGGCGACGGCTTGAAT
This sequence comes from bacterium, assembly GCA_043807885.1. GTDB lineage: Bacteria > Patescibacteriota > Patescibacteriia > UBA2591 > JAZDFN01 > JAZDFN01. The sequence goes on along the minus strand of JAZDFN010000006.1, from coordinate 21,409 downwards.
TTGCCGGCCTCGGCCTCGTCTTCAGGGTGGAAATGAAAACCGGGCGCCGCGCCGGCCTGAAAGGTCGGCGCCGGAGCCGGCACAACCACCGGTTCCTCAACCATCGGCCGAGAAATTGTTTTAGCCAATTCCGCCTCGCGCTCATAAGGAATAATTTGCCATTGCTCAACCGGCAAACTGACTACCGAATCCGGCCAGTAGTGGAGGTTATAATAAAGGCGAAAAAGATTATTTAATTTTTTCTTTTCCTCTTCAGCCAAAACTTTAATATTACCGCTCTTTGTCCAATATTCGGTCAAGTTCAAATTAAAATCATCTCCGACAGAATTTTTCAAAAAATCCTTCAGCCAATTGGCAGTTGTCGGCTGGACATTTTTTCCATCAATGATTAATGGCTGGCTGGTTAATAATTCTTCACTGTTAACCAAAGCCGCTTCCAAATAGTTTTTGAACTTGTCGTCATCAATCAAAAAGCCGATGATTTCCAAATCCAAATCTTCCACGAATTCGTTTTCCTTGGCATCGGCCGACAAGATCATAGATAAATTATTTTTGAAGAGATTTTCCAGATTGGCTTTTTCTTCAGCTGGCGTAACCGGCACGACCGGTTCTTCTTCAGGCAAAGGAGCAACCACTGGCCCAGCAACAGCTTCCGCTTTTTCCGCCTCCAAAGCCGTAGCTTCTTCAACCAGCTCTTTTTTCAGAGCTTCTTTTTGCTTGGCCAGATCTGCTTGGAAGTCAACCGGATTCCCGCCCAAATCCTTAATTAATTTCGAAGCCAGGTCTTGAAAATATTCGTCAACCATCAAAAACTTCCGGCCGACAATCTGCAAAGCCAATGATTTAGCCGTTTCCGGGGCCAAGCCGATTTCGGATTGCAACAATTTAACAAAATCAGCCAAAGGCGCTTCTTTGACAAAAACTCGGGTTTGCAGATTGGTCAAATCGGCCAACTTGCCGGCCGGAACATCAAACTGGCCGGTTATTTCCATATTGACGTCAGTGGAAACAACCGAAGCCACGTATTCCTTGACTTTCGCCGGCAACTGATTGATTTTTTGCTGTAAATTATTCATTTGATTAAGCTAAATAACTGCCTAACTCATCATCGCCAATGATTTTCTCCATATTTTCCAATCTCTTTTTCGTCTTTTCTTCATCAGCGGTTAAAGTTTCTCCTTTTTTTTCTCTTGCCTTAAAACCTTTAAACGTTGCTTCCTCTTTTTTGAATATCTCATTGATTTTCTCAATAACCGCCCTGGCCAAATCCGGCGCTTCGCCTTTGCGGTGGACGCTTCTCAATTGGCCATAGGTGGAATTTTCAGCGACAATTTTAAGCAATCCTTCATCGTCTTTCAATATCTTGGCGTCAATCTTGCCATAATGTTCCGGTTTGGCCGACTTAACCAATTCGGCGACGGCTTCTTCATTAACGCTTCCTTTTTGATAATCCCACAACGCCTTTCTTAGGTCCCCGCTGATTTGCGCGAAAATCTTTCTTTCAATGGGGATATCTTTAGGGTCAAGTCCGCTCTTTTTATCAAAAATCTTCTCTAAGCCGTTCATCACCTTGTCGCGGTGGTCAGCGCTTTGTTTGGAAGCGGAAACGATTTTCTCGGCAAATTCCTTGCCCAGCGCGCCCTTCATTGCCTTGAGGAATTTTTCGTCCTTGTAGGCCTCGGATTCTTGCTTGGAGGTATCCAACTCGCCCCTAGCGACTAATTTATCGAACAAATCCTTGTCCTTGTCTTTGTCAAAATCAAAATTAAGGTGAGCCTGGCCTTTGTTCATTCCTTCATTAAATTGTTTTAACAAAGGCGCGTTGCCGGCAATCACATTTTTGGCCAAAGCCACTTGGCCAGCGTCCTGGAAGCCTTTTTGAATGGCCAGAATAATCGCCGTGGCAATGCGCTGGTCGTTGGAAGTGGAAGCGTCGCCCATGATGTTGGCCAATTGGGCCTTATCCAAATGCTCCATTTTCTTCTGTTCAATCCCAGCGCGATTGTTCTGCTCGCTGTTTCGGAAAGCAATGGCTAATGACGAGCCCTTGTCAACCTGCGCCCACATTGATTGCGCCACCTTCCCCCAATAACCAATTGGCTCGGCTTCGCCTTTTTCTTTGGCTTTGTCTTTTGGTTTTTTATCCTTTTCATCCCAATCCTCTTTATCGTAATACTTCCCATCTTTATAGCCATACTCTTTATCCCAAGTCGCCAATTCTTTTGCGCCCTCTTCAGGTTTATTCTTTTTTTCATTCCAATCATTTTTCCGGTAATACTTGTCAAGCTCTTTATCGTAAACATATTCTCCTTTGTCATACTCTTCGGCCTCAAATAACGGCTGGGCGTCTTTTTTAAGAGCGCCTTTAGAATCAAAATCGCCTTTGGCGTAATATTTGCCGTCGCCCATTTTTTTAAAACTGCCGGCTTCTTTAGCTTTATCCTTAGGCCGATCTCCAGCCCAATCTTCTTTTTTATAATACTTCCCCTCATCAACGCCATCAAATTCATATTGTAAAAGCTCTTTCTTCTTGTAGATTCCGGTCCGTTCGGCATCAAGCAGGGTTTGGCGGTCTTTCATTTTCTTTATCCTTGCATCTTGCCTATCCTTAACCCAAGAACGATATCCTTGTTTCCATTGGTCAACTTTACCAAGACCCCACTTAACCCCCGGCGCGGTCTTGGCCGCGCCAACCGCTCCGCGAAGTGGGGTAGCAAGCAAACGCTGAGTACCAGAAACCGCGCCAAACAGCCGGCCACCCATTCGTTGGGCTTTTGGCCCGCCAGCGGCGGCAATCTTCCTTTTTCTGGCATCGCGAAAACCTTGGAGAAACTCCCCGGCTTTCTTGCCTGCCCAACCGCCTCGTTGGATATATGCCAGCGCGCTACCGGCCGCCTTGCTTCCGGCCACGCCCAACTGCTGGGCCGCCATCAGGCCGCCGAGTAATAAACAGGTGCTGACGATAAATTTAATTAAATTATCTTTTGAACCGGCTTTAGTCAAAAAAGCACTTACCTCTTTAGCTCCTGTTTGCGTCTGAGGATCTTGATATTCAAAATCAGCATATTCAAAAGTTGACTTAACTTGCCCTACTGTAGATAAAGCTAACCATAAGAAAAAAGCCATCACCGGACCGACAATCAAATAATTGGTAAATTGACTTAACCACGGAGAAAAAACTCTTCCCGATAAACCAGGTAAAGTTGAAGCAATAAAAGCCAAGGGCGATAAAATAATCAAAATCCAAAAAGCGACAATTCTGAAAGCCAAAATAATGGTATAAATACTAATAACTATTCCCGCTATTATCAAAATAACTAATCCTAACAACAAAGAACTAAAAAGAGATATACCAGTAATACTTTTATCCGTAAAAACATCACCACTAACAATAGATTGAATCTCCCAAATTTTACCAATACCAAAGGCCTCATATAAATTGCCGGCGGCATTGCCAACGCTATTTATCAAAGTCAACATAATAATCTGCGAAAAATCAATCAGCAATCCGCAGATGGTTTTAGAAAAATTAATCAGCACGGCCATAATCACCAATTTAGGCAACAGCCGCTTAATCCCGTAGTTTTCAACTCGCAAAATCGTGGCAAAAGCAATCACCAATAAAATCAAAATAAAAAACATATTGCAGAAGTCCCTAATCACTGGCCAACCAGTTAAAACAACATTGTTGTCAACAAATTTGTCATACTGAGCTACAGAAAACAATATATCGGTAATCGCCACTAGAAGATGACCTATAAAATAAGCGACACCCTGAATAACGGCGCCAAGAATCAAATAGAGACCATAACCAACTCCTTCGGCACCCAATCCTAGCAGGTCAGTTAGCCAATTAGCTCGAGCATAATGTACATTAAAAAACAACCCCAAACCCAAAACCACCGTTCCTAGAACGAGCCATTTGCTTTTGCTTTTTTGTTTAAATATCTTAAGCATATTCTCCTTCCATAATTTCCGACTCTCCGCCTTGGGCGGATTGGGCGGATTCATTATTAGTTTCTTCAGATAGCATTTTCTTCTTGGCTTGGCTGAACTTCCACCAGAGCATCAGCGCGGTGCCGGTCCAAAAAGGCAAAATGTTGATAATCGGCACCCATTCCAGAATCGGCGCCACCAAATACTTCCACAGCTGGCCTTTTAATAAGTTAAAAATGCTTAACTTATCTCCGCCCCCGCTCTTAATAAACCAAGTAACGAATCCGCCGACCGCGACGATGATATAGGCGCCGATGTTGACCAAAGTGGTGAAGGTGCCCATATCCAGCCATTCTATCAAGTCCAAAGCCAAAGCGACCAACAGCAAAACATAAAAAATGTTATTCCCGCCTTCGGCCGTTTTTTTCCTGGCCATCTTGCCCGCTTTAGCCGCGACTTTAGTACTCACGCGACCCAAAGGCGCTTCTCTCCGGCCAGCCCGGGCTTTATTCCGCACCTCATCCAACCGATTCTGCAATCGTTCATCAATATCTTCATATTTATTATCTTCCTCGACCATACAATTTATTTTTCCGCCACATAAATCTGCCCCTTAAATCTTTCATAACCATCGCCACTATCCTTATTTTCCACACATGGCCCTTGCTTACTTTTTTCATCAACCTTAGTGTTAGTACACCAACCCCAATTATCGGTAATTTGAACCCGAGGCGAAATTTTGCAGATATTAACGCCTGTTAAACCGTTATTTTTGCACCAATCAGTGCCCAATGAATCCTCGGATTCAAAATCTTCACAAATTTTACAATCTGAATCAGCCGCGCTTTTAATATCCCAATAACCATAATAATGATAAAAAGTGTGGGGATTGCTGGCGCTGGGATTTTGATTAATGCTGATGCCGGACGCTGAAGTTACATTGCCATCGCCCCAATCAAGCTTGTAGCCGGTAATCGGCAGTTGATCCTTATCAACATGGCTGGTAAAGGTCAAAGTGGCAAACCCGCCTTCGATTAAAACCACCGACTCATCCAAGTTTTTTTTGCCATTGACTTTAACATTGCCAACTTGCGGAGGAATACCGCAATAATCGTCTTTTTTGCTGGCATCATAAAGCGGACGCTCATATTTCCCATTTACCGGCGGACAAATTATTTTTGGCGGCCCCCACAAATATTTAGAAGAAACATAATAACGCCGTTCAGCAAAATTGCAAGTGCCGGAAGGACAATCGTCCTGAACGCAAGTCTTGCCTTCATCTTTCCCGTCGCACTGTAAAATCGCCAGACCAACGCATCGGTCAGGTTTTTCGCCTTGACTACCAGGAAACCCAAACCCGGTTGAAACAGGTGGACAACACGATTTACCTAAAGTTTCTTTTGAACCACTGATGCATGTTTTTGTAGCTTCATCGCAGTAATCCGCTTTATCGCACTCGGTCTGACAGCTGGTACGACTAAAATTGCAAAACCCGGCATAAATACCGCTGTCTGACTGTTTATAACCGCAAACCCCCCACTCGCGAGGGCAACAAAGCTTGCCGTCATCAGATCCGCCTGTACACTTGGCTTCTTTGGCTGCTCCGCCTATCAATTGAACAGCAATGCATATTCCATTGCCAGCACATTGGTTATCAACTTCGCAGCGAGCATCCTGCAAAGTGCAACGGGAAGAAGATAAACAACTACCGTCCGGACAATCATCTACTTCACATTCTTCTCCTGTTTCGCCTTGACCAATCGGCGGCATGCCGATCGTCTTGCTTCCGCCCACACATCGACCAATGGTCCCGCCCCACTGCCAAGTGCCGTAACTTTCGGCGAAAAGCCGTTTCAAGACATAAACGCCTCCGGCCGGAATTAACTGAGTAATACTTCCTCCGCTTATTATCCCCTGATTGCTTGGGATATCACCGGGCCGTTCTATAGAATACGGCCTACCGGCACGAGCCTGATAAGGCGATTGATAGCCAACCGTATCAGGGGCTTCGGAGTAAAGGGGATAATTGTAATAAATGTCTTTTCGGGAATCCCAAAGCGTTGGGTTATCAACTGGCTCGGGTGGAATAATGCCACCAAACGGCGGCCAATCGTCACTGTAGAAATGAGTGGCCACCAGATAATCATCGGCATTCCAATTATCAGCGCCGTTCTTGTTCCTAGCCGTATAATTATTACCTTGATTGACTCGGCTCAACCAGGCCTTTTGATTGCTTTCCGATGTCACTACCTGACTAATCCATAAGCAAGCCGGCGAACTGTTAAGCGCCTTGATGGTTATAATCTCCGACCCGCTGGAAATATCCCAACGGCCCTTCCTGGTTGAATCTTCATATCCGGCTTTAATCGTATCTACTTTAACATATCGGAAAGTCCCGCCTTCAGCATCAGTGCCGAAGAAATCAAACTTATAAGTCAAATTACTGACATATTCTTGATAAACGTCTTTAAGCGGAGTCCATTCGGAAACGCTAGTACACATACAACGATCCAAGGAATTTCCATCTGATTGGCTTTTCGAAGGATTAAATTCGTTAGTATTGACCGGATAAAAAATTCTAAATTTTTCTTCTTTCCCCCATAATTTCCACAATTCTTCCGACCATTGGGTGTACCACCTATTAGCTTGACACTCCTTACCGTCTTTACAGCAATTCCCGCCCAACTGACAAGCTCGACCGTCCTTATTAATCCGTATCATATTACTGGGTGTTTGGCCTGTTGTTTTCATGCAAGTTTTGTCGCCATTACAGTTAGAACCCGCATATTGTTGATACATCGAAAACTCATAACCGCCATACGCTTTGCCCAAAGGAATCCATGGCCCGTTAGGGTTGTTACTGACGGAAACTTCAATGCCGTCCCAGCCGGAACGAGTCCCCAAAGTAACGCTTAAATCATAACGGCTGGGTTCAAGAGGATCTTTTCCCCATTCAGTTTGATTGCCTTTATCCGTAATGCCATCTTCAAATTCAACAACCGTATAGCCATTCTCTCCCAAAGCGCAGGAAGCGCAATCGTGCGCGCCCTTGGTCGGGCAAAGATGCGGATAACGGGCAAATTGGGTGCTAATGGTGTTATCGGCGCATTTGCCGTCAGGCGAACTTTTCTCGGCCGCCAAGCAATAATACAGCGGATAACGGTTGTTATAACCGAATTCCGGCCCCCAGGACTCGCCTCGAATAATATCTACCGGCCACCACAAGAGGCAGGTATCGGTTTTGCCGGGAGCCCGGTCATATTCCAGGCAATACCCACGCCAACCCTTGTTCTTAGCACCTTGTTCATCAGTGTAAGCGCAGGACATAGAGTCAGTGGCCGGGTACAGACGACAGGAAGAAGTGGTCTGCCAGACCGGCGGGACCTTGCAATCCCTGTCAGGATAATTGGAGCATTTTCCCTTGCCATCGCCATCAGGGTCATCACACTTGCCGTAACCAAGCACTTTGCATTCCTTTCCATTATTCTCACAAATACCAATGCCATCGCCATCAGGGTCATCACACTTGCCACATCCGACAGGATTATCATAAATATTATCCAACCAACATTCCGGCGCTGGCGCATTTTCATCTAAAATATCTTGCGTCTGCAAAGCTGGCCTGATTTGAACATCGTCGAAATAAGAACTGCCGGCGGCCTGATTAATCAATTTACCGGTATCTTTTTCTGTTCCTTCGGCATAATTCAATAATTTTAATTTAACCCGGGTAGTTGTATCGCTGGTGGTGAACTTGGAAATCTTAAAGCTCCAATCCTGGCCAGCTTCGGTAAATGACGGCAGGAAAGGAATAATATTATCCCAGGTCTGGCAAATCATTCCGGCGTCGCAATCATAATTGGTTTCGCATCTGGCGTTTTTGAGGATTTCGTCTTTCTGATAACCTTTAATAATACTGTCTAAAGTACTGTTGATGCAATAGCCTGATTCTTCACTCAGAGAAACTTGACCGACGCCTATAATTTTTCCGCTGGATGTGGTCTGGGAATAAGTCGGCGGAGACGTTAAATCGGGCATTTCAATTTGTTTGCCATACTCCAAAATCAAAATGCCAGCCGTGCCCTCTGACAAAGCGCGGCTGTTGATATAGGCGGAAATGACATATTCGGTGCCGGGATAAACATTAACGAAATCCGAAGTGGCCCGATAAACACTGTTAACCTTCAAGAAATTCCGGCCTTCCGGCGCCAGACAAGGGTTAATTGATTTATAGCAAACGCCTTCGTCTCTGGCTTCAATCGGATCGTCAACGATCTTAAAGTAATCATTGCTCCAACCCAAAAGTTCATTAACCTGCTTGGTTTCATAAATATCCTCCTCCTGATCCCAGCCGCTGGGACGAGTGACAATGCTGGCGGATTCAAAATCACCATTGATGACTTTGGCCAAATTGCCGGCTTGCGACATTTGGTCAATCGGATAAAAACCATCTATTTTCTCATTATTGCCCCAGTCAAAGCCGACTTTGGAGAAACCGGAAAGATTTTTAAGTTGGCTGACTGTTCCTTCGCGATAAGTCTGATTACCGTTGCCGTTCGGCTTGACCAAGGGCATGTTGTCGCATTTGCCCTGCTCGTCAATCGAATTGCACAAACCGATATCAAAGCACATATTTTCCTTTTCGCCTTGCTGGTTAATGGTCGCCATCGAGCTTTGGCAATAGAGCCATTCGTCGCAGACGCGGTCAGGGGTAACCTTAAGCAAAGCATTAGAATCGCAGGCCTCGGAATAATTATCATTAAGATTATTGTCGCACTTGGCCTTGGGCGCGCCGTTAACGGCCGGGCTCTGGTCAGCGTCAAAAACCAGATACTTGTTGTTGCCCTCGCCCTGCTGCCAATTGATGGCGCCGCGGTCATTGAACAAGACGCAACCCTTGTTGAAATCAACCTGGCCATTGCAGGCGGTCCGATTGATTTTTGAATCATTGATTTTGTAATAGACGCCGGTTTTCCGCAAAGAAATATCGTCAAACCAATAGTCGGAGCCAGTCGGTTCAGAACCGAAAACCAACTTTTCGCAACTCTCCAGACTCGCTGAATAAAATCGACCGCTATACTCATATGACTTTAAATCATCACTGGCTCTAGCCATTAAAGACAAAGCATACAATCCGTTGTTTTTTTTATCTCTTTCAATAATCATTGAACCATCAGGAGAATTGACGCCGGCCGAGGCGGTTGAACAATTTTGCAAAATAACAATCGCCTTGCTTCCCGGTTTTATCTGTTCAGCGGAGAAAGAAAGAGTGTAAAGAGTATTGGGCTCAAAAAGAATATTGGATTGGGAACCGGCTACAGCGCCGCCTGGTAAATTGTTAATGCTTGAAATTTTGTCCCAACCATCCGGCTTGTTACCGGTCCGCTGTTCAAAATTGCCGTTGAAAATCAAATTCTTGGCATAAGGGCTGATGGGGTCAATGAACTCGCTACAACCGCTCTGATTGGCCGGACAAATGCCCGCCCAGCCGTCGCCAGCCGGATTGTTGGTTGGATATTCAATGCCTAATTGCGAAGTCGCCATCGGGCAAAGCTCTGTCGTGCCTCGCTTGTACCATTGCTTTTGGCTGATGTTGCCGACAGCCTTGTAATCGCAAACCTTGACGCCCGGATCTTTGAAGTAGGCGCTGCTGTTGCCGGAAGTATATTCCTCGCAACCGACTTCCAGGGCCAAACACATAATGCTGTCGTACTTGTCAGGGTTGTTTTTGAGATAAACCGTTTGATAGGAAGCGACTTTGTCATTCTGGTCCATAGTCGGCCTACCCAAGCCCAGACAGCCCTTGTTTTCCGCATCGCAGGTTTTCTTGGGATCATTGACCAACAAAATTGTTCTATCCGCCGGCACGGTAACGGCGCTGGCATCGCCCGGCTGGTAAATTTTTTCAAACGGCGGGGTGGAATTATAGGTATCAATAAACGCTTCGCAACCGACCGCTTCTTCCCGGCAAAGATGATCGAAGGATTTGAGATACAAAGTCTGATTATTGCTATCACGATAACTTTCGCAACCGAGCATGGCCGGAACAGACTCAGATTCAGATTCCGGGCCGGTACAGCGTTTAGGAGCGCTGGCCGTGCCACCACAGACGAACCCATTAGCGTCAAAATAATTGTTGTCACAGGCAATCGGCGTCTGCCAAGAATCTCTGATGGCGAAAATACTGTCAGTCACTTCTTTAAGAACAATGTTATCCAAATAATAGCTCTTGTTTTCAGAGAAGAAAGCCAAATAGGGCTTGGCCTTATCAATATCGCCTTCATTGGCAAACTGCCAATCGGTGAAAACCGGGCCGACTTGATAATACCGCCATTGGTCAGTCAATTTTACTTCTCCGAATTCATAATTAAGCGGCGGGCTCTTGAGTGGCGCCAAATTCCAGTCGGCATACAACGGCGCCAAAACCGGCGTTATTAAAACATCTCCGTCTTTTTCTCCGTCTTTGGCCCAAAATTCCAATAAATAACCGCGGTTGAAATTAACCGAATTATTCAGGTCTTTTCTGGTGTTGGTGGTTATTTTTAAAGAATGGCCGCCGACGGAAATTGATTCATTGCTGTTGCTGGTTTCCGCTTTGGCGCTGTAGGGATATTTTCCCCAATTTTGATCAGTGCCGTCTTCAAAAGCGTCAAACAAAACATTCATGATGTTCTTGCCGGCATTGCCGGTGTAAGCCCGGCAACCGGCTGACGAAGCCGAACACTTGATGCCTTGGTTGGGAATGGCATAATAAATACATTCATTATTGCTATTCCACCAACCGCCGCTGCTATCACAATTATTCTCATCAGCCACGGTCTTGCGGTAAGGGTGGCAGTCGTCAGAACAAGTGATGGTGCGGGAAAAACGCTGATAACTTATATTGCCATTAGTGTCATAAAATTCTCGGCAGTCAGGATTGGTCAAAACCTCGTCGGGCGCGCATTGGCCGGATTTATCTTTGTTATCAAGACAAATCGGCTGGCCTTGCTCGTTATATTCAACATAAGCGCAAGGCGCGCCGCCAACATTGCTCTTTTTTAACTGGTAAACCTGCAGTTGATAACCGTTAACATCGCTGCCAATCCAAGTGTAGTAAGTATTGCAATCACCGCCCGGTTTCTGGCATTGCCTGATTTCCGTGTAATACTCTCGGCCTTCACCGCCCTTGGCCACTTCGTCCAAGTTGGTGAATTCATCGCAACCGGCCTGCTGGGCCGAACATTTCTTGGCGGTTTGGGGAATAAAATACAAAGGAAACTCGCCTTGGCGCTCAAAGAAAGTCGGCTCCTGCTTGTAGGCCTGATAGCCGGCGCATTCAGCCGGACAGAAATCATCGGGATATTTAGCCACGCCCGGCACTTTGGGATCGCCGTTAAGGGGCGTATACCATTGGCAACTTATTTCATCTTCAAAACAAACCTGGGCGAATTGGGAACAGCTGGCCGGGTCAATGCCACCGCCAACGCTGGAATTAGGAGGCCGGCTGGCCGTGTAACCCCGGCAACCATAATATTCCGGCGGTTTTTTCAAATAAACCTGATTAATTGAACCATAATCTTTGTAATCAGTCAGGTTTTCCCCGTTCTCAATCTGGCCTTGGCTTAATTCTTCCAACTGCACGCCGTCAATCAACACTTCGGCATCGGCAAAAATATTAATCCTCATCATATTGTCGGAACAATAGCGATAACCAGGATTACCCGGATCCTTGATAACCGCGGTGGTGGAAAATCTCTGCCATTCGCCAGTAACGATCTTAACAGCGTCGCCAATCGCGCCTTCGGCAAAATGATGGTCAGAATCGCAATCATTGCCATCGTCGGCTGGTTCGCCCTGCCAATCCTCTTGCATATAAAACCTCAATTCTTGCGAACTTCCACCAGCCGGTAATTTGGCCCAAAAAGACAAAGTGAAAACCCGGCCGGTTGGCGAAGTCCCCAAATTAATATCCTGCGTCAAACCAGCTGTCGGGTTTGATGTAGCTGTCACCTTAACCGCGGTCTGGCCGAACATTGATTCATTGCTGATAAACAGGTCTACCTCCGGAAAAATATTCCACCCCGCCACCTTATCGGCCACGCCATCGCCGGCGGTGCCGTCAAATTCGCTGAAACTGCTGTTGGCCGACAAATTAGCGCCCAGTCCGGCTTTGGTCCGGATTAATTCCGAACAGCCGTTGGCCGTGGCCGGACAGGTCTCGGCTTGAGCGTCAAAATAAATGTCATTGTTGTCATTGGGGTCGGTATAATCTTGAGGTTTGTTGCCATTGTAAATCGTCACGGCCTGCCCGAGACAATTTTCCTGCAATTTAACATCGTCAAACCAAAGCGTGCCGTTCAATTTGTTATTGCCTTTATTTTGAACAATCAACTGAACTTTCAAGCCGGCGTTGGCCGTCAAATTAAGCTCGTTTTGAGAAATAAAAACCCGGCAGAAGAACTGCGACCATTGCTTGGAACCATTGGCCGGCAAGCCGCTGCAGTCAAGCGAAGGCGAAAGATTGCCCATTACTATTTTAAGAAAAGGCTGACCGCCATTCAAGTTGTTATAAACCCAGCCGGAAATAATATATTCACCGACACCGACGACTATTGGCGAGGCGGTGGTGATTAACTGGGTGGTAGCGTCAGCCACGTATGATTCCAAAACATAACTGCCGGCCCGGGCCTCGGATTTTTTGATTCGGCGCTGATAAGCGTTATTATTCTGTTGTTTGTTGGTCGTTTTATTGCTCTCTTCATCCCAATTAGAAGCATCATAGCCGGTGCCGTCTTCAAAACCGCCGTTCTTTAGCAAATTTTCCGCAGTAGAACAAGCCGGCACGGTTACTTGAGTGGCGCCGTAAGGGATTTGGCCCCAAACCACCAATTCGCAAACTTCCTTATTATTGCTTTTAATCCAAGAACGGTTGCAAGCAATGGCGCTGACCAGCAAAGTACCGTCTTGTTCGGCATTACATTGATTGCCATTCAAAGGAATATCGCATTGTCTTTCAATCGTACAGCCGCCGGGCGTAAGACATTTTTTGTAACTCTTGCCCGGGCTGGCGCAGGCCCAAGCATTGGCCACGGCGTCATAGTCCTGACAAAACCACCAACAGCCGACATTATCAACATTACAGCCATTATAGGCCAGTGAATTTTTCAAATAAGAGGCGGTGGCGCCGGTCCGGCTGGCAAAGGTCTGGCAGGTATTGAAGTTTTTCTGGCAATTATCCGCGCCAAAATTCCAAACCCTTTTTTCTTCCGTGCAATAGCCATAAAACCGGCAGGAGCCGTCGTCGTTTTCCACAATGCAGGACTGCTCGTCAGCGCAATAATCATCGCGATAAAGGTCAATTAAAGGCGGGACATCTTCAGCTTCTTCGTAATCGCCGTCCTGATTTTGGTCATTGCCACCGGTAATATCAATTGAGCTAACTACCGGACCCGGGCCTTGGCGTCGGCAGTAATTTTCCGGCGCCTTCAAAACCCAATCGGGCTCAATCAAGCCGGAAAAAACCGATGTTGGGTCTTTGCTTAACCGGACCAATTCGCCTAAATTATGAATCTTATCGTCAAAATGGCTGATGTATTGGGCGGCCAATTCCCAACCGACCGGGATAATTCGGTATTTTCTCAAAATAATCAAACTGCGCAAGGGAAATCCTTCCTTGTAGCTCGGTTCCAAAACCTCACCCGTATCTGATCGCCGACTGCTAACGCCAAAAGGCCGTTGCATAATGTCCGGGTCCAAATTCCCGACTTGAGTTTTGTTTTCTATGGCATGCCTGAATCTTTCATCAATGACGCATTCTGTCGGGCCGGGATTATTGGGGTCAGAACACATCACTAATTGCTGTAAAACCTCATAAGGCCCGCCAGTCACAAAACCGGCTTCCAAAAAGTCGGCAAAACGCATTTGGGCCGCGGCCACTCCGCTATACCCGGCCTCGCCCTCATAGCTATACAGCCCGCTGCCACTGCCATAGCCACCACCAAACTGGCTGGTGTATTCATATTCTTCCCCGCTATCGCCATGCAGCAAAGCCAAGCCTTCTTTTAATAATCTTTGGGATAATTTACCAATCAAGGTGTTAGTAAAAGTGCTAATGGCATCAGCCACGGCGCTGTCGGTATATTTTTCATCAGCGCTGGTTGCTTTATCTACCATATTTTGCGCCCAATTCTGAGTGATTCCTTCCGGAGATTTTTTTGTTCCGGAAATCGCATTCCATATTGCCTTAAAGCCGCCGGCGGCTTGTTCATCAAGCCGATTTAATTGTTCCTCGGATTTTGCTTCTTCTTTTCTGGCCAGCAAGCCGGTTTGCAAAGACCAAGCAATCCCGACATCGTTTTCCCAAGGATTTAGAGAGGCCTGAAATTTATTTAAAAAGTTTGGATCATTTAATTCTTCTTCCCAATTCTCTTTCATCTGCGACCAGGTGCAAGTCGGCGCTCCAGGTTTCTCTTGCCGCTCTAAGCCCAAACCAATCCTCATTTGAACATTGAGATTGGGTTGACAAAGATTAAGTTTCAAAGTTGAACTTCCGCTACAAACGCAATTATCAGTGCTAGAAGATTTAGTTAAACCTCTTTCTTCGCAAGCGTTATCACCGTGTTCCTGCCAAAAAGCCGGCACGCTTTCCGACCCGGATATCCATTTACATTGACTAGTTTGGCCTAATTCTTCTATGAATTTACCGGCCGCTTGATCGCCTACGTCTTTCAAATATTCGCCCCAACCCTTGGTCTCAAACATGGGTTGTTGGCCTTCGCCGCCCGAAGCCAGCCAGGTGGCAGTATCATAGGCAAGAGTGTTCAAAAAATAACGCAAGGCGGACTTAAAAGCCACGGCGCCGGCTATCCTTAATTTCTCCTTGGCTTGATCCCATATTTTTTTCCATAAAGTTATTTTAGTTTGCGTCCCCTCAAACCCCAATTCCTTTTTTTCTTCCAATGTATACTCATACATTTGAATATTGGCTTCCTCTAACAATGCAGCTGCTGTCATATCTTCTACCGGTATGGCTCGCACGGATTTAATCAAAATGAAAATCAAAGGAAAAACCACCAATCCCAAAACCGCCAAGCCGAAAATTACTTTGGTTAGCTGTTTTTTTATTTTAGTTTTATTTAACATTTTTATACCCCTGTCATTCCCGCGTAGGCGGGAATCCACTTTAAATCACAGGCCTTTCTTGTTAACTGGATTCCCGCTTCCGCCAACCGGCGGAGCGGGAATGACAAAATTAATTATTGATTTGTATTACTTTCTTCCTCCGCCAGAATATCCTGCCAATTTTTCAATAAAGTCGCATCGTCAATCTTGTCCAATTCCGCCTTATTCGCTCCCTGCTTAACCAATAAATCCCGAACTTCGCTGGCGGACAGATTTTTTAAGTCCGTCAAATTATCGCTGTTAGTGTTAGTATTGGCATTTTGACTGCTGGCCTGCTCGGCCAAGGCCTGCTGGTAAAGCGCGATTAATGTCTGGTCGTCAATCTTGTCCAATTCCTCTTTGGCCACGCCGGACTCAATCATCAAGGCCCTGATTTGGTCAGCGGTCAAAGAGCCGCTCAAAATTTGGTTCAAACCGGAAGTGTCTGGCATGGCCGGTCCGGTCGTTGAGGCGTTAGTGTTGACATCGGGCAGTCCGCAATTAGCGCCAGCCGGGCAGTTCGGGTCGTTGCCGGTGCTTATTTCCGTTTTGTCATCAAACCCGTCAGAATCAGTATCTTTCAGGTAAGGACTGGTTTTGTAAACATAGGTCTCATCATAATCGGACAGGCCATCTTCATCAGTATCTTTGCCTTGTAAAATGATTAATTGGCTGATTTCCGCGCCGGTATTAGCATTGCCTTTAGGCAAAAACGGCGCTTTCATATTCTGGCCCATCCGCCAGCCGCCCCAAACCAAACTGCCCAAGCCGATTACGGCCACCAAAACAAACAGTAATCTAGCCCGAAAAGTCAAAGCCGGCTTGGGTTCTATTGGCGGTTGAGGCGCTGTTGGCATAAACTCTTCTTCGGCCATTATATATTTATTTTAGGATAATTAAACACTAAGGGAAATCAACAGCCCAAATCAAGGTTTATTATAACACAAACAAAAACAAAAAGTAAGGTGTGTATAAATAAAAAAGCCCCCATAAACCAATTAATGGTTTATGGGGTTTAAATAGTTCAAAAAATCGGATATTTCCGGCGTGGCCAGCGATGATAGCCAAGAACCTTTAATTTTATTGACGTCTTAGCGATCAAGAAAAAATACCGCGAATCTGCAATCATGTAAAAAGGCCCCTGTCCGACTGTTCTTAAATCTGTATTGTATTTGCATTGGGCACCATTGGAAAAACCAATGAAAAAATCCTGATCAGGATTACCGGAAAGAGGCCTTAGGAGAATTTTTTTCCTTAAACTGGGAAAAAAACGCTCAAAAAAGACCCGTTTATCATCTTTTTCTCCAGTAATCAGGTCCGTAAAAATGGTAAAATTACCAAGTTTTTGATTATACTGGCATTCCTTCCACATATCATTCCTCCTTCTAAAATTAAAAATCAAAAGAACAATCTTAACATCTTAAGGTATCACGAGATAGAAATAAAGTCAACCAATCATCTATTGACAGTTCTTGGGCCCGGATTTTCGGATTAAAGCCGGCTTTTACCAACCAATCAACGGATTTTGGCTTGGTTAAGCCAAAACCATTGGCCAAATTGTTCGGCAACTGCTTACGTTTATTGGCAAAACCGATTTTGACCAACTTAAAAAACTCTTTATCCTCTCCGCCAGCTGACGGATTAATCTTTTTAATATTGCTAATTTTCAAAATGGCGCTATCCACTGCCGGAATTGGCCAAAAACTGTTGTTTTTGACCATACTGATGATCTTCGGCTGGCCATAATACTGAACCGAAACGGCCAAAAGAGACATCTGAGGCGGGCGGGCAATGATTCTTTTAGCCACTTCTTTCTGGACCAATAAAACCATCTCGTTCGGCTGGGTCCGCCGGCTGGCGGACTGGCTTAAAAAATGCCTTAAAAAAAGAGAAGTGATGTTGTAGGGCAGATTGGACACGATCTTGAAATCCTTTAAATCCGTGAAATCAACCTTAAAAACATCCTGATTGATCAATTCTACATTCTTGAACCCCGCCAACTCTTTTTCCAAAACCGCGAAAAGCTTTTTGTCTTGCTCTATGGCGATGACTTTTTTGGCCCGGCTGGCCAATTCTTTGGTTAAAACGCCCAACCCGGCGCCGACTTCCAAAACCACGTCGTCTTTTTTCAATCCAGCTGTCTCAACAATCTTGGCCAGGATATTTTTGTCAATCAAAAAATTCTGCCCCTGCTCCCGCCGGGGCTTAATATGGTGGAGAGAACAAAATTGTTTAATTTGATAAGAAGACATTAATTCACTAAATAAAGTTGTCATCCTGGAGGGACCCGCCCAGGGCGGGGACCGATAGGATCCCCCGGCTGACAGTAATTACAAACAGCCAGGGGATTCTATCGCTCGCTACGCTCGCTCCAGAATGACAACCTAAAAAGTAGGCTCGCAATGACTACTCTTTAGATAACAATATTTATAAGTTTACCTTTGACAAAAATAATTTTTTTAGGCTTTTGGCCAACCAAAAACTTCTGAATTTTTTCACTGGCCAGCGCTTGGTTAGTGGCTTCTTTTTCGGTAATATCCGCCGGTACGGCCAAATTGTCGCGCAATTTGCCGTTAATCTGAATTACCAAAGAAATGGTTTCGTCCTTAACTAATTTCTTGTCATACTCCGGCCATTTTTCTTTGAAGATTGAATCTTTGTTGCCTAATTTCTCCCACAGCTCTTCAGCCAAATGCGGGGCAAACGGCGCCAAGATGATTAAAAACTTTTCTAAAATCTCTTGGTTTATTTCTTTGGCTTGATTGACAAAAATCATCATCTGGGAAACCGCCGTGTTGAAATCCATGGTTTCAATGTCATTGGAGACCTTCTTAATAGTTTTATGCAATAATCTTTCCAACTCTTTGTTTTTTTCTTTGCCTGCCGTTTCGGCTAATACCCAGACCTTGTCCAAAAACCTTCTCACGCCAATCACGCCTTTGGTATCCCAAGGAATCGCTTGGTCAAACGGGCCCATAAACATTTCATAGAGTCGGACCGTATCAGCGCCATATTGTTTGACATACTCATCCGGATTGATCACATTGCCTTTGGATTTGGACATCTTGATCCCGCCTTCGCCCAGAACCATGCCTTGGGCTGTCCGCTTCCGATAGGGTTCAGTTCCGCATTCTTTGGGCACGGCGCCGATGTCGTACAAAAACTTGTAGACAAAACGGGAATAAAGCAAATGTAACGTAACATGCTCCATACCGCCATTATACCAATCCACCGGCAGCCAATATTTGGCTTTGTCTTGGCCAACCAATTCTTGATTATTTTTCGGGTCGCAATACCTGATGAAATACCAATTGGAACCCGCCCAATTGGGCATCACATCTGTTTCGCGCTTGGCTGGCCCGTTGCACTTAGGGCATTTGGTTTTAATCCAATCACTCGCTTTGGCCAAAGGCGATTCGCCGTCTTCGGTTGGCATAAAATCTTTAACTTTTGGTAAAACCACCGGCAAGTCCTTTTCCGCCACCGGCTGCCAATCACACTTTTCGCAACAAACCATCGGAATGGGTTCGCCCCAATATCTTTGACGGGAAAAAATCCAATCGCGCAAATGATAATTAACCGCTTTTTTGCCCAATCCTTCTTTTTCCAGCCAAGCCGTAATCTTTTTAATACACTCCTTGACCGGCAAGCCGTTGAACTTTCCTGAATTGATCATTTCACCTGACTCAATATCGGTGTAGGCCTCTTTTTTAATATCCCCGCCTTTGATTACTTCAACAATCGGCAAATTATATTTTTTGGCAAACTCAAAATCCCGCTCGTCATGGGCGGGCACGGCCATAATCGCGCCAAAGCCATAACCGGCCAAAACATAATCAGCCACGAAAATCGGAATCTCCTGATTATTGACCGGATTAATCGCTTTAACCCCCTTCAACTCCACACCGGTCTTGGTTTTTTGCAGTTCCGTTCTTTCCAAGTCCGATTTCTTTTTGGCTTGCTGAATATATTTCTCAACTTCTTTAATATTTTTTATTTTATTTTTTAATTTACTGATTAATTCATGCTCGGGCGCCACCACCATAAAAGTCGCGCCGAACAAAGTATCCGGCCGGGTAGTGAAAACTTTCAAAATAATTTCTGATCCGCCGGCTGGCGGATTGACCTTAAAATCAACATCCGCCCCTTCGCTCCGGCCAATCCAGTTAATCTGCTGGGTCTTGATTCTTTCCAGATAATCCACCTGCTCTAAATCATCAATCAAGCGGTCAGCGTATTTAGTGATTCTCAAAACCCACTGCTCTTTTTCTTTCTTGACCACTTCGCCTCCGCAACGCTCGCAAGCGCCAGCCACTACTTCTTCGTTGGCCAAGCCAATCTGGCATTTAAGGCACCAGTTAATGTTTTCCTTGGCCTTGTAGGCCAAACCCTTCTCCCACATTTTAATGAAAATCCACTGGGTCCATCGGTAATAATCAGGGTCGGCGGTGGAAAAAGCCCGCGACCAGTCAAAACTGAAACCCAGCCCTTTTAATTGCCGGGTAAAAAATTTGATATTTTTTGCCGTAATCGCTTGGGGCGGAGTTTTGGTTTTAATGGCGTAATTTTCCGTGGGCAAGCCAAAAGAATCAAAGCCAATGGGATAGAGGACATTATAGCCCTCCAGCCGACGCTTATGGCTGACAATATCCAGAGCCGTATAACTGCGCGGATGGCCGGCGTGCAAGCCCTCGCCCGAAGCATAGGGAAATTCTATCAGGCAGTAATACTTTTTTTTTCCGCCGGCTGGCGGATTGTCTCCGCCAACTGGCGGATTAACTTCAAAACTTTTGTTCTTCTCCCAGTAGTCCTGCCACTTCTGTTCAATTGTTAGATGGTCGTATTTATTCATATTATTTTTAATAAGTTGTCATCCTGGAGGGACCCGCCCAGGGCGGGGACCGATAGGATCCCCTGGCTGACAGTAATTACAAACAGCAATGGGATTCTATCGCTTCGTCCCGCCTGCGGCGGGACTTCGCTCCAGAATGACACTAAGTAAAAATTTTTCTAAGATACTGCCCCGTATAGCTCTTCTTAATTTTCGCCACTTCCCGCGGCGTGCCCTCGGCCATAATCTCGCCACCTTGGCTGCCGCCTTCCGGCCCCAAGTCAATAACCCAGTCAGCCGATTTAATTACATCCAAATTATGTTCAATGACCAAAACCGAATTGCCCTTGTCCACCAGCTTTCCCAGCACCTGCAATAATCTTTTCACATCTTGAAAATGAAGTCCAGTGGTCGGCTCGTCCAGAATGTACAGGGTCTTGCCGGTGGCCCGCCGGGAAAGCTCGGTCGCCAGCTTGACCCGCTGGGCTTCGCCGCCCGACAAAGTAGTGGCCGGCTGGCCCAGTTTGATATAACCCAAGCCCACTTCGTTGAGGATATTCAGCTTGTCGTAAATCTGGGGCAGGTTTTTGAAAAAGGAACTAGCTTCCTCCACGGTTATTTCCAAAACATCGGCAATATTCTTGCCCTGATAATGAACTTCCAGCACTTCCTTATTATAACGCCGGCCGTGGCACTCTTCACAGGGGATATAAACATCGGACAAAAACTGCATTTCAATTTTGACTAAGCCCTCGCCTTGGCAGGCCTCGCAGCGGCCGCCCTTAACATTAAAACTGAAATCGCCTTCCTGATAATTCCGAATCTTGCTTTCCGGCAGGGAAACGAATAATTCGCGAATGGGCGTGAAAACGCCGGTGTAAGTGGCCGGATTGGAGCGCGGGGTGCGGCCGATTGGCGACTGGTCAATGGTAATCACCTTGTCAATATGATTAACGCCCTTGATTTCCTGGTGCTCGGCCGGTTCTTCTTTGGCGCGATGCAATTTCCGGGCCAAAGCCCGGCCTAAAATATCCAACAGCAAAGTGGATTTGCCGCTGCCTGACACTCCGGTCAGGCAGACAAACTTGCCCAAAGGAATCCGAGCGTTAATATTTTTCAAATTAAAGCCGGTGGCGCCGATAACTTCCAATTTTTTGCCGCTGCCCAGACGATAATTTTTCGGCGCGGGGATTGATTCCTTGCCCGACAAATATTGGCCGGTCAGCGAGTCCTTGTTTTTCTTTATTTCATTGGGCGTGCCTTGGGCCATCACCCGGCCGCCGTACTTGCCGGCGCCCGGCCCGATGTCAATCACTTGATCGGCCGCCAAGATGGTGGCGGCGTCATGCTCCACCACGATTACCGAGTTGCCCAAATCGCGCAGGGACTTCATGGTCTTAATCAGTTTTTCATTGTCCCGCTGGTGCAGGCCGATGGAGGGCTCGTCCAAAACATAAGTCACACCGGTCAGCAAAGAACCGATTTGGCTGGCCAAACGAA
>JAZDFN010000005.1:0-23494 GCA_043807885.1 bacterium | reverse complement strand
GTGGTAGCGCAGGGGGTTAAGGACAACTTCGGCTTTCAACCGCATAAATTGTGTAGAATTATGGCTAATCCTACACCTTACCTCATTTATCCACATAGTGCACCTCTCTACTGTGAATTATCTCATGGACCAGTGCAGTTATTTGACGCTTTTTTCTTTTTGTGATATCATTTCTTTGTAAGATAATCTCTAGCGGAACTTAAAAAACAAGGTTGAATTTTCGCGAAAGAACCATATTTTACAATTTAATTCACTTTATTTTAGTTTCCTATGAACGGTACTATTAAAAAGCTGACTGATAAAAACTTTGGTTTTATCGCTTCCGGAGATGGCGGCAAAGATGTTTTCTTTCACGCCAATGAATTAACCGGCGTTTCCTTTGACGAATTAAGAGAAGGGGATGCCGTGACCTTTGAGGTTGTTGATTCTGAAAAAGGGCCAAAAGCTGTTAAAATCGCAAAAGCTTAAAATTTGTTTAATAAACTGAACAAATAAAAAGGACTGTCCGCTTGGGCGGTTCTTTTTATTCTTTTCTTTTTATTCTTTTCCCTATATACTTGGAGATATGAAAATATTAGGCATAGAAACCAGCTGCGATGAAACCGCGGCCGCCATAGTAGAGATTAAGGGCGGTAAATTTAAGGTTTTAAGTAATATTATTTCCTCGCAGATTAATATCCATCGCCAGTTCGGCGGCATTGTGCCGGAAGTGGCGGCGCGGAATCATATCAAAAATATTTTACCGGTGATTGATGAGGCGATAAAAACCGCTAAAATTAAGCCGGCTGATTTGGCTTTGATTAGTGTCAATACCCAGCCCGGCCTCATTACTTCCTTGATTGTCGGCGTGGAAACGGCCAAGGCCTTGGCTTTCAGCTGGCAAAAACCAATTGTCGGCGTTAATCATTTAGAGGCGCATCTTTCCGCGGTTTATCTTAATAATTATAAAATCAAATACCCGGCGATTGGTTTGGTGGTTTCCGGCGGACATACGCAATTATTTTTAATGAAAGATCAATATCGTTTTCAGGTTGTCGGTCAAACCTTGGATGATGCGGCCGGTGAGTGTTTTGACAAGGCGGCTAAGATTTTGAAACTGGGTTATCCGGGCGGGCCGGTTATTTCGCGCTTGGCTAAAGGCGGCAATCCGACCGCTTTTAAACTGCCCCGGCCAATGCTCAATAAGAATAATTACGATTTTTCTTTTTCCGGACTGAAAACCGCGGTTTTGTATTTGGTTAAAGACAAAAAAGTGAATCCGCCAGCTGGTGGAAAAGATGTTTGCGCGTCTTTGGAGCAGGCGATTGTTGATGTTTTAATTCAGAAAACCATAAAAGCCGCTGGATATTATCGGGTTAAGACGATTATTTTGGCCGGCGGAGTGGCCGCCAACCAACAATTGCGCAATCAATTAGCCGAAGCGGTTGAGAATAAATTAAAGGGAGTTGATTTTCAGGCGCCGGCGATTAAATTTTGCACTGACAATGCGGCCATGACTGCCGTGGCCGGTTATTTTTCCGCCCGCCGGCGGATTAAAAAACAAGGAGCTGATAATTTATCTAAAATCAAAGCGCAAACTGACTGATATGATTACTAAATGTGAAAATGAAACCAGAAAGTTGGGCGAAAAAATAGCCAAAAAATTAACTGGCGGGGAAGTGATTGGTTTGGTTGGCGATTTGGGCGCCGGAAAAACTATTTTCGCGCAAGGTTTGGCCAAGGGGCTGGGCATTAAAAAAACTATCAACAGCCCAACTTTTGTTTTGATGAGAAATTATAAAGTTAAAGGAAAAAAAGTTAAATTTTTCTGCCATCTTGATTGTTATCGCCTTAATGATCCGCAGGCCTTAGTTGATATCGGCATCAAGGATTATTTAGGCCAGCCGGATACGGTTTGTGTGGTTGAATGGGCGGATAAGACAAAAAAAATTCTGCCCAAGCAGGTAAAATGGATTAGATTTTTTTATGGCAAGAAAAAGCAAGAAAGGATAATAAGGATAATATTTTAGTCCTCTTTGGTTTCCGCCACCCGGAAGACCTCTTCGGCGGTGGTAATGCCGTCCAAGGCCTTCAACAAGCCGTCTTGCATCATGGTGACCATGCCGGCTTTGATTGCCAAGTCGCGCATGACATATTCGGAAATCTGGCCGGCTAAAATCGCCTGCTCAATTTCCTTGCTCATGGGCATAATCTCGTAAATTCCGATTCGGCCTTGGTAGCCCAGGCCTTTGCAGGCCGGACAGCCCTTGCCCTGATAAAATTTCAGATTTCCTCCGTCAGCCAGCCCGTCTTGACTCGGCGAGGCAGGCGGATTAATCTTTTCCTTTTCACCTGATTGGTCCGGCAAGTTAGCCAGTATTTTTTTGACTTTTTCCATTTCTTCCGGCTTTAGTTCAATTGCTTCCCGGCAGCGCTCGCAGATTTTTCTAACCAATCTTTGGGCCATCATAATGTTCATGGCCGGCGCCAGCAAAAACGGCTTGGCACCCAATGAAAGGAAACGAGGGACGGTGCCGGCGGCGCTGTTGGCGTGAATAGTGGATAGCACCAAGTGGCCGGTCAAGGCGGCTTGGATGGAAATTTCCGCCGTTTCCAAGTCGCGGATTTCGCCGACCAGAATAATATCCGGGTCCTGGCGGACAATGGAACGCAGGCCTTTGGCAAAAGTGTATTCAGCTAACGGGTTGACCTGGGTTTGGTTGATGCCTTTTAGCTCGTACTCAATCGGGTCCTCAATGGTAACAATTTTAGTTTCCGAATCGTTGAGTTTGTTTAAAATAGCGTAGAGCGTGGTGGTTTTGCCTGAACCGGTCGGGCCGGTGGTGACAATCAGGCCGTTAGGCCGTTTGATTTCCTGTTCCAAAACCTTAAAGGACTGGCCCCGCAAGCCCAAATCTTCGAATTTTAAGCCGGCGGCCGATGACATCAGTAAGCGCATGACCACGCTTTCTCCGTAATTGGTCGGCAAGGCGGAAACGCGGACGTCAATCTTGTCATCAGTCAGGAAAATGGTGAACCGGCCGTCTTGGGGCGTGTCGGCAATATTCAATTTTAGGCCGGCCAGCAGTTTTATCCGGGAAATGATTTTCGGCCAAATTTCCATGCTCAAACTGGCGATTTCGTGGAGCAAGCCGTCGATTCGGAAGCGGACCTTGATATTTTTCTGCTCGGCTTCGATGTGGATGTCGGAGGCGCGGGTTTCAATGGCGGCCGCAATCAGGATAGTGATGGTTTCGGTAATGGAGCCATTCTGGATAATTTTCTGCAATTCGGCAAAATCATTAATCTCCTGCCGGTGTTTTTTTAAGTCCTCTTCGGTAATGGCCACGCCTTTGATTGCCGGCTTTCTTTTAGGCAGGGCATCATACAATTTCAAGGCAAAATCAAGAGAGTTTTGGGAGATCAAATAAAGCACGCCATGGGCGTGCAGTTTTTCCGCCAATTCGTTGGTTAAGGCCTTGATCGCTTCGGTCGCTTCAATCGCGCCCAAGCGGATTTCCTGGCCGTTGTAAAAAAAACAGACGGTTTTCAGTTTGTCCGCTTGTTCTTTTTCCAATAAAGTCAGGGTTTCCGGGCTGATGGGAAAGCCCTGCAGATTAATGTAAGGCAGGCCCAAGTTTTGGGCTTTGGCGCTGGTTTCCCGTTCTTTGTCGGTGGTCAGGATTTCCGCCATCTTTTCCGAGAGTTTTTCGGCGGTTTCTTCGCTGGCCACCGTCGGCGTTTTGGATTTTAACAAATCTTCAATTGAAGGGTTGAGAGAAGGCATAATTTGGATTAACGATTTTAAGCCAGTCGTCTCTTAACGCCCGGCAAGCTCTGGGCCAGGCGGATGAGTTTGCTTTCCCCGCCTTTTTCGGTCAATTGGATGAAAAGCAAAGTCCAAGCCGACCACAAATAAGTGGAAAAAAGCGAAACCACAACAATAACCAGCCCGGCAAAGGCGACAAGAGTTAAAAAGGTGAAAAATTTGAAAGCCCAAGCCAAGCCGATGGCGTAGAAAATCGCCAAAAGAAAAATCAGGGGAGTAATGGCCGCCAAGAGCGCCAAAGCCATCAGGACGGCCATAATGGCGTAAAGAATCAAGAGAATGAAGGCCAGTTCCAAACTGATGAGCCAATTTTTAAAGAAGAGCGCCAGCCCTTGTTTGATGGCTTCTTTGAGCCGGTAGTTATTGATGACCGCGTAGCAGATGGCATAGCGGGCGACAAAAGAAACAATAATAACCAGAGGGATGAAAATAACAAAGCCGATGAAGAAGGTTAAAAAATAGCTGAGGTCGTTGGCATTGATGAATGAGCTGTTGAAAAACAAGCCCAAGGCCGCGCCCAAGCCCAAGAAGAGGACAAAAACCGCTAAACGGTAAATCAGATTAAGCCAGAGAATCGGCCAGAACTTGCCAATGCCGGCGATTAAGCCTTCTTGAAGATTAGTTGTTTTCCCGCCGGCTATTCTTTTTAGAGAACTGACCAGCCCGCCCTGGGAGACCATAACCGTCCAAATAACAAAAATGACGGCTAAGAGCAGAATTAAGGCGATAATGATAATCGGCAACAAGGCCAGCGGGTGGGTGGTGATTAATTGTTTCATGTTTTGTTCGGCCACAGCCGAGAAAAGGCCGGTGGTGGCGGCAAAATCGTTAAGGCCGAGCATGAGCGAACCTTTTTCATTAATCCGGTCAAAACTGCGGAGAATTAGTTCGTATTCGCCGGAAGTTCCCAGCCAAGCGGCGAAAAAACCAAAAAACCATAAAAACTTATTGTGCCAGGTGTGAGACCAGGCTTGTTTTAAGATTGGTCGATAAAGAGAAGTCATATTGCCTCCTTTTTTTCCGCCAGCCGGCGGATTAAAATTTATTCTGTTTTAATGATACTTCAATTAAGCGGTCTTGGCAACTGTTGGGCCGGTTTGGAAGATGGCTTCAAACTCTTCTTTTTCCATTGACTCCTTGGCCAGCAGGATTTTAGCGATTTCCACCAGCTTGTTTTTTTGCTGTTTGATGATTTGTTGGGCGGTTTTGCCGGCTTGGTTGATTAAGCCGTTGATTTCTTTGTCAATGGCTTCGGCGGTTTTTTCGCTGTAGTCGCGGTGTTCGGAAATTTCCCGGCCTAAAAATATCAATTCTTCCTTTTTGCCGAAAGTGCGCGGGCCCAAGCGGTCGCTCATGCCGTATTCGGTGATGATGCGCCGGGCCAAGTCAGTGGCGTGGCGCAGGTCGTTAGTGGCGCCGGTAGTGACTTCCCCAAAAATTTCTTTTTCCGTGACAAAACCGCCTAAGAGGACGGCCAGCTCGTTGATGAATTCCGATTTCTTGTGAAAATATTTGTCCGTTTCCGGCAGTTTGAGGGTGTAGCCGGCGGCTGAACCGCGGGAAATGATGGAAATTTTTTGGACCGGGTCAACGCCGGGCAGTTCATGGGAAACTAAAGCATGGCCGGCTTCGTGGTAGGCGGTGATTTTTTTTTCTTCGTCGGAGAATAGGCGACTGCGCCGTTCCGGCCCCATCATTACTTTTTCAATGCTGTCTAAAACCTCTAACTGGTCAATTCGGGTCTTGTCGCGCCGGGCGGCCAAAATCGCCGCTTCATTCAGCAGGTTGGCCAAATCCGCGCCGGAAAAGCCCGGCGTCCTTTCCGCTACCCTTCTTAAATCAACGCTTTCCGCCAAGGGCTTTTGGCGGGCATGGACTTTGAGGATTGCTTCCCGCTCGCTGATGTCCGGCAAGCCCAAAACCACGCGCCGATCAAACCGGCCCGGTCTCAAGAGGGCGACATCTAAAATATCCGGCCGGTTGGTGGCGGCCATGATGATGATATTGGCGTTAGGGTCAAAGCCGTCCATTTCCACCAGAATCTGGTTCAGGGTTTGTTCCCGTTCGTCATGGGAACCGCCTAAGCCGGCGCCTCGGTGACGGCCGACCGCGTCGATTTCATCAATGAAAATAATGCAGGGCGCGTGTTTTTTGGCTTTTTGAAAAAGCGATCGGACCCGGGAAGCTCCGACACCGACAAACATCTCCACGAATTCGCTGCCGGAAATGCTGAAGAAAGGCACATTGGCTTCGCCGGCCACGGCTTTGGCCAAGAGGGTCTTGCCCGTGCCGGGCGGGCCGACCACCAAGACGCCCTTGGGGATTTTAGCGCCTAATTTGAGGAATTTTTTCGGAGTTTTAAGAAACTCCACGACTTCGGCCAATTCTTCTTTGGCTTCCTTGATGCCGGCCACTTCATTGAAAGTGATTTTTTCTTTTTGGCCGGCTTCCGGCTCTTTGGCTTTGGCCTGGCCGAACATCATGGCCCGGTTGTTGGCGCCCTGCGCCTGCTTCATCATGAAATAAATGAAGCCGGCGATGAACAAAAAAGGAATCAGAAAAGGCAGGAGCATTTTCAGCCAAAAGTCCCAGCCGCTTTCGTCTTTCACTTGAATATTGATTTTCGCCAGTTTTTCCGGAGCGACGTTATAATTTTTCAATAAGTCGCTTAGCGGTTCACTGGTTTCTTTTTGCAGGGTTTCCAATTGCCCGCTGTTGAGGGTGATTTTCAGTTGATTGCCTTCAACGGCAATATCCCTGATTTCTTCATTGGCGATTTGCTGGAGAAAAATATTCAGGCCAATGGCTTGGGTTGTCTCTGAGGGCGGATTGTATAAGCTGAAAATGGCGGCAATAAATAAAAAGACGGTGAAAAGAAGAAAGAGGTTTTTAATTAGGCCGTTCATACTTTTGTATTATACAACAGAAATTGTTGGAGTTGAAGGAGGCGTTGGTTCAGGAGAAGTTGGGATTGGAGCGAGTTCTGAGGCCTGGATCGGTTTCGCCGGCTCGCCGGCAGGCGGGTCAAGGCGGGCCTGCCTCGCTGAGTCAAGGCGGGTCGGTTGGCTTTTCAATGCCCTTAAGCTTAAGCCGAGGCGGTGATGTTCTGGTTCAATGGAAAGGACTTTGAATTTCATGATTTCGCCGGGTTTGGCAATTTCCAAGGGGTCGCTGACCGGTTTGGTATCTAGTTCGGAAATGTGGGCCAGGCCGTGGATGTCCGGGTCTAGTTCCACGAACAAACCGAAAGGATTGGCTTTGAGCACTTTGCCGCTGACAATATCGCCCACTTGGTATTTGTCGGCCACTTCTTTCCAGGGGTCAACTAATAATTTTTTCATGGATAAAAAGATTTTGGAGCCCTCTAGGCCGATGATTTCGGCTTTGACTTTTTGCCCGACTTTGATTATTTCTTTGGGGTCGTCAATTCTTTGCCAGGCGATTTCCGAAATATGGACCAGTCCCTCCAAATTATTATCAAACTTAACAAAGACGCCGAAATCGGTGATGGCGGTGACTTCGCCTTCAATGGCATCGCCGATTTTGAATCCGCCAATGATATCTTTTTGGCTTTCTTCCCAAGCCGCTTTTTCCGAAACGATTAATTTTTCGTCTTTTTCTTCAGCCGTGATAACTTTAGCTTCCAATTCCTGGCCGATCAGTTCTTTCAGTTTGTCCAGAATCTTATTTTTATCGCCGCCTTGGATGCGGGGGTAATGCTCGGGGTTGAGCTGGGAGACCGGTAAAAAGCCCGCCACTTTGCCCAATTGGACAATCAGTCCGCCTTTGTTGGCGTCGGTTACTTTAGTTTTAATGATAGTGCCGTCAGCCTGCCATTGTTGAAGCTGGGACCAGGCCTTTTTGTGGCCGGCGTAGCGCAAAGACAGTTCCATCTGCCCGTTTTCGTTTTCCAATTCCAAAACCGTGGCTTCGATTTCTTCGCCGATTTTCAGTTCGTTGTATTCGCTGGATTCATCTTCGGTTTCTTTGCCTCGGATAACACCGCTGGTGATGCCGTTGATGTCCAGATGAATTTCGTTTTTAGCCAAGCCGATGATCGTCCCCTTGATGATATCGCCGATTTTCGGCAATTGGGTGAATTGCTGGTCCTTGAGCAGGTTTTTCAGCTCGCCTTCCGGCTCGGTGGTTGTAATGTTAGCCATATGAATTAGCTTAGCCCAAACTTTAAATAGTTTGAGCCCCGCAAGGGATTAATTAGATGTATAGGATATTATAGAATATTTTGAGAAATAAAGCAAGGGGGGACAAATTTCAAATTTTGAATTTCAAATTTCAAATCAATTTCAAATGATTTAATTTTAAAATTAAAAATTAAAAATTAAAAATTTTTTTGGTTAAAATGGTTGATTTTGCTATAATGTAAATATATGCCTTTATTCAAACGCCAAAGAGAGTTTGTCGTCAAAGTTGACGAAATGGCTTTACCCGAAGTGGTCAGGCAATTGGTTAAAGAGAGGGAATTGCCATTGAAGACCAAACAGCAAATGGCCCAGGCCTTGAGCAGCAGCGGCTTGCCACCCGCTGATGTCCGGGCTTTGATGTCCGGCCAAAAGAAAATCAAGCCAATGGAATTGAAAAAACTTGGCGACATTTTAGTTAAAGGAAAAATTGAGGGCTTGGGCAAATATGCCAGCGGCACCAGCTTATTAAAAAGTTATATCCGGGAGCAGAAGAAAAAGCAGGCGCGATTTTATTTGTACCGCCAACAAAGGGAGGATGAAGAAAAAGCGCCGGCCCGGGCGGGCCGGCAAGTTTCCATCAATGAACAGCGCTCGGGCGAAACCAGCGCTTTGGCCGAAAAATCGGGCGTTTCCAGTATTTTTGAAAAACAACTGCCATCGGCGCCAGTTGCTCCGCCGGCCAAGAATCCGCGGATCAAGTTGCCGTTTTGATTAAGAAATCTTGGGTAATAAAAGAGGGTATCGGGGATGATTTTTCGGAAAAAATGGGGATTTTTACTCTTTACTTCCTGTTGCCTTTGTGTTAAGATAGCTATACGAATTTAATCCGTTTTTTTATGTTCATAACCTATCTCGGCCATTCCTGTTTCAAATTGCAGGATAAGGATGTTACAGTCATCACCGACCCGTACGGGCCGGATTTTGGCTTAAAGCCCCCGCGCCTCAAAGCGGAAATCGTCACTATCAGCCACGATCACAGCGACCATAACTATGCGAACAGCATTATGGGCGATCCTTTGGTGATCAAGGGGCCGGGCGAGTTTGAAGTCAAAGGCGTCTATATCAACGGTTTGGCCAGCTGGCATGACGGCCAGCAGGGCAAAGAACGAGGCGCCAATACGATTTACCGGTTTGAAATGGACAATGTCGTCATTGTTCATTTGGGCGATTTGGGCCATGTTTTGGCTGAATCAATGGTGGAGCAGTTGGCCGGCACTGATGTTTTACTGGTCCCGGTCGGCGGGGTGGCTTCCCTCAACGCCAAGCAAGCCGTCGAGGTGATTAATCAACTGGAACCACGGATTGTCATTCCCATGCACTATGACTTGCCGGAGTTCAAGATGAAAGTTAAGTTTGACGGCGTGGACAAGTTCTGCCGGGAAATCGGCATTTGCAAGACCGAAGCGGTTGACAAACTGAAAGTGGTCAAAAAAGAACTGCCCCAAGAAAAGACCGAAGTGGTGGTCATGTCTTTGGTTAAATAGCGATCAATATGCCGGTTAAAAGCAAAAAAACCCATCGGGCATCCGCCAGCCGGCGGAGCAAAAAGGCCAAAGCGCCGATCGTTGGGATTGGTGCTGTTTCTAACCAACCCGCTCCGGAGTTTTTCAATCAACGCCGGCAATTGATGTGGCTGGGGGTAAGCATTTCCGCCCTGGTAATTTTTTTGCTCTGGTTGTTCAGCTGGCCGATCGGCTTTCCCGCCAAGCCGGCTAAAAGTCAGCCCACGGAAAACGATGCCGGCCAACTGGTGAGCGACTTCCAGCAGGCGATTGACGAAGCCAAAAGCAGTTTGAATAATATCGGCCAATTGATCGAGCAAACCAAGGCGAATGATTCAATTGAACCAACTGATCCGACCACAGAAACATTAAAAGCCAAAATCATGGAGCAACTGGAAGAACAGGCAAAAGAAATAGCGTCAACAACCAATGAAGACGGCGAAAAAATTATAATTTTTGAATAAATGGCCAAAACCGAAAAACAATTGATCCGCCAGTCGGCGGAAGAAACTGTCGGGCCGCCGGCCCATGAAGTCGAGCTCCGGCCGATTGTGGCGGAAATGCAGGAGTCGTATTTGGATTACGCCATGTCGGTCATTGTTTCCCGAGCCTTGCCGGACATCCGCGACGGTCTAAAGCCGGTCCATCGCCGAGTTCTTTACGCCATGTGGACGATGGGTTTGAAAGCCGGCGCCAAATTCAGAAAGTCGGCGACCGTGGTCGGCGAGGTTTTGGGCAAATACCATCCGCACGGCGATGTCGCGGTTTACGATTCCATGGCGCGCTTGGCCCAGGATTTTGCCATGCGTTATCCATTAGTCAACGGCCAAGGCAACTTCGGTTCAATGGATGGCGACAACCCGGCCGCGATGAGATATACTGAGGCAAAGTTGGCCTTGATTGCCGAAGAATTGTTGATTGACTTGGACAAGGAGACGGTTAATTTCATACCCAACTATGATGATTCCCTGAAAGAGCCGATGGTTTTGCCGGCAAAATTGCCTAATTTGCTTTTGAACGGCACCATGGGCATTGCCGTGGGCATGGCGACTAATATCCCGCCCCATAACCTGGGTGAGCTTTGTGACGGCTTGATTCATTTGGTTGATAATCCCGAGGCCTCGATTAATGATTTGATGCAGTTTGTGAAAGGGCCGGATTTCCCGACTGGCGGGGTGGTTTACAATCAGCGAGATATCCAACAGGCCTACGCGACCGGCAAAGGCGGAGTGGTGGTCAGGGGCCGGACTGACATCGTGGAAGATAAGAATGGCGCTTTTAAAATAATTATTTCGGAGATTCCCTATCAAATCAATAAGGCCACTTTGGTGGAAAAAATCGCCGATCTGGTTAAAGAGAAGAAAATCGAGGGCATTAGGGATTTGCGCGACGAGTCGAATAAAGACGGCGTCCGCGTGGTGGTTGAATTGAAAAAAGAGGCCTTTCCCAAGAAAGTGTTGAATCAATTGTTTAAGCTCACTTCTTTGCAGGATACTTTCCATTTTAATATCTTGGCTTTGGTTGACGGCCTCCAGCCCAAAGTGTTGAATTTGAAAATGGCGCTGGAAAGCTATCTGGCCCATCGCCAGGAAGTTATCCGTCGCCGGACGGAGTTTGAATTGAATCGGGCCAAAGATCGAGTCCATATTTTAGAAGGTCTGAAAAAAGCGATTGATAATATTGACAGCGTGATCAAAATCATCAAGCAGTCGCAAGATCGGGAATCCGCCAAAATCAATTTAATCAAAAAGTTCAAACTGACCGAACGGCAGGCGGTGGCGATTCTGGAAATAAAGCTCCAGCAATTGGCCAATCTGGAACGCCAGAAGATTGATGATGAATTGAAGGAAAAACGGGCGCTGATTAAAGAATTGGAAGCGATTCTGGCTTCGCCGAAAAAAATCGCGGGTTTGATTAAGGAGGACTTGCAACAGCTTAAACAGCGTTTTGTCAGCGAACGGCGCACCCAAGTGGTCAAGTCGGCGGTCGGCGAATTTTCTCAGGAGGATTTGATCCCCAATGAATCCACGGTGATTGTGATTACCCGCGACGGCTACATTAAGCGGTTATCGCCGGAGACCTTTAAGACCCAAGGCCGGGGTGGCAAAGGCGTGATCGGCCTGACCACCAAAGAAGAAGACATGGTTGAGCAATTATTTTCCACCACCACTCATTGTGATTTGCTTTTTTTCACCACCAAGGGCCGGGTGTTCCAACTGAAGGCCTATGAAGTGCCGGCGGCTTCCCGGACGGCCAAGGGCCAGGCGGTGGTTAATTTCCTGCAATTGGCTTCCGATGAAAAGGTCTCGGCGATTTTGCCTCTGGCCGAGCTGGGCGATTTTAAATATCTGGTGATGGTAACTAAGCAGGGCGTGATCAAGAAAGTGGACATTGGCGATTTTGCCAAAGTCCGGCGCTCGGGCCTGATTGCTATTAAATTGAAGGGCGATGATCGATTGGAGTGGGTCAAGCCTTCCACTGGCAAAGACCACATTATGTTGGCGACCGCTCAAGGCCAGGCCATCCGGTTCAAAGAAACCGATGTCCGGGGCATGGGCCGGAACGCGTCCGGCGTCCGGGGCATCCGCTTGAAGAAAGACGATGTGGTGGCCGGCATGGATTTGGTTGATAACGGGCAGGCCCTGTCTTCCTTGCAGTTATTGGTCGTAATGGACAACGGCTTTGGCAAGCGCACGGATTTGAAGAGCTACAAAATTCAGGGCCGGGGCGGTTCAGGCATCAAGACAGCCAATATCACGGCCAAAACCGGGCCGATTAATTCCGCTTTCTTGATTAATGCCAAATTGGAGAAAGAGGATTTGATTATCATTTCCGATCAAGGCCAAGTGATCCGCCTGACGCTCAAGAGCGTCAATATCCTGGGTCGGGCCACCCAAGGCGTCCGCTTGATGCGCTTCAAAGACAGCGCTGACAAGGTGGCCAGCGTCGCCTTTATTTAATTGATATTTTTTAGGAAATAGTTTAGAATGAAAATAATAATTTTCCAAAGATTAAAAGTTTGAAAATTGATTTTGACTTTTAACTTTTGACTTTTAATTTTTAACTTTATAATTATGCCAGTTCCCGCTCATCGCCGCAGTCGAACGAGAAAGCGGCTTAAGAGGGCCCATACCGCCCTGAAAAAAACCAAGTTGGCCGCTTGCCCCAAATGCCAGAAGCCGGTTTTACCGCATCGGGCTTGTTCTTTTTGCGGCATTTATAACGGCCGGCCGACTTTGAAGATCAAAGCCAAGAAAAATAAAAAATCGGAAGAAAAAAATAAATAATCTTTATGTCTAACAGGCATTTAGCCAGAACCGTCGCCATGCAGACGCTTTACGAATGGGATTTTAACGGCAAAAAAAACGATCAGCTTCCCCAATATCTGGCGCGCAATCAAAAAGAGTTTGCGCCGGGCTTGGAAGACGATAATTTTTGCCGGTTATTGGCCGGCGGCGTGATTAATAATATCAAAGCCATTGACGAAGCCATTGAGCAGTACGCGCCGGAATGGCCTTTGGAGCAAATTACCATTGTTGACCGCAATGTTTTACGGATCGGTATTTACGAATTAAGATATGACCGCGATATTCCCCCGCGGGTGGCGATTAATGAAGCGATTGAAGTCGCCAAGACCTTTGGCGGCGAATCGTCGGGCAAGTTCGTCAATGGCGTGTTGGGCGCGATTTACAAGAACTTGATTGAGAAAGGCGAAATAACCGACGAACCGGAACCGGGCAAGGAAGCGGCCTCGGCGTCAACCGAAGAAAAAATATGAAAAAAGATTTTTCTCCCTTGGAAAAAATAATTGATTTGAAATTCAAAAATCAGGATTTACTGCGCCAGGCCTTTGTCCACCGTTCTTACATCAATGAGCATCCTAATTTTGAATTGGGCCATAATGAGCGGTTGGAGTTTTTGGGCGACGCGGTTTTGGAATTGGCGGTGACCGAGTATCTTTATGAAAAATATGATAATCCGGAAGGCGATTTGACCAATTGGCGCGCCTCACTGGTTAATAGCCACCGGCTGGCCGCTCTGGCTAACGAACTGGGTTTGGAGCCATTCCTTTTTTTAAGCCGGGGCGAAGCCAAAGACGCCAAAAGCAAAGCCCGCCAGTTTATCTTAGCTAACGCTTTTGAGGCCTTGGTCGGCGCCATTTATCTGGATCAGGGCTTGAAAAAAGCTCGGCAGTTCATCAAAGAAAAATTGCTGGTTAAATTGGATTCGATTATCGCCGACAAATCCTACCTTGACCCCAAAAGTTATTTCCAGGAATCAGCTCAGGAAAAAGCCGGGGTGACGCCCCATTACCAAGTGCTCAAGGAAAGCGGACCGGACCATGACAAGCATTTTGAAGTCGGAATTTATCTGGCCAAAGAACTGGTGGCCAAAGGCGTTGGCACCAGCAAGCAGGAAGCCCAGGTTGATGCCGCCACTAACGCCATTAAAGCAAAAGATTGGTAAAAATTAATTATAATCCTATGAAATTAGAACAACTTTTCAAGTTAGCGATGGAACAGGGCGCTTCGGACATCCATTTGCTGGCCGGCAACCTGCCGATTTTCCGAGTTGACGGCGTTTTACAGCGCCTGACCAATATGCCGGAAATGACCGGCCAATTGATTGAGGAATTAGTGATTCCCCTGTTGACCGGAGAACAAAAAAGCAAATTTGAACGGCTTTGGGAATTGGATTTTTCCTATGAGCTGCCAGGTTACTGCCGTTTGCGCGTTAACTTGCACCGGGAAAAAGGCAGTATTGGTTTAGTCGCTCGGATCATCCCGTCAGTTATTCCGACGATGGAAGACGTTAATATGCCCGGCGTGGTCTATGACATTATTCGTCAGGACCGGGGCCTAATTTTATTGACCGGACCGGCGGGTTGCGGCAAATCTACTTCTTTGGCGGCGATGATTAATTTGATTAACAAAGAACAGAATCGGCATATCATTACTTTGGAAGATCCGATTGAATTTGTTTTTACTTCCCAAAAAAGCATTGTCCGGCAAAGGCAACTGGACATTGACATGCTTTCTTTTCAGGAATCATTGGGCCATGTTTTGCGCCAAGACCCCAATGTTTTGATGGTGGGTGAAATGCGGGATCTGGAGACCATCGCTTCCACCATCACTCTGGCGGAAACCGGTCATTTGGTTTTGGCTACTTTGCACACCTATGACGCCGGCCAGACCATTGACCGGATTGTTGATATTTTTCCGCCCCACCAGCAATCGCAAATCCGTTTGCAGGTATCCATCACCTTGAAAGGCATTATTTCCCAGCGACTTTTGCCGCAAGTTGACGGCGGCCGGATTGCGGCGCGGGAAATTTTACTCAACAATCCGGCCATCTCCTATTTGATTAGAGACAATAAAATTAATCAGATTCGGTCGGTGATGCAAACCAGCGCCAAAGAAGGCATGTTTACCATGGATCAGGATTTAAGAGGACTGTATAAGCGCGGACTGATTACCAAAGCAACGGCCGAGTCCCACATGGTTGATCCTTCGGCTTTAATGGAAGACGAGGAGGAAAAAGAAGAGCGGAAGAAAAAGTGAGAAGAAGCGAGAATTGATTGTTTTTAATTTTTATGTTAAGCTGGGCGGGCGTTGGTCGCCCGCCCCTTTTGCTCCCGTGGTGAAATGGATATCACAACTGCCTCCTGCCCGCCATAGCCTGAGCCCTCGTGGTGAAACGGATATCACACTTGGCTTCGGACCAAGAGTTTTGGGTTCGAGTCCTGACGAGGGCATTGGCGATGGCAGGCGGGTCGGAGCAGTTATTGGGGCCTGTCCGCCTTGGGCGGAGTTCGAATCCCTCCGGGAGCAGTAGACAATTTAAATCATGCGCCGTTAACTCAGTTGGTAGAGTAGGAGCCTCTTAAGCTCAATGTCGCAGGTTCGAGTCCTGCACGGCGCATTTTCAATCAATCAAAAACCCGCCTTAAGGCGGGTTTTTGATTCGAAAAATAATCTCGGTTATTGTTTTTCTTTTATTAAATTCTTTACATAATCATTAAGATCTATCTTGCGGCCGGCCAGTTTCATCGCTTCAAACATATTAAAAATCGCTTCGTAAATGCTTTGGTTTTTGACAACCAGAACCAATTGTTTTTCAAAATTAATCATCACGATCATTTTTTTGAAAATCAGAATATCCATATCAAAATCAACTACCGTGTCACTGACTATATAACCAACGACCAATCTGTTTTCGTAGGTTTTGAGAAAATCAATATCAAGATTTCTAAGGGAAAACAAGGCGCTTTCGCCGATTATGCCTTCAAGAATGATTTTATGTTCTTTAAACTTTTTTTGGATATTGTTTAAATATGATTTTCCCAGGGCCCATGAGGCGGCCGTTGATTTGTTGCCTTGAATGGCAAAAACCCGATTATTATAACCCGCTTCCAAAACCCGTTCATAGGCGGCCATGATCTCTTTTTTGCCCTTGAAAATTTCCACGCCGATGTCGGCGTCGCGGTGGATCGTTATTTCTCCGCTTAAATTGAAATATTGGTATAGATTATCTACTTTTTTCTTTAATTCCTTGTTGGTCAACCATTCGTAATGCCCGCCAACCATTACTCTTTTAACCAAGCCCCGGTCGGCTAGTTTTTTTAATAGAAAGTTAATGGTTGTTCTTTTAACCTCCGTCTTAACGGCCAAATCAACCGGTCGCATTGGTTTTGCGCCAGTTAACGCCTCCAAAATCAGCTTTTCTTTTTTATCCAAACCCAAAAGCAATGGGCCTTCTTTAGCGATTTTCATGAAAGCATTATATAAAATGACAAGATTTTTGTCAAAAATAATAAGGAAAAGTGGCTAAAATTAGCCAAAAAAATGATTTTAAGTAAAAAACATTTTCTTTTGGTCGGCTTAATATTATACTGATTCAGGTTCCTTAAATTTGAATAAATGGAAAAATCGTAATCTGGTTTTGTTGCAGAAAAACAGGATTGGCAGGTGAAAATTATGCGTATATCCAGCAAATTATTCGCTTATCTACAAAATAAAGGCGGTCGATTTAACAAAAAAATCGCCCCGTTGAAAGAAACTATTTTCATTGATTTGACAAAAATGACGATATTAGAAATCGGCGCCGGAGTCGGGTTTAATTTGCCTTATTATAAAGAAGCAAAGAAGGTATATCTATTAGAACCAAATCAACAGGCGCATCAATATATTCGCGTGAGAAGCAAAAAGCTTGGCCTGAAAGTTTCTATTTTGGCTGGCTATGCCGAATCAATGCCGTTTGCTGATCAAAAGATGGATGTGATTGTTTGTTTATTTACGTTGTGCAGTGTCGCAGACATAGATAAAGCATTGAAAGAGATTTCCCGGGTCTTAAAGCCATCAGGGCGGCTCATTTTGCTTGAGCATGTGGCAGTAGAGAAGGGCATCCAAAAATTATTACAAAAAACATTAAGGCCGTTTTGGCGCCGAATTGCCAACGGTTGCGATTGCCATCGCGATATCCCTCGCCTAATATCAAGCTCCGGGCTGTTTAAGCTGATTGTTGCTAATATAGTAAAAAATGGGCCCAGTCTGTTTTTGGGGCCATGGTATCTGGGTGTTTGGCAAAAGAATTAAAAATAAAAAATCAAAATAGAGTGTTTAATACATGAAAGAAAGGAGGATGACGATGTCAAAAGATAAAACGCCTTGCGTAATCGGCGGTTGCGAAATAATTATTGACTTGCCTTGCTTAGTCGACAGTTGCGATGCAATTCAAGTTGTTTTTGATGAGGATAAGCCAGAAGACAAACAAATAAAAATTGTGAGTGATTCAGGTATGGTTGCTCTATCAAAAAAGCAACTTGTAAATTTAGGCGAAGCAATCAGCAAACTAAACAAATAATTTATTGAAAATCTCCCTTCTTGGAAAATTCAAGAGGGGATTTTTTTAACTCTGGCTTTTCAGCGCGTCCTTCAACGCTTTGCCGGCTTTGAACTTCGGCACTTTGACCGCCGGAATGTGGATTTTCTCGCTCGGGTTGCGGGGGTTGACGCCTTCGCGCGCCTTCCTTTCCTTGGCGGAAAAAGCGCCAAAGCCGGTGATGGCGACTTCTCGGCCGTTTTTCAGCTCTTCGGTAATGGTGTTGGTCAGCGCTTCCAGCATGTCTTCGGTTTGTTTTTTGACATTGCCGGTTTTTTGAGCAATTAATTCAGTAAGTTCGTTTTTATTCATAAATTTGGCTATTTAATGAGTTCAAGCCGTCTAAGGTCATCTTCTGCCCAGCCAGCTTGCTTAATTATTCGCAATAATGTTCCGGGCGGCAAAGTATCGTTTGAATGATGATAAGATACAGTTACTCGACGAAATGTTCCCGTTTTTTTATATGTTTGGTGGCTGCCTATTTGATGGTGTAAGTAAAAATCGTCTCTTGCCAACGCTGAAATAATCATGCGAGTAGTTATGTTTCTCAATCCTTTGGTCATACATTGACGACTACCCCGGTTTCTATTGGCAATCGTTGAGATGATTTTTTTATTTCAATAATGCTGTCGGGGATAGTTTCTCCGTCCTTTAATAGCGATTCTATGTGGCAAGCAATCGCTTCTTGGATATTAGCCCTAGCTTCTTCAAAAGTATATCCCCAGCTGACGCAACCTTCAATGGCCGGGCAATAAGCCGAATAAGCCATTGTTCCGTCTTCCTTGAGGTCTTCTTCAATTACTATTTTGAAGATATAGGATTTCGCAAGGTTTCCGCTCTTAATGATGGGGCGATAGGCGGTTTCTGGGAGCATATTATTGCAAATTATTGAATTATGATTCTTGGTTGTATTTTAATCTATTTTGACTTCTTTGTCTATTCTTTTAATCTCGGTCGCCGAGCCGGTAGTCGGATCAATGGTGATTAAAGCCGCGTTAACTGCGCAGGGGCCTTTTTCCGGAATCTCATGGATTTTGGCAGTTTCTTTGACGAATTTTTCCAAGATATTTTCTTTAACCACGCCCAAGACCGAATCCTTGGCGCCTGCGGCGGCAAAAAATGTTTGAACTATTTTCAGAATAGAGCACCACTCAGGGTAAATTTGTTTCTTAAGATAAAAAGTCACATATTGTAAAAACCCCGCTTTTGGCGAGGTTTTCTTTTTCTTTAAAATATGTAATAATATATTATAGGACAATAAATAAGTGTTAATTTTATGGATAATTCCGATCGAAACATCAATAAGATTAATAAAAGTAAGTGGGTTTATTACGTTGCCCACACTATTTTTCTCCTTATTCCACTTATTATTTTAATTTTTATTACTTATTTTCTTTATTATAAATATAAAGTTTTTCATTCTGATATACTGCTTTTTTCGGCGGTGTTGATTATTTTCTATATTTTTTATTTTACCAGAAGTATTAAATCTTATTTTTGGTTTTTGAATAAAATAAATGTTTTACCTATACAGAATAAAGAGTTACTAGAAAAAAGATTATATCACATTGAATATGGTTATGGGTGGGATTATTTTAAAAAACACTGGCATTTTTTAATTATTAATTTTTTTATAATTATCATTTATTTTGTGCTTGCATTAGTTTATCGCCTTGAGGATAATTTGGTATATGGCATGTTTGGTATTGCTGTTGGATTATTTACGATAATTAATAATTATCGGCAAAGTCCGATTATTATCGATAGTCCTTGGTATCGATTTAATGTAGAAGCTAGTCCTGAACGGGCATTGTTTATTAAAATGATAACCTATGTTTTGGGTTTTATTTTATTAATTTCCGGTGTAGCGTTGTTGGCAATGTCATTATTTGATTTCTAATAAATGATCAAGGAGTAAATTTCCCTCTTTAGTAAAAAAGGTTTTAACGTTCTCTACTATGGCGCACTAATTAAAAATTATGGTGAATTCCGAACAACAAAAAATTATTGAACAAGTGGCCGACAAGGTAAAACAAAAACTTGAAGGTGAAGGGTCGGGCCATGATTGGTGGCATATTGTCAGAGTATGGAATATGGCCAAGCATCTCGGTCAAAGTGAGGCCGCCGATATGTTTGTAGTGGAACTGGCCGCTCTGCTTCATGATATCGCCGACTGGAAGTTTTATGACGGCGACGACACGGTCGGGCCGAAAATGGCACGCCAAGTCCTTAATGAATTTTCCGTGTCTGACGAGGTGATTAACCACATTGGCGAGATTATTGTCGGCGCGTCCTTTAAGGGGGCCGAAGTGAAAACCGAAATGAAAACAATTGAAGGCAAGATTGTTCAGGACGCCGACCGGCTTGACGCGATTGGCGCTATTGGCATTGCCCGCGCGTTCGCTTACGGTGGACACAGGAATCGTTTGATGTACGACCCAAACAAGAAGCCGTCTTCGCACCAATCAAAGGAGGAATATTTTAATAGCGATAATTCCACCCTGAATCATTTTTATGAAAAGTTATTACTGCTTAAAGACAGAATGAACACTGAGACCGCTAAAAAATTGGCGGTTAGCCGCCATCAATTTATGGAAGAATATCTGAACCAGTTTTTTCGGGAATGGAACGGGAAAAATTAATTTTTTAATCCCTAAGGATATCCTTAGGGAAATCCCTAAGGATTAAATATATGAGCAGAAGAAGAGGCCAAGAGCCAATAAGAAAAATCCAGTTTTCGCGGGGCAGTTACGTGATTACCTTACCGATCGGCGAAGTGCGGCAGTTGGGCTGGCAGGAAGGCCAGAAAGTGGTGGTCAAAAGAAAAGGTCGAGGTTTTACCATTGTTGATTGGACGAAGAAAAGCCAATAATCATCATTCTTTAAATCCAATACCGCTCAATGTCATTCCCGCGAAAGCGGGAATCCACTTCAAAAAGAAAAGCTGGCGATTAGAGTGGATTCCCGCTTTCGCGGGAATGACAAATAAAAAAGATGGGAATAAATTTTAATTAAAAATTCCCGACCTTGCATCGGGAGTTTTTTGATTCTGTTTATAAAACTTAAACTTGCGGTTTCTTCAGTGCGTCCTTTAACGCTTTGCCGGCCTTGAATTTCGGCACTTTGACCGCCGGAATGTGGATTTTCTCGCTCGGGTTTCGAGGGTTGACGCCTTCCCGGGCTTTTCTTTCTTTGGCGGAAAAAGCGCCAAAGCCGGTGATAGCGACTTCTCGGCCGTTTTTCAGTTCTTCGGTGATAGTGCCGGTTAGGGCCTCCAAGAGGTCTTCAATCTGCTTTTTGACCGCGCCGGTTTTGGCGGTCAGGACTTCGATGAGCTCAATCTTGTTCATGGTTTTTTTTGCCATCCGCCGGCCGGCGGAGGCGGATTAATTATTAATTATATTTTTTAATCGATTTTAATTTCCTTGTCTATCCTTTTAATGTCGGTTGCCAAACCGGTGGTCGGGTTGATGGTTATTAAAACGGCATTGATCAGGCAATCGCCTTTTTCCGGAATTTCGTGAACCTTGGCCGTTTCTTTGACGAATTTTTCCAAGATATTTTCTTTAACCACGCCTAAGACCGAATCGCTGGCGCCAACCATGCCCACATCGGTGATGTAAGCCGTGCCTTGGGGCAGGATTTTGGCGTCGGCGGTTGGAACATGGGTGTGAGTGCCGATGACAGCGGAAACCCGGCCGTCCAGATGCCAGCCCAAGGCCACTTTGTCCGAAGTGGCTTCAGCATGGAAGTCAATAATCGCGCCGGCCAGTTTTTTGCCCTGGTTTTCCGTTAAGATCTCATCGACTATTTGGAAGGGGTTTTTCAGTTCATCTTCAATAAAAGTCCGGCCCATCAAGTTGATGATTAACAAGGAATGGTTCTTGATTTTGGCGATTTGCCAACCGCGGCCGGATTTGTTGGCATAATTGGCCGGCCGGATGATGCCTTGGCTTTTTTCCAGGATTTCATTGGCTTCTTCTTTTTTCCAAATATGGTTGCCGGAGGTGAAAAAATCCACCCCGGCGTCTTTGACTTCTTGCAGGGTTTTAGCGGTAATGCCAATACCGTGCGCCAGATTTTCCGCATTAGCCATGACAAAATCAGGCGAATATTTTTTTTTCAGTTGAGGCAGGGTTTTTTTCAGCGCCTGCCGGCCGATCTTGCCGACAATGTCGCCGAAAAAAAGGACCTTAATATTTTTTTCTTTATCGGGCATATTCCACCACCCGCATTTCGCGGATTAGATTGACTTTGATTTCACCGGGATATTTTAATTCATTTTCAATTTTGACGGCGATTTCCCGAGCCAGTTTGTGGGCGGTTAGGTCGTCAATTTCGGTCGGCGTGACAAACACCCTGATTTCCCGGCCGGCCTGGATGGCATAGGCCTTTTCAATGCCGGCAAAAGAAGTGGCCACCTTCTCCAAGTCGCCCAAGCGTTGCAAATAATTTTCGTAGGTGTCCTTGCGGGCGCCGGGCCGGGCGCCGGAAATAGCGTCAGCCACTTTGGCGATGATGCCTTCCAAGGTTTTGGGCGCGTCTTCATGATGGGCAATGGCGATGTAAGCGATTTCTTCGGGCAGGCCGAATTTTTTCATCAGGTCATAGCCGATTTCCGGGTGGCCGCCCTGAATTTCGTGGTCCAAGGCCTTGCCAATGTCGTGGAGCAACCCGCCTTTCTTGGCAACATTGGTGTCAGCGCCCAATTCTTCCGCCAGGAGAGTGGATAGGTGGGCGACTTCAATGGAGTGCTGGAGAACGCTTTGGCCGTAACTGGTGCGATATTTCAAACGGCCCAAGGTTTGGACTAATTTGGGGTCAAGGCCGGCCACGCCGACTTGATAGGCCGCTTCTTCACCGGCTTTTTTAATGTCAATGGCTAGTTCTTTCTTGGCCTGTTCCACGGCTTCTTCGATGCGGCCCGGATGGATGCGGCCGTCCAGGATTAATTTTTCCAAGGCCTTTTTCGCCACTTGCCGGCGGATGGGGTTGAAGCCGGAAATGGTAATGGCCTGGGGCGTGTCGTCAACCACGATTTCCACGCCGGTTAATTGCTCCAAGGTCTTGATGTTCCGGCCTTCGCGCCCGATAATCCGGCCCTTCATTTCGTCGGAAGGCAAATCAACCGTGGAAGTGGTGATTTCGGTGGCATGGGAAATGGAACAGCGTTGGATGGCGGTGCCCAGGATTTCTTTGGTTTTCTTTTCCAACTCTTCGGC
The DNA here is from genome assembly GCA_043807885.1 of bacterium. Lineage (GTDB taxonomy): Bacteria > Patescibacteriota > Patescibacteriia > UBA2591 > JAZDFN01 > JAZDFN01. Next base: position 879 of record JAZDFN010000005.1, on the reverse strand, counting down.
GGTTTCGTTTTCCAGTTTTTTTAAACGGCTGAGCAAGTCCTCTTGGGCGTTTTTTTCAACCTCGACCAATAGGAGCTCTTTGGCTTCTTTTTGGGAAAGCTTGGCCACTTTTTCCAGTTTGTCGGCCTGCTCTTCTTTGATTTTTTGGATTTCTTCTTTAATTTTATCAACTTCTTTGGCTTTGTCGTAAATTTTTTGCTGTTTTTCCTGCAACTCCAGCAATTTTTGGTCAAAAAGGGTCTCGCGTTTTTCCAAACGCTTTTGCTGATAGACTAAATCATTGCGCCGATTTTCTTCTTCATGCTTGGCCGCGTCAATGATTTTGATGGCTTTGTCGCGCGCCTGCAGAAGGATTTCTTTTTGCTGGTTTTTGGCATCACTGATCAAACGGCTGGCTCGGGCTTCCAATGAGCCGATGCGGTGGCCGACCACGGTTTTGCGCAAAAAATAGCCGATTATGGCCGCGATTGGCACGATTACGGCTAAGAGAGAGAAAAATAATTGGGCAGACATAAAATCTCCAGTATTTCACCAGAGAATTTGCTTAAACGAAAAATTAAGCTAATAATAGCCCCGAAAGCGATATCTTAATGTGAGTGGAGAGATTGCTAATCATACTTTTCCGGCGGAAGCGATGTAACTGGGGTTAAAATGCTTAACAAGCCAAATTCTCGATGAAAGATTAATGTTTATTAAGTGATTTCATCATAGCATAGCCAAGTTTTTTTGGCAAGGTCTTGCACTGGTCCATGAGATAATTCACAGTAGAGAGGTGCACTATGTGGATAAATGAGGTAAGGTGTAGGATTAGCCATAATTCTACACAATTTATGCGGTTGAAAGCCGAAGTTGTCCTTAACCCCCTGCGCTACCACTTGT
>JAZDFN010000004.1:0-9163 GCA_043807885.1 bacterium | reverse complement strand
GGCCGTTTTTTTGTTATCAAAATCCCTCCAACCCCCTTTATCAAGGGGGCAATTAAAAATCCTCATGCATTTTAATAGCCACTATTTTAAAACTAAAATAAGTGAAAGCTTATCTCTCTAATTAAATATTTTGCCTTTAACTAAAACTAAAACTCTCGGGTTGAGGTTTTTTTGGTTTTTAAGATAATCCCCCTAACCCCCTTTATCAAGGGGGCATAAAAAAATATGACCACCAAATCCAAGCCGGCGGGCCGGAAATTTTTTAACGAATCCAAGGCGGCGATTGAACTCCCGGATTTGATTGAAATCCAGAAGGATTCCTATAATTGGTTTTCGCGCGAAGGGCTGAAAGATTTATTTGAAGAAATTTCGCCAATCGCCGATTTTATCGGCCGCGACTTGGAATTGACTTTCGCGGATTATTATTTGGATGAGCCGAAATTCGATGAAAGCGAAAGCAAGGCGAAAAACATCACTTACGAAGCCTCCCTAAGGGTTAAGGCTAAATTGACCAATAAAAAAACCGGCCAGGTGGTTACCCAGGAAGTGTTTTTGGGCGACTTTCCCTTAATGACCCAAAACGGCACCTTTATTGTTAACGGCATTGAGAGAGTGGTGGTGTCGCAATTAATCAGAAGCGCGGGCGTAATTTTCACTTCAGAATTCATTAAAGGCAAAAAATATTACGGCGCTAAAGTCATCCCCAACCGCGGCGCCTGGCTGGAAATTGAGACCGACGCGGCCGGCGTCATTTGGGTAAGGATTGACCGCAAGAGAAAAGTGGCCATCACTTCTTTGTTTAGGGCTTTTGGTTATTCTGCTGACGAAGAAATTAAACAATTATTCGCCGGTCCGGGAGCGGTTATCGCCGGCCCCAATGGTGAAGAAAATATTTTAACTTACATCGAAGCGACCATCGGGAAAGACGCGGCTAAAAATGAAGCCGAAGGCTTAAAGGAAGTCTATAAAAGAATCAGGCCGGGCGATTTAGCCACCACCGATAACGCCAGGCAGTTGATTCATTCCATGTTTTTCCGCTTTGACCGCTATGACTTTGACCGCGTCGGCCGCTATAAAATGAATAAAAGGTTTGGCTTGGACGTGCCCAACAACAAAGAGAATCGGGTTTTAAGGCGCGAAGATTTAGTGGCCATTGTCAAAGAAGTCGTCAGATTAAATATTACCCAGGAGCGGGAAGACGATATTGACCATTTGGGCAATCGCCGCGTCAGAGCCATCGGCGAATTGATCCAGAATAAATTCAGGGTCGGGTTGGCTCGGATGGAAAGAATTATCAGAGACCGGATGAGCATTATGGACATTGAAAGCCTGACGCCGAACAAATTAATCAACGCCCGGCCGGTCATCAGCGTGGTTAAGGAATTTTTCATGTCCTCCCAGCTGTCGCAATTCATGGACCAGACCAATCCGTTAGCTGAACTCGAGCACAAGCGCCGGTTGTCGGCCATGGGGCCCGGGGGACTGACTCGCGAACGCGCCGGCTTTGAAGTGCGCGACGTGCACACCACCCACTATAGCCGCATTTGCCCGATTGCCACGCCCGAAGGCCCGAACATCGGCCTGGTCGGCCACTTGGCCAGCTATGCCAGGCTGAACAGCTACGGTTTTATTGAAGCGCCTTATCGGGTGGTTTTGCATGACGTTAAAAACGACCCGGCGGTAACCATCGGAAAAATCGCGCGCCAGGATTTATCGGAAATTCACGGAGATAAAACCGGTAAGCTAATCATTAAGGCCGGCGAAACGATTGATAAAAGAACCGCGGTCGAGCTTAAAGAAAAAATGGGCCACGTCACCATACCGATTGTGCCGACCATAACCGACGAAATTGTTTACTTGGACGCTTTTGAAGAAGAAAAATACATTACCGCGGCCGCGACCGCGCCGTTTGACCAAAACGGCCATTTTACGGTTAACAAAACTGAAGCCAGAAAATACGGCCAGCCGTCAATTGAGCCGGTGGAAAAAATCGATTTACTCGGCGTGGCGCCCAACCAAATCGTCTCCGTGGCCACCTCGCTGATTCCTTTTTTGGAGCATGATGACGGCATCAGGGCTTTAATGGGCACTAACATGCAGCGCCAAGCCGTGCCGCTCATAACCGCCGAGGCGCCGATCGTGGGCACGGGCGTGGAAGCGCGCGCCGCCCGGGATTCCGGCCATATTATTTTGGCCGAAAGCGACGGCGAAATCGTTAAAGTTGAAGGCGGCACCCTTGAGGTTAAAGACAAAAAAGGCAAAGTCAAAAAATATGTTTTAAATAAATTCCTGCGCTCCAACGCTTCCACCTGCATCAACCAGCGGCCGATTGTCAATCGCGGCGACAAAGTCAAGAAGGGCGATGTCTTAACCAACAGTTCAGCCGTGGACTCGGGCGAATTGTCGCTCGGGCGCAACGTTTTGGTGGCTTTTATGACCTGGGAAGGCTTTAATTATGAGGACGCGGTGATTATTTCCGAGAGGTTAATGAAGCAAGACGTTTATTCCTCCATTCACATAGAAAATTATACCATTGACGTGCGCGACACCAAGCTGGGCCCGGAGTTGATTACCAACGACATTCCCAATATCAGCGAGGAGAAGCTGAAGGACTTAGACGAGCGCGGCATCGTGCGCATCGGCGCCGAAGTTTCTTCGGGCGACATTTTGGTGGGTAAGATTACGCCCAAAGGCGAAACCGAATTGTCGGCCGAAGAAAAATTGCTCAGAGCCATTTTCGGCGAAAAAGCCAAAGACGTCAGGGACTCCTCCCTCTACCTGGAACACGGCGAACACGGCAAGGTGGTTGACATTAAAATTTTCTCCCGTGAAGAGGGCGATAAATTGTCCGCCGGCGTGATTCAATCGATCCAGGTGACGGTGGCTAATTTAAGAAAGATTCAGGTGGGCGATAAAATGGCCGGCCGCCATGGCAATAAAGGCGTCATTTCCAAAGTGGTGCCGATTGAAGACATGCCTTATCTGGCGGACGGCGCGCCGATTGACATAATTTTATCGCCTTTGGGCGTGGTTTCCAGAATGAACCTGGGCCAGCTTTTAGAAACTCATTTAGGTTTCGCGGCGCACAAATTAAATTACAAAGTGGCCGTGCCGCCATTGAACGGCATTTCCGAAGAGCAGATTAAAGAGGAGCTGAAAAAAGCCGGCCTGCCCCAAGACGGCAAAATGACGCTTTACGACGGCAAAACCGGCGAGCCTTACGACAATAAAGTGGTGATTGGCTATAAATACATGCTGAAGCTTAATCACATGGTGGAAGACAAGATGCACCAGCGTTCCATCGGCCCTTATTCTTTAATTACCCAGCAGCCGCTCGGGGGCAAAGCCCAATTCGGCGGCCAACGTTTCGGCGAAATGGAAGTCTGGGCGCTGGAAGCTTACGGCGCCGCCCATTGTTTGCAGGAAATTTTGACCATCAAATCAGACGACGTGCCGGGCCGGAGCAAAGCTTACGAAGCAATTATTAAAGGCGAACCGATCCGCAAACTGAACGTGCCGGAGTCATTTAACGTTTTAGTCAGAGAATTAAAAGGTTTGTGTTTGGACGTGGAGCTGATGCAGGGCGACCAAGTGGTGGAGCTGGAGCGGCAGGCGGATGACAGACCGTATGGACAAGGCGAAAGAAGGCAGAATTTTGAAGAAAGAGAACAAAAATAATTTTCAAATACCAATGACCAATTTTCAATGAATGATTAAATTATTAAATTTTCAATAAATATTACATTCATATGCTTAACCCGATAAAGACCACTGATTTTGACGCCATTAAGCTGAAATTAGCTTCGCCGGAGGCGATTTTGTCCTGGTCTCACGGCGAAGTTACCAGGCCGGAAACCATTAACTATCGCACGCAGAAGCCGGAAAAGGACGGGCTGTTTTGCGAGCGCATTTTCGGGCCGTCAAAAGACTGGGAATGTTATTGCGGCAAATACAAAAAAATCCGCTATAAAGGCATCATCTGCGACAAGTGCGGCGTGGAAGTGACTCGCAGTTTGGTGCGGCGCGAGCGCATGGGCCACATTAAACTGGAAGCGCCGGTCAGCCACATTTGGTTTTTGCGCGGCACTTCTTCCAAGATCGGTTTAATTTTGGACTTGTCCATGCAAGCCCTGGAAAAAGTGGTCTATTTCGCCAGCTTCATTATCGCCGACGTTAATGAAGAATTGCGCCAGGCTACCATTGAGCAGATTAAGCAGGAATATAAGAATAAGCGCAAAGCCATTGAAACCGACTTCAGCCGCCAAGCCAATGAAATTAAAAACAAGAAAGGCAAACTGCTGGCTCAGGGCAAGAGTGAATTTGAAATTGCCGATGTTTTAAATCAGGAAATTGAAGCCTTGGAGAAAATAAAGAATGATAAGTTGGACGATTTGGAGCAGGCTTTTGACCAAGCGCAAAAAGAACTAAAAGATTTAAAACCCCTAACTATTATTTCGGAAAGCCTGTACCAGAATTTAAGTTTGAAATACGGCCATATTTTTACGGCCGATATCGGCGCGGACGCGGTTAGAAAGCTACTGGAAAAAATTGATTTGGATAAAACCGTCGCCGGCCTGGAAAAAGAATTGGCCGAGGCGATTGATTCAAAAAAAGACAAACTGGTTAGGCGCTTAAAATTGTTAAAAAGTTTAAGGGCCAATAAACTCCGCCCCGAATGGATGATTTTGACCGTGGTGCCGGTAATACCGCCGGATTTAAGGCCGATGGTGCCGCTGGACGGCGGCCGCTTCGCCACTTCAGACTTGAATGATTTATATCGCCGCATCATTAATCGCAATAACCGCTTAAGGCAGCTTATAGAATTAAACGCGCCGGAAGTCATTTGCCGCAACGAAAAAAGAATGTTGCAGGAAGCGGTTGACGCCCTGATTGACAATTCCATCAGGCACGGCAAAACCGTGGTGGCCTCCACCGGCCAAAAGAGAATGTTAAAGTCTTTGGCCGATTCTTTAAAGGGCAAACAGGGCCGCTTCAGGCAGAATTTATTGGGTAAAAGAATTGATTACTCCGGCCGCAGCGTCATCGTGGTTAATCCTAATCTGAATTTGGACCAATGCGGCCTGCCCAAGCGCATGGCGCTGGAATTGTTCAAGCCGTTTATTATTAGCAAGTTGATTGGCAAAGAAATCGTCCATAACGTCAGGAGCGCTTCCCGCTTTATTGAATCAGGCAAAGAAGAGGTCTGGGATATTTTAGAAGATATCGTTAAAGGTTCTTACGTGATGCTCAATCGCGCGCCGACTTTGCATCGCTTAGGCATCCAAGCTTTCAAGCCGATTTTAATTGAAGGCTTGGCCATCCAGATTCATCCTTTGGTCTGTACGGCTTTTAACGCCGACTTTGACGGCGACCAGATGGCGGTGCACGTGCCCTTAACCGAAGAAGCCATTGCCGAAGCGCGCGACATTATGCTGTCCAGCCACAACCTGCTTAAGCCGGCGACCGGCGATCCGGTGGTGGCGCCCAACCAAGACATTGTTTGGGGAGTTTTTTATATAACAAATATTGACCAAGATTATTTGGACGCGGATGAAAAGAAATTAAAAAATTTCTATTCGCCGGAAGACGCCAAATTGTCTTATGACCTGAAGAACATAAAATTACAGCAAAAAATCCGGGTGATGATTGACGGCAAGCTGGTGATTACCACCGTGGGCAGAATTGTCTTTAACGAAGTTCTGCCGCTGAAACTTCGTTTCGTCAACGAAGTGGTGGGCAAAAGCAAGATCAAGGGGCTGATTAAAGAATGCTTAAGGCATTATGGCGAGCAAGCCACCATTGACTTATTGGATAAAATGAAAAAAACCAGCTTTAAATATATTACTAAAAGCGGCCTGTCTTGGGGCATGGACGATATTCCCCAGCTTCATGAAAAAGACGAAATGATCACGGAAGCCAGCCGCCAAGCCGAAGAAATCGGCGAGCAATACCGCGATGGTCTGTTAACCGACAGCGAACGTTATAGTAAAATCATTGAGCTTTGGACCAACGTTAAAGAAAGGGTGATGGATGTTTGCCGCCAGCATTTGGCGAAAAACGGCCCGGTCTATTCCATGATTGAATCCGGCGCGCGCGGCTCCTGGGCGCAATTGACGCAGATTTTGGGCATGAAGGGACTGGTGACTTCTCCTTCGGGCGATATTATTGAGTTGCCGGTCAAGGGAAATTTTAAAAAAGGTTTTAGCGTTTTGGAATATTTTATCGCCACGCATGGCGTGCGCAAAGGCTTATCGGATACGGCCTTGAGGACTTCCAACGCCGGTTATTTAACTCGGCGCCTGGTTGACGTTTCCCAAGATATTGTGGTGGTTAAAGACGACTGCGGCGATAAGGAAGGGCTCTTAATCACTAAAAAAGAAAGCGAAGAGATGGGCGAGAATTTGTTTAAGCGCATGACCGGCCGCTTTTTGGCCGTTGATTTGAAAAATAAGGCCGGTAAAACTTTAGTTAAGGCCGGAGAATTGATTACTGAAGAAATCGCGGAAAAAATCGGTAAAGAAGATATCGCCGCAGTCAGGGTTAGGTCAGTTTTAACCTGCCGAGTCCATCGCGGCATCTGTTCTAAATGCTATGGCTATGACTTGGCTTACAACAAACCGGTTAAAATCGGCACGGCCGTTGGCATCATCGCCGCCCAATCAATCGGCGAGCCGGGCACGCAGCTTACCATGAGAACTTTCCACACCGGCGGCGTGGCCGGGCAGGAAGATATTACCCAGGGTTTACCCAGAGTTGAAGAAATTTTTGAAGGCCGGCCGCCCAAGAAAAAAGCCTTTATCGCCGACGTGGCCGGCCAGGTTAAAATCGAAACCGCGCAGCGGACCATCGCCAACGAAACAGGTGATATGATCATTTCCAATCCGCAGTCTAAGCTTTTGAAAATTTATTACCAGGGCCAAGAGTCGGATAAATATCATTTTAACGAAGCGATTAAAGAAGCGGTGGCGGAAAGCAAGGATAATAAAAAGCAGGAAGTAAAGCTATTGGTTAAGGACGGCGCGGAAGTTAATAAAAATACTGATTTATTCTCGGTGGGCAAAAAAGTTTTTAAAGCCAAAAAAGCCGGGGTGGTCAAAGTTGAAGACAAGCAGGTGAGAGTCATTAGTGAAGTGGAAAAAGTAAAAGAATACATCGTGCCCAAAGGCTTTGGCATCTGGGTGAAAGACGGCGATGAAGTTAAGGTCGGCGACCAATTAACCGAGGGCTCGCTTGATTTGCATCAGCTTTATAAGCTGCGCGGCAAATTGGAAGCGCAGAAATACATTATTAAAGAAATCCAGTACGTTTATTCTTCCCAAGGCCAGCCGTTAAACGATAAGCATATAGAAATTATCGCTCACCAGATGTTCTCGCGCGTCTACATTAATGACGCCGGCGATACGGATTTGTTGCCGGGCGAGATTGTGGAAAAAGCCATTTTTGACCGAACCAATGAAGAGGCTAAAGATAAATCCAAGAAATTGGCGCAAGGCGAAGAGCTGCTTTTGGGCATCACCAAAGCCTCTCTAACCACCAATAGTTTCTTATCGGCGGCTTCATTTCAGGAAACCGCCAGGGTTTTGATTGACGCGGCCGTTACCGGCAAGATTGACCATCTTGAAGGCTTGAAGGAAAATGTGATTATCGGCCGGCCGATTCCGGCCGGCACGGGCTATGTCGCAGAAGAAAGCTAATTTGTTTATTTGTTCTTTTTGATATAAAACAAAAAAGCATTACGGCGAAAGTCGCAATGCTTTTTTGTTTTTGTCATTTCGAGTGAAGCGAGAAATCCCTTCAACTTTTATAATTAACATTTAAGCGATTCCTCCTCACATTCGCTCCTCGCAATGATATTTTATAATCCGTATTTTTTCACATTCTCATCTGCGATTCTCTGTATATGGGCGATTTGTTTTTTGCCCAGTTCATTTTTGAATAAATGCTTGAATCTGCCCTGGAGCTTTAAATAGTCTTCTACTGGCGGCCGTTCGCTTGGTGTTTTTAAGACATCGGCCAGTTGGCCGTTGACGTATTCAACTGCCGGATAAATTCCCGTGAGCGCGGCTAATTTGGCCAATTGCACGGTTTGATTCGGCTCAATCTTCCAGCCCGGGATGCAGGGCACTAAAATTTGTAGATAAGACGGGCCTTCCGTGTCCGCGGCCTTTTTAACTTTTTTAATAATATCCAAAGGATAAGCCACCGTGGTCTGGGCAACATATTTTAAGCCATGAGCTACGGCAATGGCCAGCATGTCTTTTTTTATGAAATGCGAGCCCATACCGGAAAGGTCGGGCGCGGAGCCGGCCGGCGTGGTGGTGGTGTTGGCCGCCCAAGGCGTGGCCGCGCTGGCCTGGGCGCCCGTATTCATGTAAGCTTCGTTATCGTAGCAGATGTAAAGAATATTTTCGCCCCGCTCCCACATACCGGAAATCAGGCCGAAGCCGATGTCAAAAGTGGCGCCGTCGCCGCCCTGGGCGATTACGCGGATTTTAGAATTACGATTTTCGATTTTCGATTTATAATTTAATGCCGCGCTAATTCCTGACGCAATTGCCGCCGCGTTTTCAAATAAAGAATGAATCCAGGGCAGGCCCCAGGAGCTTTGCGGATAGGGCGTGGTGACCACTTCCAAACAGCCGGTGGCGTTAGCGATAATGGTATTCGGCCCCAGGGTGTCGGCGACTAACCTGGCGGCAATCATCTGGCCGCAGCCGGCGCAACCGCGATGCCCGGGAGAGAGGAGCGAGAATTTGCCGTTAGCGGTTTTTTTTGCGGTTATTATGTTGTTCATATTAATTAGTTTCCATTATTTGTTTTTTAATGCCTTCAAGCTTTATTTTGTCCATTTGCCCCACAAATTTGGAGGCATTCAGTATTTCAATTAAGACCGGTTTTTTTGTTTTTGACAAGTGAACGATAAAATTACCCAGTTCAATGGCGTGATCAATTTGATCTTTGGTTAATTCCCAGCTTAAGATGTTAGCTTCAGCGTCGTATTGCATATTACAACTTTTGTCATTGCGAGGAGCTCCGACGCCTTAGTCGGAGCGACGAAGCAATCTCTGGTTCAATGGCACGTACGTGGATTTTTACCGGAGATTGCTTCGCCTCCAAATGCGAGGCTCGCAATGACAGGGTGAGTTTATTTTACCGGAAAAAA
>JAZDFN010000003.1:0-12618 GCA_043807885.1 bacterium | reverse complement strand
GGAAATCGGGAAAACGCCGATTAACCAACGAGCAACAACTCTGGAAGTACATCCGCCGTAAACTGCTAAAGAAGAAGTGGTCACCTCGGCAGATTGCAGAAGAACTAGAAAAGGACTATCCTTTGGATATGACCATGCGCAGATCGCCTGAAGCGATTTACACCTATATCTACGTCCTGCCCAGAGGAGCCCTTAAAAAGGAGCTTACCGCCTGTTTGAGGCATAACCACAAAAGAAGGCACAAACAGTCCAGGGGCGTCAAAATAGAGCGAAATATTGAGGATATGCTCTCAATCGAGGAACGACCAAAAGAAGTGGCGGATCGGATTATCCCCGGGCATTGGGAAGGCGATCTGATTATTGGCAAGAACAATCGTTCGGCTCTTGGCACTCTGGTGGAGCGCACGACCCGCACGACTATCCTCGTCCCTGTTAAAAACAGGGAAGCGGAAACGGTGGCTAAAGCTTTTGCCAAAGAAGTGAAAAAACTGCCCAAGCAAATGAAGCTGTCAATGACCTACGATCAGGGAAGAGAAATGGCCAAGCACAAGCTGTTTACCAACATCACCGGAGCCAAGGTTTACTTCGCCCATCCAAGAAGTCCTTGGGAGCGAGGCACCAACGAAAACACCAATGGGCTGATCAGACAATTTTTTCCCAAAGGAACTGATTTTCACAAGGTGTCCAGATATGAAGTTAAGAAAGTGCAGGATTTGCTGAACGGACGGCCCAGGCAGGCACTGGGCTTCCAGAAACCCTATGAGGTTTTCGATCAACTAATTAATCAAGACTGTTGCGTTAGAAGTTAGAAACCACCATATATCTAAAAGCTTCTTAAACGTTCATTGTAAAAAACAAAATGGAGGCCACGGCGGGATTCGAACCCGCGATAACAGTTTTGCAGACTGTCCCCTTAAACCACTTGGGTACGTGGCCAATGTTGTTTTAAAAAATTTTGATATTTATCTCTCTTCCTTGTTAAATATAACCCATTTTCTGTATTTTTGTAAATATACCTGAATATTTTCAAACTATCTTTCTGACAATATTTTAGCTGATAACTACGATGGCTGTTGAATACTCTATGCGGATTAATCGAAAAATAATTAGAGATTAGTTCAGATAAATCATCCAGAAAACTTTTACTGCCAGAAGTAAAAATTATTTTTAAATTATTTTTTTGTTTTTCAATATAAATACACCCATCACCATCAAAGTATCCCCTCAAAAAACTATTAAAATATTTTTCAGGAATAATTGGTATCTCCATATTTAATGACTTATTTGGATGTATATTTAACCGGCTGAGATCTTGAAAAATTTCATGGCTTCCTATTCTCAACATATATAACACCTTGCGTTTCCCTTTGGGCGATGACGGAACAATTTTATGCTCTGATCCCAATCTATGTTTAATTTCGTTAATGATATAATAATCAGTATTATAAATTCTTAAATATTTTCCCCTTAAGTACGATGCATCTTCCAGACTCCCGTCAGCACAAATAAAACCTAAAATATAGGCCATTTCATGAGACCATTTTTTAAAGTAATCCTCATTTATTTTATATTTTATACCCACGCTTACAGGATATATCCTTACCACTAATTTGTCAAATTAAAAATTTACACTACGGACGCTTGACTTGTAAAAGATCCTGCGCTAAACTGACATATCAAAGTAAAAAACAATAAGGAGGTGATTTATTTTGATAGAAAAAATCATATCTTCCGGATTCCGTGTAGAAAAACCGATTATCCCTAAACAACACGCGGTAATCCCTGAAGGAACGCCCTTTGCCAATCTCAACCCTCAATGCGGAGCATTCCCTTTTGGAAAAATTTTGATGTCTTATAGCCCAGCCGACAAAGTTGCTATTTTTAAAGCAGAAATTTCTGATGCTTTTAACCAAGCGCAAATTATTCCCCGCGGTCGGCCGCACCTTTCTCTTCTGCATCTGGCATTATTTGATGACGCTATCGCTTCTTCTGCTTTTACTTTAATCACCAACGAAGCATATGGGCTAAAATATCGCTATATTGAACCGGGTGTAGTGGCTTGTTTTCACCAGGAAGCATTTCTGTCTGGCAGCTTGCGTTCAATACCAAGAGGAACTATTTTCGTTGACAAATTCTCGGTCTACTGGCAATGCCTGCCGATAAAAAACCATGATTTGCTGCAACGAGGAATTTTCCAAGTTTTAGTAGTCGGCATTAAATCCGGCGAAGAAATACCGATAGCCAGTGTTGAAGGCATGTATTTTAGACGAAAAGGGGTTATCAAGGGATAAAAAATTAACAAAGGAACGACACTAGTCGTTCCTGTTTTTTATTCATCAATTTAATGCTATAATAACATTACTAAAATCAATTATTTATGCCCAAAAAACGCCTCATCATCATCGACGCCCATGCCCTCATCCACCGCGCCTGGCACGCCTTGCCGCCCCTTAAAACCAAGGACGGCCTGTTGGTTAATGCCGTTTATGGCTTTACTGCTATCCTGTTAAGAGTCCTCAAAGACCTCAAAGCCACCCATATTGCCGTGGCTTTCGACCGGAAGGAAAAAACCCTGCGCAAACAGGAATTCGCCGAATACAAAGCCGGGCGGGTTAAACAGCCGGATGAATTCTACGCCCAGATTCCCATTGTCAAGCAAGTGGTGGAAACCTTTGACATGCCAATTTTCGAAAAAGCCGGCTACGAAGCCGACGACCTGATCGGCGCCGTCTGTAAAAAACTGGATCCCCAAAGCGAAGTTGAAACCATTATCGTCACCGGCGATTTAGATACTCTCCAATTGGTCGATGACAACACCAAGGTCTACACTTTGAAAAAAGGCATCAGCGACACCATCCTCTATGACGAACCCGCTGTCAAAGAACGGTTTAATGGCCTGGGACCAAAACAGATTGTCGACCTGAAGGCCCTGGCCGGCGACGCTTCGGACAATATTCCGGGTGTGAAAGGCATTGGCGAAGTTTCGGCCATTAATCTACTAAACGAATTCAACGATTTGGACAGCATCTATGATTACCTCCAAAAACATCCCGAAGGAGAGAAGATAAAAGAAAAGACCAGGGAATTGTTGTTGAAATATCAGGCTGACGCCTACCTAAGCCAAAAATTGGCCACCATTGTCACCGACCTTGATTTTGACTTTGATCTGGGCAAATGCGAGTTCCACACTTTTGACCGGGAAAAAGTGGCAAAACTTTTTCATCAATTAGAATTCAAATCTCTTTTAAGCAAGATTCCCGAAGACCCCAAGCGTAAACAACTGGCTGAAGCCGAAGACTTACCCAACAAAAAAGACTATCATCTCATAGACAATGAAAAAGCATTTAATTCTTTTTTCAAAGAACTAAAAAAACAAAAGGCTTTCGCTTTTGACACCGAAACCACTTCTTTAGACCCGCTCCAAGCCAAGCTCTTGGGTATTGCTTTTTCCTGGCAAGCCGGCCAAGCCTTTTTTCTGTCCCGGCCGACCAAAGAACAACTGAAGAAATTAAAACCCATTTTTGAAGACGACCAGGTCGGCAAATACGGCCACAATCTGAAGTACGACATTGAAATCATGGCCCAAACCGGCATCAAAGTAATCGGCCTGACTTTTGACACCATGATCGCCTCCTACCTTATCAACCCCGGCTCTCGAACCCACAATCTGGACAAAGTGACCTTTACCGAACTAGGCCTCGAAACCACGCCCATTGAAAAACTGATCGGCAAAAAAGGCAAAAAACAGATCCCTATGGAAATGGTCAATCCCAGTCAGCTCTGTCAATACGCCAGCGAGGACGCCGACATGACCTATCGTTTGGTGGAAAAATTAAAGCCCCAATTGGAAGAAAAAAGCATCATCGGCCTTTTTGACAAAGTGGAAATGCCTTTGATCCCAATTCTGGCGGAAATGGAAACCAATGGCATAAAAGTGGAGAGCAAGAAATTAGCCAAGTTGGGCAAAGAGGTTGACAGCCGGATCAAGGCGCTGGAGAAAAAAATCTATCACCAAGCCAATGGCGAATTCAATATCAATTCACCGTTACAATTAAAAGAAATCCTTTTCAACAAATTGAATATCAGTTCGGATAATATAAAAAAGGGCAAAACCGGCTTGTCTACGGCCGCTGACGAACTGGAAAAAATGAAAAATGCCCACCCGATCATCCCCCTAATCATTGAATACCGCGAATTGGCCAAATTAAGTTCCACTTACATTGACGCCCTGCCGGAATTGATCAACAAAAAGACCGGACGAGTCCATACCAGCTACAATCAGGCCGTCACGGCGACCGGGCGATTGTCTTCTTCCGAACCTAACCTCCAAAACATCCCCATCCGGACAGAGTTGGGGGAAAAAATCCGCGAAGCCTTTACTGCCGAAGACGGCTATAATCTTCTATCCATCGACTATTCCCAGATCGAACTGCGGATTGTCGCTTCTTTGGCCAGAGATGAGAAAATGATGCAGGCCTTTAGAAAAGGCGAGGACATCCATACCCGGACAGCCGCCGAGGTTTTTGGCATAGCACCTGAAGAAGTGACCAAAAACCAGCGCCGAGACGCCAAAGCGGTCAATTTTGGCGTTATTTACGGCATGGGCGCCTATGGCCTGGCCCAAGGTACGGGTCTTAGCCGTCATGAAGCCCAAGAGTTCATCGACAAGTATTTCCAAATCCACCACGGTATCAAAAAGTATTTGGAAGAAACCAAAGAACTAGCCAGGGGCTTGGGCTATGGGGAAACCCTGTTCGGTCGACGGCGATACTTGCCCGATCTCAATGCTAACGCGCCCATGATTAGATCCGCGGCTGAACGGGCGGCGGTCAACCACCCCATTCAAGGCACGGCCGCCGATTTGATGAAAATGGCCATGATTGAGGTGAGCAAAGCGATTAAAGAAGAGTTCAAGGATGACGAGATAAAAATGATGTTACAGGTCCACGACTCCTTGATTTTTGAAGTCAAAAAAGCTAAACTCAACCAGGCCGTCAAGCTGATTAAAGACAAGATGGAAAACGTGGTTAAACTGCGAGTACCAGTGGAAGTGGACGTGGAAGTTGGCGAGAATTGGGGGGAAATGAAAAAAATTAAGCCATGATCTTCTTTCTCTACGGCGAGGATACCTACCGTTCCCGCCAAAAATTAAAAGAGCTCAAAACGGCCTTTGTCGCTAAACACGACCAAGGTGGCCTTAATATCACCCATTTGGACGGTGAAAAATTGGACATTGAAAAGTTCCGAAACGCCGTTTCCGGCTCGTCTTTCTTAGCCAGCAAAAGGTTAATCATCGTGGAAAACTTTTTAAGCAAAAACAAAGGTCAAAAAGTCTTTGAAGAAATCAACGATTATCTTTATGCCAACAAAGAATTGCCCAAAGACAATAGCTTAATTTTTTGGGAAAGCGAAAGTTTTGCCAAGAAAAAATTTATTGCCAAAAAAGATAAAAAATCAACGCCGAAAAAAAATCCCCTACTCGGTAATTTATTGAAGGAAAAATATTTCCGGGCATTTGATTTACTGACCAATGCCAAAGTCGTCAATTGGATCCAGAGAAAAATAAATCCGCCGGCTGGCGAAAAAAAAATCAACATCAGCGCCGATGCCTTGCAAGCGCTCATCGCTTACATCGGCAACGATCTCTGGCAATTAAACCAAGACTTGGAAAAACTGATGGCCTATTGCCAAGGCCGGGACATCGCCGTCAATGACGTTGAACTTTTGGTCAAAGCTAAGTTCAATGACAATGTTTTCCATTTGGCCGACGCCATCGGCCAGAAAAACAAAAAATTGGCCCTCCGGCTTTTAAGCGACCAATTGAACAGCGGAAATAGCTTTGACGAAATGTTCCCCATGATCATCAGGCAATTCCGCATCCTGCTGCAAATCAAGGAAAAGGTGGACAACGGCTTCCCGACCACTCACCTGGCCAGCGAACTGAATCTCCACTCCTTCGTAGTCCAAAAGGCTTTAGTTCAGGCCCTGCGCTACAAACTGCCCCAATTGAAAAAAATCTACGGCCAGCTTTTGGATATTGACCGCCAAAGAAAAACCGGCCTTAACCGGCCGGAGATTCTTTTGGATCTGCTGATCGCTACGGCTTGAGCAGTTGGTTCAATTTCTTGGTCAAACGGGACTTGCGGCGATTGGCCGCATTTTTTTTGATAATCTTTTTGCCGGCCGCCTTGTCCAATTTTTGAATCGCTTTGGCCAGCCATTCCTTGGCTTCCGCTGGCTGATTGGCGATCAAGGCCTTTTTGAGTTTTTTCACAAAAAAATCCAGTTCGTTTTTGACCTTTTTGTTGCGAGCGACCCGCTTCTTGATTTTCCGCAAATCCTTAAATGACGCTTTTTGAATTGGCATAATTCATTAAATTAAATGGTGTTAATAGCATAACACAATCAATTTATCTTGGCAAGCCACCACACCAACTTTTTGTTTGTTTTAATTATTTTATTAAACCATATCAATTTTTAAGGCAAAAATAATCAATTAAAGTAAAATTATATTAAAAGTTGGTTGTGGTGGCAAGAGTTGCGCTGTTTTCAGATAAATGGTAAACTGAAAACTCTTAATGTTTCCGTTTAGTCCTTTTACAAATAATTATTTGGAGGTGTTATAAATGTGCGGTATTTTTGGTATTTATTCAAACCAAGTGGGAGAAAAATGTTGGTTCGGTAATTACTTTAATCAGCATCGGGGGCAACGTTATGGCGGCATTGCTATTGCCAGCGGAAATAAAATATGCTACGTCAGCCACCGAGGCAGGATGGACCATAAGTTCCCAATTACTGAAGCCCAATCAATACGAGGCGAATTAGGGATTAGCCATGTTAGTTTAAAGGATCGCCAACCCTATGCTTTAATTGCCGGTTTTGGCCAATTTGCTCTGGGTTTTGACGGACGGATAATCAATATTCAAGAATTAATTGATGAAATGGGAAGAAATGGACGTAGTATCTCCTTGGAACAATCAACCGTTGAGGTTATCGCTCGTCTAATAGGCGAAGGTAAAGATGTGGTTGATGGCATCAAAAAAATGAATGATAAAATCAAGGGGTCATTTTCTTTAGTGATTCTAACGCCGAACGAAATCTTTATCGCTCGTGATTCCTATGGTTTCCGACCATTGATTTTAGGCCAAGATAATGATGTCTTCGCTGTTTCTTCTGAATCACGAGCACTGCAAAATCTCAATCTGGAAATTTTCCGCGATGTTAAACCGGGGGAAATCATCAATCTTAATCGCTACGGTTTTGAAACTGTTGGGCAATTGCCTGTTAAACGAGTTGCCCATTGCGCTTTTGAATGGGCATACATCGCTAGCATTGACTCAATTATCGATGGCATACCAGTTATCACTGTTCGACACCGATTAGGCGAAAAATTAGCAAAAAGGGATAACGACCAGTTTCGGGCGGACTTCTGCAGCCCGATTCCTATGTCTGGCATCGGACATTGTGAAGGATATTCTCTTGCTTCCGGACTAACTAATTCGGGTTCTTGGCTATATAATCGCTATGCCGATAGGAGTTATACGCCGCTTGAGCAAACCGAAAGAGATTGGCTCGCCAGTGTTAAATTATCAGTTATGAAAGCCATAGTAAAAAATAAAAAAATTGTCATAGTTGACGACTCAATTGTCCGTGGCACCCAAATCCGTGAACAAATCAAAAGATTAAAAATAGCCGGCGCTCAAAAAATCCATTTACGAATTGCTTGCCCACCGCTTATGTCCCCCTGCGACTTTAGCATTTCTACTATGAGCTATCAAGAACTAATTGCCACCAGCAAGTCCATTCAACAAATTTGCGAGTTTGTTGGCGCTGACTCCCTTGTTTACAACACGCTTGACGATTTTGTATCCGCTATCGGCTTACCCGCTGACCAACTCTGTCTGAAATGCTGGACCAATAAGTCGCCATTGGCCGCATAAAAAAGTTGAAAAAATATCCCTCTTAGTTCTTATCTAGGAGGGATTTTTTATCCACCAAAAACTCCCGCCAATTCTCCGCTGTCAATTCTGCCAAATCAACCGCCTGTTCCAAATTATAATCCCCCACCGACAACCGGACCAATTCTTCCAAATAGGCGCCGGTTTTTAGCACTTCACCGATGTCATAGGCCAGAGAGCGGATATAGGTGCCAGTAGAGCATTCCACTATTATTTTAATTAAAGGATAACTATATTCCTTCAGCTCCAATTTATAAATCGTGATTTTTTTCGGCTCGCGGATAATTTCTTTGCCCTGCCTGGCCAATTCATACAATTTCTTCCCCTTTACCTTCTTGGCTGAATACATCGGAGGAATCTGGTCAATTACGCCGACAAACTTGGCTAAAACTTTTTTAACCGTCAATTCATCGGGAATTAGTTTAGTATTATATTCCTTTAGCTGACCGGTCTTGTCATAAGTGTCGGAAATATAGCCCAGTTTAATCGTGGCCGAATAAACTTTATCCAAACCCAAAAACCGGCTGGATAACTTGGTAGCTTGCCCGACTAAAACAATCAAGACGCCGGTCGCCATCGGGTCCAGAGTGCCCGCATGCCCCACCTGCCTGATGCCAACAATTTGCCTGACACGATCAACCACATCATGCGAAGTGATGCCACCGGGTTTATTGATGATTAAAATGCCGTTTGTTTCCATATGATTCAGTATATCATAGATTAAAATCCTTGACCCCGTTGGAAATATATTTCTAACGGGGTTGACTTTTTAGCCAAAAATGAGGTAGAATTAGCTATAAGCCATTAATTAGAAATCATCATGAATATCACCGAACTGGCCCGGCGATTAAGGGTCTCGACTCAAGATCTAAAAGACAAATTGCCTCGTCTCGGTTTTGATATTGGCCAGCGCGCCATCAAAGTGGACGAGCGCGTGGCTCAACGAATCATCAAAGAATGGCCCCGGCTACTGGCCCAGATGAAAGAAGAAGCCATCGTCATTGAAAACCAAGCCATCAGGAAAACCGCGTCTGAACAGACTACGGCCATCAAACTGCCGGCGGTGCTGACCGTCCGCGATTTTGCCAGTCGGCTGAACCTGCCGGTCAACAAAATCATCAGCGAATTGATGAAAAACGGCATCCTGGCTTCTTTAAATGAACGCATTGATTTGGAAACCGCGCAAATCGTGGCCGAAGATATCGGTTTTAAGGTGGAAGCGGAGACCGCCGAAGAAGTGATTGAAAAGGACTTGAGCGGCGCGGAAAAAATTCAAAAAGTTTTGGATATTGACAAAGATAATCTCCAGCCCCGGCCGCCAGTCGTGGTGGTTATGGGCCATGTTGACCACGGCAAAACCAAATTATTGGATACTATCAGAAAAACTCATATTATGGAAGGTGAGGCCGGCGGCATCACCCAACACATCGGCGCTTACCAAGTGGAGAAAAACGGCAAAATAATTACTTTCATTGATACGCCCGGCCATGAGGCCTTTACCGCCATCCGTTCTCGGGGCGCCAAAGTGGCGGATATTGCCATTCTGGTGGTCGCGGCCGATGACAGCATCAAACAACAGACCATTGAAGCCATCCGCATCATTCAGGCGGTCAAATTGCCGATGATTGTGGCGATTAACAAAATAGACAAGCCCGAAGCTAACATTGAAAAAGTCAAGCAGGACTTGGCCCAACAAAATCTCTTGCCCGAGGACTGGGGCGGTAAAACCATTTGCGTGCCGATTTCCGCCAAAACCGGCGCTGGCGTTGATGATCTACTGAAAATGATCCTCCTGGTCGCCGACATGGAAAAAGAAAAGATCAAAGCCAACCCAATCGGCCCGGCCATTGGCACGGTTATTGAATCGCGCTTAGATAAAGGCGAAGGGCCAATCGCCACGATTTTAATCCAAAACGGCGCCTTGAAGCCGAATGATTTTATTGTCATCAACGGCGCTTTCTACGGCAAAGTCCGGCTGATGAAAAATTTTAAAAATGAAACGCTCGCCATTGCCCGGCCGGCCATGCCAGCCAAAATCATTGGCTTGAAAAAAACCCCTCAAGTCGGCGATATTGCCGAAGCTACGGCCGAATTAAAATCATCACAAAGAAAAATCAAGCCGAACTGGCTGGCCAACAGCGGCCAATCAGCCATCGGCGCCGTGGCCGATGAAAAAGAAGAGCAAAATATCAAAGCCGTCAATTTAATCATCAAGGCCGACACTTTAAGTTCGGCCGAAGCGATTTGCGAATCTTTGGAAAAAATCCCTCTGCCTCCGGATATCAAAATCAAGATTGTCAGCCGAGGACTGGGCAATGTCAACGAAGCCGAGGTGCTCAAAGCCGAAGCGACCCAAGCGCTGATTCTGGGATTTCACGTGAAAACCAGCCCCGAAGCCCAAGATTTGGCTTCGGAAAAAAAAGTTACCATCAAGCACTATACCATCATCTACAAACTAATTGAAGAATTAAAAAAAACCATTAATGATTTGATGGAACCGGAAATTAAAATTGCGGAAACCGCTAAAATGAAAATCCTTAAGATTTTCCGGACCGATAAAGATGCGATGATTGTCGGCGGTTTGGTTTTGTCAGGCCGAATTACGCCGGACAACAAAATCAAGGTAATCAAAAACGGCCAACCAATGGCGGAAGGTCAAATCAAGGAATTGCAAATCAACAAACAACCGGCAATCGAAGCGGTCGAAGGCCAAGAAGCCGGCATTCTCTACGCCGGCAAACCGGTCATCAATGAAGGCGATATTTTGGAATTCTATAAAGAAGAAAAAATCCAGCGCGCTCTGGAAAAATAATATGTCTGAACGAGAAAAAACATTAATATGGATTACCAGCCAATTCACAAAAAAATCTTAACGGCCATTCAAGCGGCCAAGAATATCCTCCTGCTGACTCATCGCCAACCGGACGGCGATGCCCTGGGCAGCGCCGGCGCTTTGGCTGATTACTTAAAAAAAATCAATAAGCCATACCAGGTTTTTGATTTCGACGAAATCCCCCCTCATTTCTATTTTCTCCCCGACATTGAACGCCTGCTGGCTCGAACTAAACAACCGAATAATTTTGATTTAATGATCGTTTTGGACTGCGGCGCTCCCAAATTGACCGGCTGGGCCAAAATCGATTCAGAAAAAAATGTTCCCTTGATTAATATTGACCACCACTCATCCAACAGCCATTACGGCGACCTTAATTTGGTCGTTAAGGAAGCGGCGGCCACGGCCGAAATTATAACCGGCCTCCTTAGGCAAGCGCCAACCAGTATTGACCGCCTAGCCGCCACTTATTTGTTGGCCGGCATTGTCAGCGACACCAATAATTTTACCAACCAAGCGACCGGCTTTTCCGCTCTGCAAACCGCCAGTTTTCTAATGGACCAAGGCGCCAAACTGCCGATTATTGCCAGCCATATTTTCAAAAACAAATCGCTGAACGGCCTGCGTTTTTGGGGCCAGGCCTTAGATCGGCTGAAATACAACCAAAGCCTCGGTTTAGCCAGCACGGTCATCACCCGACAGGATTTCAAGCTTTATGACTTGGCGGAAAAAGACGTGGAAGGCCTGGCCAACTTCCTCATCAATTATTCCACTCCCCGCTTGGTGATGGTTCTCAGAGAACTGGCTAACAACAAAATCAAGGGCAGTTTGCGGACAACCGACGATTCGGTTGACGTTGCCCGGCTGGCCGAAACTCTGGGCGGGGGCGGACACAAAAAAGCGGCCGCCTTCATCATCGACGGCCAATTGAGGCAGAGCCAAGGGGGTTGGGAAGTCATTTGAAAAGTTAAAAGTCCAAAGTTAAAAATTAAAAGTTAAGGTTAAAATTATTAAAATATTAAAAAACAATGCCGCGAAGCGGCATACTGACTTTTAACTTTTGGCTTTTAACTTTTAACTTGAAAATTATGACCGAGCCAAAAAATTTTCATTTAATCCCCACGGTGATTGAAAAATCACCTCGGGGCGAGCGCGCCTACGACATTTATTCCCGCCTCTTAAAAGACCGGATTATTTTTTTGGGCGATATCATTGACGACCACATTGCCAACACTATTATCGCCCAACTTTTATTTTTAGAAAACCAAGACAAGGAAAAAGACATCAAGCTTTACATCAATTCCCCGGGTGGTTCAGTCACGGCCGGCTTGGCCATTTACGATACCATGCAGTATGTTAAGCCCGAAGTGATGACGATTTGCGTGGGCACCGCCGGCAGTATGGGCGCCTTTTTGCTGGCCAGTGGCGCCAAAGGCAAACGATTGGCTTTGCCCAACTCGGAAATTTTAATCCATCAAGTGATGGGCGGAGCTGAAGGCCAAGCCACGGACATCAAAATCCGCGCCGAACGCATTTTGAAAATCAAAGCCAATCTGGACCGGATTTTAGCCAAACACACCGGCCAGCCCATTGCCAAAATTGAAAAAGACACGGACCGCGACTATTTTCTGACCGCCGAAGAAGCGATGAAGTATGGGATTATTGATAAGGTGATTGAATAAGACCTGTTCAAGTCCATGAACATAATTCACACTTAATTAATTCTAACTTGTAAGGTTTTAGATCGACTTTTAGGTCTTGTTTTTTGCTTAATTTGGCATCAATGAAATTCATCAGTTTTTCGATTTGTTCCTTGTTTTTGATCCT
>JAZDFN010000002.1:0-5886 GCA_043807885.1 bacterium | reverse complement strand
GGTCGCGCCATTGCGACGTTAATCCGGGCGATCGGGCTTGTTCTTGTTTGGGATTGATGGAACCGATGGGAGTGGAAATTGTTTCCGGGGAGTATGCCATTTACTACCAGTGCGCCAAGTGCGGTTTTAAGCACCGGGTCAAGTCGGCTAAAGACGACAATTTTGAGGAGATCATAAAATTAAGCAAGGGCTATGCCTAAATTTTTTAAATACTATCTCCCGCCCATTTTGATGGCGGTCATGATTTTTTCTTTTTCCTCCATTCCCGGCAACGACTATCCCCGGGTAGAGGGCAACGGTTTTGATTCGTCCGACTTTGTCAATCCGGTCGCTCATATGATTGAGTACTTTTTGTTGTCTTTTCTGATTTTACGGGCTTTTGACCAAAACAAAAAAATGTCCCGTCGAAAAAAGTTGATTCTGGCTTTGTTTTTAACTCTTTTGTTCGCATTAAGCGACGAATATCACCAATCATTCGTGCCGGAGCGGGAAGGCAGTTTAACTGATTGGTCAATAGACGCCCTCGGCGTTTTGGCTGGCTTGGGGTGGTATATGAACAAGGAAAAGTGGCGGTCCGGGAAAAAGATGCCTTAATCGGCATTTTTTGATATAATGAAAGCATAACCGAAAAACAAAAATCATGGCGACCAAACAAACCCTTTGGCATAGTTTGACTATTGAAGAAGTCTTTTCCGAATTAAAGACCGACCATCTTGGCTTGACGGAAAAAGAAGCCCAGAAACGGCTGGCTCATTTCGGCCCCAACCAATTGCCGGCTGGTCAGCCATTGGCCAAAACGGTCATTTTTTTAAGCCAATTCAAGAACCCCTTGATTTACATCTTGCTGATTGCCGCCATCATCACTTTCTTTTTGAAAGAGTATTCGGATTTCCTGGTAATCCTGACTACCGTGGCAGTCAATGCCTTAATCGGTTTTTTCCATGAAAACAAGGCCAACCAAGCCATTGCCCGATTGAAGAAGATGATTGAATATAAGGCCAAGGTCATCAGAGATGGCCAGAGGCGGGAAATAGCGGTGGCGCAACTGGCGCCGGGCGATATAATGATCATTGAAGCCGGGGACAAGATTCCGGCTGACGGCCGGCTGATTACGGCTGTCAATTTGGAAGCGGTGGAAGCGACATTGACCGGCGAGTCATCGCCTTCAACCAAAAACCACAAGAAATTGGCCGAAGGCACGGTGGTGGCCGACCGGGAAAATATGGTCTATCTGGGCACCATTGCCGACCGGGGCCGGGGCTTGGCCGTGGTGACGGCAACCGGTTTAGACACCCAGCTGGGCCAGGTGGCTGTTTTGATCAATGAAACGCCGGAAGGCAAGACGCCTCTTCAAAAACGACTGGCCAAGTTCAGCCGATGGCTGGGCTTGCTGGTTTTGGCTGTTTGCTTTTTGATTATTTTGGAAGGCCTTTGGCAAGGCCGGGATTTTTACGAAATGCTGGTTCTGGCCATTGCCATTGCCGCTTCGGCCATTCCCGAAGGCTTGCTCATTGCCGTGACCGTCATTCTGGCTTTGGGCATGCAATTGATTTTGAAAAAACAGGCCTTGGTCAGGAAATTGGTGGCGGCCGAGACTTTAGGCAGTATTACGGTCATTTGTTCGGACAAGACTGGCACTTTGACCGAAGGCCGGATGCAGGTGGCCCATCTTTTGAGCGGGCTGGAAAAAATGAGCGACGGGCAAAGCCAGGAATTGGCTGACAAGTACCAAGGCCATTGGCAAGCATTGGAAATATCCGCTCTTTGCAACAACGCATCAATCAGGAATCCCAAGGACGATTTGGCCAAGTGGGAAGTGATCGGCAGTCCGACGGAAAAGGCTCTGCTTTTGGCAGCGACGGAAGCCGGTTTGGATCAAACTGAATTGATTAAAAAACACCGCCGGCTGGCGGAAGTGCCTTTTGACCCGGAAACCAAATTCATGGCCACATTGCACCGCTGGGACAGCGGGCACAATATTATTTGTCTTAAGGGCATGCCGGAAAAAGTTTTGGCCATCTCCGGCCGAGTCAAAGACCAAGACCGGGAAATCAGCCTGACGTTGGAAAAAATCAATCAGTTGAAGGGTCATTACGAGAGAATGACTGCCAATGGCTTGCGGGTTTTGGCCGTGGGCTTCAAAATTGTCAGCCAGTCGGTCAAAGATTTGGCCAAAAGCGATTTTGTCGGTCCGAATAACGAGCTGGTTTTCAAGGATTTGGTTTTTGTCGGGCTTTTTGGCCTGAAGGATCCTTTGCGGGCCGAAGCTAAGGAAACCATTGCTCTTTGCCAGTCGGCCGGCATCAAGCCGATTATCATCACCGGCGACCACAAGCTGACGGCCCGGGCCATTGCCCGAGAAGCGGGGATCAAGGTTGAAGCCGGCGGGATTCTGGAAGGTCGGGAAATCGACAAATTGAGCCAGTCGGAGTTTTACCGGATTGCCAAGAAGATTAATATTTACGCCCGAGTGGAACCGCGTCACAAACTGCGGATTATCGACACCCTCCAGAAGCACGGCGAAGTGGTGGCCATGACCGGGGACGGCATCAATGACGCGCCGGCCCTGAAATCGGCCGACATCGGCATTGCCCTGGGTTCAGGCACGGACGTGGCCAAGGAAACGGCGGATATGATCCTTTTAGACAACAATTTCAAAACCATTGTCTCGGCCATCCGCCAAGGCCGGGCCATGTTTGACAATTTGCGCAAGGTGATGGTCTATCTGATGTCCGACAGTTTTACCGGCGTCATCTTGATCGGCGGTTCGCTGCTCTTGGGCTTGCCCTTGCCGATTTTGGCTGTCCAGATCCTCTGGGTCAATTTGGTGGCCGACGGCCTGCCGAGTTTTGCCTTGGCTTTTGAAAAAGAAGAGCCGGGCATCATGGCTGAACCGCCCCGGTCGCCCAAAGAGCCGATTATGGACAAGCAGATGAAGATTCTGGTTTTTTTGATTGGCATTTTCACCGACTTGGCTTTGCTGACGGTCTTTTGGTGGCTTTGGCAAACCACCCAAGACATCGCCTATATCCGGACTTTCATCTTTATGGCTTTCGGCGTCGCTTCCCTGTTCTATATCTTCAGTTGCCGGAGCTTGAACAAACCGTTCTGGCAACAGAATTTTTTTGGCAATAAATTCCTGGTCGTTTCGGTGATAATCGGCCTGGCTTTTCTTCTGTCTGCCGTCTATCTGCCCTTTTTCCAGCTTTTGTTAAGGACCGTGCCTTTGAGCTTGGCGGATTGGCTGGGCATTGCCTTGATCGGCTTGTTTAATATCACGGCCATTGAATTGGCTAAAAGATTCCTGGTGCCCGAGAGGTTGAAGAAATTAAAAGCCAATTAATATGTTTTTACTAGTCAACATCATTTTGTTCGTCTTGGCCAGCATCATTTTGGTTAAAAGCGGAGCCATTGTGGTCAAGAGTTTGACCCACTTGTCTCATATTTTCGGCTTGAAGGAATTCATGATGTCTTTCGTTTTGATGTCGGTGGCCACTTCCATTCCCGAATTGTTCGTTGGCTTGACCGCCGCCTGGCAGGGCGAGCCATTGCTGTCGTTGGGCAATGTTTTCGGCGCCAGCATCGCTGATTTGACTCTGGTCGCCGGCATAGCCGCAATTTTGGGCAAAGGCATTAGGTTCCACAATAAATTGGCGGAAAAAGAATCGGTCCAGGCCGGGCTGATCGCCCTTTTGCCTTTGTGCTTGCTTTTGGACAAGAAATTGACCCGTTTTGACGGTGTTCTTCTCCTTCTGGCCGTGGTTTTTTACTTGCTCTTTCTAAGCTACGACCGCAAATCAACCACCAAGATCTACCATCACCACAACCAGCCGCCCAAGTTCAAAAACATAATGTATCTAATTGCGGGCCTGGTCTTGCTGCTTTTGAGCGCCAAAGGCATAGTCATGTCAGCCACCGCCATTGCCGTGGCCCTGGATTTGCCAGTGATTATCATCGGCTTGTTGGTGGTGGCTCTGGGCACGACTTTGCCCGAGTTGGTTTTCAGCACCCGGTCGGCTTTGACCGGCCATGAAGAAATGGTCTTGGGCAATATTTTCGGCAGTATTGTCATTAAAGCCACTATTGTCTTGGGTATAGTGGCCATCATCAGCCCCTTCAGCGTCAGCCATCAGCCGGCTTTGTTGTTGGCCGCCATTATGTTCCTGCTGTCCGTACTTTGCCTTTTAATTTTCATCCGCACCAAGAGAGCCCTGTCTTGGCAGGAGGGACTGATTTTATTATTTCTTTATCTTATTTTTGTCGTCGGTGAATTTATCTTTTTCAATCAATAATGCCCTACTTAACCAAAATTTTGAAAGAAGGCGAAGAGCCGGTTCGAGCGATCCGTCGCTACTTTTTTTCTTTTTTGCTTAAAATAATTATCGCGGTTCTGCTGGTCGCTTTGCCTTTTTTCCTAATGTATCCTTTGTTCCAATGGGGGCAGTGGGGCTTGCTGATTTTCGGCGGCTTGCTGTTGATGGCTTTGATTTACGGCTTGCGGGTTCTGACGGTTTGGTATTTTAATTTGTTTATCATCACCAATCAGCGGGTGATTGATGTTGAACAAAACGGCTTTTTTGAGCGGACGGTTTCCAGCGCCGCCTATAACCGCATCCGCGATACGGCTTTCCGGACCAAAGGCCTCTGGCAAACGATCTTCAACTATGGTACAGTGATTATTGAAATCGCCAACGCCCAGGTCCGGCTGGAAATCAGGAACATCAAACAGCCCAAAGAAATCCAGGAAATCATCACCGCTTTGAGCCAGCAGAGCCGAGAGAGCCAGACCAGCGAAGAATTCCAGCAATTGATTAAAGAATTAAAGCAGAAAGACGAAGGCGCTGACATACCGGTTAAAATTGGAAATTGACGCTAAATTATGCCAAGGAATAAATTCGCCGTTAAAGCCCTTTTTTCTTCCAAACTGTTCATTTTGGCGGTTTTGGTTTTGGCAATTTTGCTGGGCTTGGCTTTAGGCCGGAGTTTTCTCAAGCGCTATCAGGTCAATCAGGAGATAGAAACGCTGAAAACGGAAATCGCCAAACTGGAAACCGGCAACCGCGATTTGAACGATCTAATCAGTTATCTGCAGACGGATTTTTTTGCCGAACAGGAAGCCCGCTTAAAACTGGGCTTGCAGAAACCCGGGGAAAAAGTGGTCATTATCCCGAGCAATGAAGCGGATATTAAACCGGCATTGGCTATTTCCGAAGAAGGGGAGTATAATGAAAAGGCCTTAAGCAATCCCCGGAAATGGTGGCTTTATTTTTTTGGCGCGAGCGGGCAATAAATCGGATTTTATTACAATAATTACTTAATTTTTTATTTTATGTCCATCATCAGCAGAATCAAGGAGGTTGTGTTCCCTGGCAACAAAGGGGCGAAGAGCGTGGTTTACGGCTTGCTGGCCGGCTTGTTGGCGGTTTTTATTTTAGCGCTGATAGTTATCGGCGTCGGCATTTACCGCTATAATTGGCAAGGCGCTTTTATCCAAAAGACGGTCAAGATTTTTCCCTATCCGGCGGCCCGGGTTAATTGGCATTTTCTGTCTTATGCCGATTATTTGGAAGAAGTCAATGTTTTGACTAATTTTTACGCCAAACAAGCGGCCGAGACAGGCAGTCCGGCCGTTCCCAATGAGGAAATCAGAAAGCGGGTGATGGACCGGCAAATTAGAAATGAGTTTTTTCAGCAGTTGGCGAAAAAAGATGATTTGAAAATCACCGATGTTGATGTGGAAGTGGCTTGGCAGTCAATGATTAAGTCCGGCGGCAGCACGGAAGCCCAGATCAGCCAAATGGTTCAGGATTTGTACGGCTGGGCGCCGGCGGTGTTCAAACAGAAAATAATCCAACCCTCGCTGACCGAAGAAAAAGTGAGGGAAAA
>JAZDFN010000001.1:0-11504 GCA_043807885.1 bacterium | reverse complement strand
ATCAAAAACAAGGAACAAATCGAAAAACTGATGAATTTCATTGATGCCAAATTAAGCAAAAAACAAGACCTAAAAGTCGATCTAAAACCTTACAAGTTAGAATTAATTAAGTGTGAATTATGTTCATGGACTTGAACACTAACTCACTTTTCGCAAACCTTGCCGATTCCATCATTATTTGTTATATTAAAAGAGCAGTTAACTAATCAATGAAATGTCTATATGGCCAAAAGAAAAACCGGCATCGGCAAGCCCAGAAAATCGCATTCTCATAAAACCAAGAAGCGGTTGGCCATCAAGCGGCTGATGCTCGAAGCCAAGAAGATTAAGAGAAAGCATAAATAAAATCTAAGGCATAAAAACACGGCCTAAGGCCGTGTTTTTATTATTTATTCCTCTCAGCTCTGATCCTTTCATTTTCCGTCAGATATTTTTTCCGCAGACGGATATTTTTGGGCGTGATTGCCAGAACCTCGTCATCTCTCCTTATGCTCAGGCCCCGCTCCCGAGTCAGTTGAATCGGCGCGGTCAGCTGGATGGCCAAATCGGCGTTGGAAGACCTCATGTTGGTCAATCGCTTGCCTTTGATCGGATTAACGGCCAGGTCATTGCCCTTGGCCGCATTGCCGATGACCATGCCTTCATAGACCTCGGTGGCGGGTTCAATGTAAAGATTGCCTCTGGTCTGCAAATTGGCCAAAGAAAAACCGAGCGCTTTGCCGGTCGCCATGGAAACCATGGAGCCCAATTCGTTTTTTTCAATTTCGCCGGCATACTCCTTAAAGCCGATGACTCGGGCGTAGAGGATGCCTTCGCCGCGCGTATCAACCATAAAATCATTCCGATAGCCCAGCAGGCCCCGGGTCGGGATTTCAAAAACAATTTTCATGTGGCCGTGCTCCGGTTTCATTTCCAAAAGATTGCCGCGTCGTTTGGCTAATTTTTCAATCACCAAGCCGCTCATGTTTTCCGGCACGTTGATGGTCGCTTCTTCGAACGGCTCATATTTAATGCCGGCTTCTTCTTTGATGATCACCTGCGGTTGGGAAATCTGCAATTCATATCCTTCACGCCGCATATTTTCCAACAAGATGGCAATATGCATTTCACCCCGGCCATAGACCTTGTAATAATCAATGGCCGAGAAATCAATTTTCAAACCGACATTGATTTCCAGCTCCTTTTCCAACCTTTCTTTGATCTGTCGGTTGGTCACCAAAGCGCCGTCTTGGCCGGCAAAAGGGGAATTATTAACCAGAAAATTCAAAGAAATCGTCGGCTCGTCAATATTAATGGCCGGCGAGGCCTCTTGGTTTTCATTTTCGCAGATGGTGTCGCCGATATAAATGTCGGGCAGGCCGGCAATCATGACAATGTCCCCGGCCACGGCCTCTTTTACCTCTTTGCGCTTGATGCCTTCAAAAGAGAAAAGCTTGGTGATTTTCCCTTTGATATTTTCATTCTTGGAATTTTTGACAATCACTTCCGAACCGGCGGTTATTTGGCCTTCATAGATCCGGCCGATGGCCAAGCGGCCCAAAAAATTGTCATAACCCAGATTAAAGGGCTGGACGCGCAAGGGTTTTTTAATCGCTTCATCACTCGAAGCCAGAGGCACTTCTTTCAGGATGGTTTCTAAAATCGGCTTTAAATCATGGGAATCGTCCGTCAGTTCCATTTTAGCGATGCCATCGCGGGCAATGGCGTAGATAGTGGTGAAATCAAGCTGGGCATCATTGGCGCCCAAATCAAGAAATAATTCATAAACCATTTCGCGCGCTTCTTCCGGCCGGGCCGCCGGCTTATCTATTTTGTTAATCACGACAATGGGCTTAAGGCCCAGTTCCAGGGATTTTTTCAAAACAAATTTGGTTTGGGGCATGGGACCTTCTTGGGCGTCAACCACCAAAAGCACGGAATCAATGGAACGCAAAACGCGCTCGACTTCGGATCCGAAATCGGCGTGGCCCGGGGTATCCACGATGTTGATTTTGGTATCTTGATAGTAAACCGAAGTGTTTTTGGAATAGATGGTGATGCCCCTTTCTAATTCCAGGGCGTTTGAATCCATGCTAATAGTGCCGTCCGACATTCCGGTTTGGCGCATCAAAGCATCGGTCAAAGCGGTTTTGCCGTGGTCGACGTGGGCGATAATGGCGATGTTTCTGATTTCCATAAATTAAAACCGCTTCTTTAAGGAATTAATTCCTAAAAAGCGGATATAAATAAAAATAATTTATATTGGGCTTTATGCCTTCTTTATATCACAATTAGAGAGGATTGTCAAATTTATTCCTGCCGTAAAGCGGCGATCGGGTCCAGTTTGGCCGCCCTTCTGGCCGGGTAGTAGCCGAAGGCCAGGCCGACCGCTCCGCAAAAGAGAAAGGCGATCAAAACGGCTTGCGGGGGCAAAGCAAAAGGCCAGTCAAAGCCGAATTGTTTGGCGGCGAAGCTGACGACAATGGCCAAAGCCACGCCCAAGATGATGCCGATGGCCCCTCCGGCCAAGGTGATCATAATCGCTTCCCAGAGGAATTGCCAGAGGATTTGTTTCGGCCGGGCGCCGACTGATTTGCGCAAGCCGATTTCAAAAGTCCGTTCAGTGACGGAAACATACATAATATTCATGATGCCAACGCCGCCGACGATGAGGGAAACGGCGGCAATGGCAATCAACAGCAGAGTGATGCCGCTGAAAACCGTGTTAATAATATCGCGGGCTTCGGCCATGGTGGTAACGGCGAAATCGTCGTCTTTCGGGTCGCTAATGTCGTGTTGTCGGCGCAGTAATTGGGTGATGTCGTCAGCGGTCTGGTCTTGCTGTTCAACATCAGCCACTTGGGTGGTCACCCAGCTGACATGGTCAACTCCCAATAATAGTTTTTGGGTGGTTTGTAAAGGCAAAAAAACCATATCGTCAAAACTCAGGCCAAAGCCGCCGCCCCTTTCGCCCAAAACGCCGACGACCCGGAATTTCAGTTTGCCGATTTTGACGCTTTGGCCGATCGGCGGTTGATCGCCGAATAAGTCATTGGCGATTTTGTCGCCCAAAACGGCTACTCGGGCCAATTCATTATCCTCGGCAATGGTGTAAAAACGGCCTTGGTTAACTTCCGCTTTGTCAATGTCAATAAAGCTGGGCGAGGCGGCGTAAAAATAGGCGCTTTTATTTTTTTCCAAATAGGAAACCACATTTTGCCCCATTAGGCCGGCGTAATAATTTTTGACATTGAGTAATTGGGCAATGACGTCGGCGTCGTCCAAGGTTAAGGTGGTAATTTCAATGCCTTGGGCCATGCCGATGGCGTTGCCGGCGGAGTTTTTGCTGGTCGTCGGCACTTTGATTTCAACTTGGATGATATTAGCGCCGAAAGATTCGATTTCGCCCAAGACCAATCCTTTGATGCTTTCCCCGGCCGACATCACCATAATCACCGCGCCAATGCCGATAATCACGCCTAAAACTGTCAGGGCGGTCCGGCCTTTGTGGCGCAGTAATGATTGCCAGGCGAGTTTGAAGGCGAGCATAAAATTATTTATTGTTGTTATTATTTCCGCCAAAATATTTTTTCGAGGCCTGTCAAAAATATTTTGTCGGATATTGTCTTGCGACTACTCGTATCTCAATGCCGCAATCGGGTCCAGTTTGGCCGCCCTTCTGGCCGGGTAGATGCCGAAAACGAAGCCGACCAAGGTAGCCATGCCGACGGCCAGGATGATGGAAGCCGGGCTGATGATCAAATCCCAATTGTAGTCCAGGTATTTGGCGATTAGGGCGACCAAAGCGGCAATCAGTCCGCCGATGATAATGCCGGTTAAACCGCTGATTAAAGTGATGACTACGGTTTCGCCGATGAATTGGGCCATAATTTCTTTTTGGGTGGCGCCGACCGCCCGGCGCAGGCCGATTTCCCTGACCCGCTCGTTGACGGCGGCCAACATGATATTCATAATACCGACCCCGCCGACGATCAGGGCGATGGCGGCGATGGCCGCCAAAAAGAATTTGAGGGCGTCAGTGACTTTGGTTAAAGCATCAATGGCGTCTTTGGTGTTGCGGACGGAAAAATCATCGGCTTGGCTTTGGCTCAAATTATGGCGATCATGCAACAACAATTTGATGTCAGCGACCGCTTGTTCCAAATTGCTTTCGTCGTTGACTTTAGCGCGGATGAAGTTCACATGGCGCACGCCCAACATGATTTTTTGGGCGGTAGAGACCGGGATTAAAACCAAATCATCCTGATTTTGGAAGCCGGCGGTGCCTCTTTCCTTGTTGACGCCGATGACTTCAAAGAATTCTTTCTTGATTCTGATTTTGTCGCCGATCGGGTCCCGGCTTTCGAATAAATCCTGCCAGACGCTGTAGCCCAAAACAACTACCCGGACGCCGCCTTTTTCTTCTTCCTCATTAAAAAATCGGCCCATTAAAATTTCCGTGTTTTCCACGGTTGGATATTCAGCGCCCACGCCGTAAAAATTAGTGTCGGTTTTATTGTTTTGATAACTGACCGTGCCCAAGCCGGAGTTGTACGGGCTGACGGCAATGATATTGGGCACTTCTCTTTTAATCGCCAAGGCGTCCTCATATTTGAGAGTAGTGACAATAATGCCGAAAACCGAAGCTGGCGGGCCTTCTTCGTCGGACGCCCCCGGCAGGATGCCGATTAAATTAGCGCCCAAAGAATCAAATTGGTTGATAATCAAACTCTGGGCGCCGGCGCCGACGGAGATGATAATGATGACGGCGGCAATGCCAATGATGATGCCCAAGCCGGTCAAAAAACTGCGGATTTTGTTGGCCCGCAGCACGGTAAAAGACATTTTGAGGATTTGGACGATGTTCATATTTCCGGTCATTCCCGCTCCGCCAGATTATTTATTTAATTCGCCGTTTTTAGCCAGCCGGCGTTCGCTGATGGTTTCGTCTTTGACAATCAAGCCGTCGCGCAATTGGATAATTCGTTTGGCGTGCCGAGCCGTATCCTGTTCATGGGTGACTAAGATAATGGTGTGGCCCAGATTGTTTAATTTTTCCAAAATTTCCATAATCGTTTGGCCGGATTTACTGTCCAAATTGCCGGTCGGTTCGTCGGCGAAAATCAAACTGGGTTGGGTGACTAAGGCGCGGGCAATGGCGACGCGCTGTTTCTCCCCGCCCGAGAGCTGGTTGGAAAAGCTGGCCGCCCGGTGGCTTAGGCCGACAGCGGCAATCGCTTCTTTCACCAGCCGGTCATGGTTGTTTTTGTCGCTGTAAAGCAAAGGCAAGCGGACATTGTCGGCCACGGAGGTTTTAGGCAGAAGATTGAAGGCCTGGAAAACAAAACCGACTTCTTCATTGCGGATTTTGGCCAGTTCGTCGTCGTTGAAACGGGCAGTGTCTTGGCCTTTGAAATAATAATGCCCGCTGGTCGGCGTGTCCAAAAAGCCCAGAATGTGCATCAGGGTTGATTTACCGGAACCGGACGGTCCCATAATGGCGGTAAATTCGCCGGACATTATTTTGAAAGAAATGCCGTGGAGAACTTTGGTTGCCACTTCGTCGTTGACATAGTCCTTTTTCAGGTCAACGGTTTCAATCAGCGGCTTGGTTTCGGCCATAGGTTTGATTATTTTTATTTGTCGTTTTTTTTGAAAACAATCACCGCTTCGCCTTCGGCCAGGCCGCTGGTTATTTCCACCAGGCCATTATCGCCCCGCAGGCCGGTAGTAATGATTTTTTCCTGCGGTTTTTGATTAACCAGAACTTCCACGAATTTTTCCGTTTCCTCGCCTAAAACCGCTTCTTTGATTTTGACCGCCCGCTGGGGAACGTAGAGAATGCCGGTCTTTTCTGCGGCCACGATGGTGACATCGGCCGTCATGCCTGATTTGAGTTTTTCGTTCCACTCGTCCGGCCCGAAACTGACCGTGGTTTTGTAATAGGTGACATCCTGAATAATCGTTTGAGCCGTTTCAATAAAAGTGACTGTGCCTTGGAAAAGATGGTCAGGGCCGAAGGCGTCCAGTTCAATCATTGACTGGTCGCCAACCTTAAGCTTGATAATGTCCGATTCGGGAATATCAACTTTGACTTCAAATTGGCCGGCGCTTAACATTTTAATCACCGGTTCGGAGAGGGCGGTTTGTTCGCCCAGCGAATAGTTGATTTTGGTGATAATGCCGTCAATTGGGGCGATGATTTGATAATCGCTTAAATCGGCCAGTAGTTTGTTCAGTTGGGCTTGAGCTTGAGCCACTTTGGCTTCAGCGCTGTTGATTTCAAAATCCCGCGGCCCGGCTTTTTTCAAATCCAATTCGGATTGGCTGATGGCCAGAGTATCGCGTAATGCCG
Organism: bacterium; assembly: GCA_043807885.1. GTDB lineage: Bacteria > Patescibacteriota > Patescibacteriia > UBA2591 > JAZDFN01 > JAZDFN01. The sequence continues at coordinate 5,170 of JAZDFN010000001.1, read as the reverse complement.
CCAACTGGGTCTCATAACTATTGATATTGTTAATCAGATTAGCTTTGGCCGTTTCCAAGGCCGTCAACGAAGTATTGGCCGTAGTTTGTTCAGTGGCGATGTCGGACTTAATAGTATCTTTAATGGTTGATGAATAAGTGAGGTTGACAATGATGGCCTTGGCCAAGTCGTATGATTCGGATAAAAAGCTTTTTAAGCCGTTCAGGAAATTCCGGGTTTCATTGCCGGCGATGATGATGCTGCTGGCGGTTTTGTCTTGATTGGTTTGGCTGACCAAAGTTTTTAAGGCAATGAATTCATCGTTGATGATTTCATAATTTTGGATTATTTTGTTTTTCTGGTTGTTATTACTGAATAATAAATTATAAGTATTGCTTTCGCTAATCAAGTGATTAGAGGTCACTTCAATGGCGATTTGGGAAGTAAATACCGCGTGATTGATGGCATCCAGGGTTTTTTCCCGCAGGATTTGCAATTGATCGGCGCTTTCTTTTTCCAGATTTTTCAAATCATTGGCTGCTTTGATGGCTTTTTCCGAAGTGACTTTGACGTCTTCGGCAGAAGCGCCGGCTTTGGTTTTAGCCAAATCGGCTTGAGCGGACAGCAGGTTGGCTTGATATTGCTTAACTTGGGCGGCAATACTGCCGCTATTGAGACGAGCTAAAATTTGGCCGGCTTTGACAATTTGGCCTTCCTTGACCGGCAGATAATTCAAACGGCCGGCCAGAGCGAAATTCAAACTAATGTCTTGAGCCGGTTCTACGGCGCCGGTGGCGTTGACGGTTTGAGTCAGATTGCCTTTTTTAACAGTTTCCGTGGTATAGGCGGTCTGCCGCTGTTTTCCCCGCCACTGGTAGAAAAGACCGCCGCTGACAATGATTATAATGATGATGGCCAGCCAAAACCACTTGCTTTTAAGAATGGATTTAAGCATAACAATGTTTGTTTTAAGAGGTTAGAATAATAAGATAATTGTAGCAAATATTGTAAAAAAGTCAATTTGATGGTAAGCTGACCGTATTAAACGCAGAAATATATGGGCGGATTATTTGTGGTCGCTACGCCAATCGGCAATCTGGAGGACATTACTTTGCGGGCTCTGCGCGTTTTGAAAGAAGTTGATTTAATCGCCTGCGAGGATACGCGCCAGACCGCCAAATTGCTGGCTCGTTATCAAATCAGCCGGCCAACAGTCAGCTACCATCAGCACAGCCGGATCCAAAAGATTGATTGGCTTATTGAACAATTGAAAAACGGCAAAAACATCGCTTTGGTTTCGGACGCGGGCACGCCGGGCATTTCCGACCCGGGATTTAAGCTGGTTGAAGAGGCCCAAAAAAATGGCATTAAAGTAGAAACTATCCCCGGCCCGTCGGCGGTAATTGCCGCCGCGTCAGTGGCCGGTTTGCCGGTTGACCAGTTTGTTTTTTTGGGTTTTCCGCCCCACAAAAAAGGCCGAGAGACGTTTTTCAAGAAGCTGGCCGAAGAGGAAAAAACCGCGATTTTCTATGAATCGACCCATCGGTTCATCAAGGCTTTAGACCAACTGGAAAAAGTTTTGGATAAAGGCCGGCAAATCGTGGTTTGTCGGGAATTGACCAAGAAGTTTGAAGAGGTCAAGAAGGGGAATATTGAGGAAATCAAGAAGCATTTTGAGAATAAAAAAATTCAAGGCGAATTTGTTATTTTAGTTAATAGGATATGAATAAAAAGTTTTACATCACCACGGCCATTGATTATGTCAATGGCCTGCCCCATGTCGGCCATGCTTTGGAAAAAGTTCAGGCCGATGTTTTAGCGCGCTATCACCGCCTTTTGGGCGAGGAAGTTTTTTATTTGACTGGCGTTGACGAGAACAGCTTGAAAAATGTGCAGGCGGCGGAAAAAGAAGGCATCAGCGTCAAGGAATTGGTTGACAAGAACACGGAAGTTTTTTACAACCTTAAGGATTTACTGAATCTTTCTTTTGACAAATTCGTCCGCACCACCGAGGACTATCATTTCAAAGGCGCCCAAAAACTCTGGCAAGCAGTCAAAAAATCGGATATTTACAAAAAAAAATACGCCGGTTTGTATTGCGTTGGCTGTGAGCTGTTTTTGACGGAAAAAGAATTGGAGAATGGTTTGTGCCCGGAACACCAAACCAAGCCCGAGCTGGTTGAAGAAGAAAATTATTTTTTCAAATTAAGCGATTATCAAGAAAAATTATATCAACTGATTGAATCGGATAAATTAAAAGTTTCACCAGAGAGATATAAAAAAGAAATTCTTGGTTTTATTAAGCAAGGTTTGGAGGATTTCAGCATTTCCCGATCCAAAGAGCGGGCCAAAGGTTGGGGCGTGCCCGTGCCTGGCGATCCTGAACAAGTGATGTATGTCTGGTTTGACGCTTTGGCCAACTATATTACCGCTTTGGATTACGCTGAAGAAGGAAAACTATACCAAGATTTTTGGGTTGATAATAATAATATTTTACATGTGATCGGCAAAGGTATTTTGCGTTTCCACGCCGTTTATTGGCCGGCCATGCTGTTGTCGGCCGGCTTGAAATTGCCGAAAGAGATTTTTGTCCATAGTTACTTTACTGTCAATAACCAAAAGATTTCTAAATCCTTGGGTAATGTCATCGGCCCGGAAGAACTGGTTAAAAAATATGGCGTTTCGGCCACCCGCTATTTGCTTTTGTCTTTTTTGCCCCAGAGCGACGACGGCGATATTAGTTGGGAAAAATTGGACGAAAAGTATAACGCGGAATTAGCTAACGGCCTGGGCAATTTAACCGCGCGCGTTTTGGCGATGGTTGATAAAAAGTTGAAAGGCGAAGCGCCGGCCATAACTAAAGATTGGCCGGAAGTCAAAGCTTTATCGGACAAATATATTTTTCTTTTGGGGAATAAGGCCTTTGAGCCGGCTTTGCGGGTGATTGCGGAGATAATTGCTTTATTGGACGGCGAAATAGAAAAAAACAAGCTTTATAAGCAAGAACCGGAACAAGCAGCCGGTTTGCTTTACCAACTTTTGGAATCGATCAGGCAATTGGCCTGGCTCCTATTGTCAGTTATGCCAGAAACCGCCAACAAAATTTTCAGCCAATTAGGTTTGGATCCCGTTGAAGAAAAAAGACAATCATTTAAAGAGGCCTTAAAGTGGGGCGGATTGCCGGCAGGCACGAAGGTCCAAAAAGGCGAGCCGTTATTTCCGCGACTCTAGGGTTGTCATTCTGGAGCGACCCGCCCAAGGCGGGGAGCGATAGAATCCCCTTGCTGTTTGTAATTACTGTCAGCCGGGGGATCCTATCGGTCGTCAGCCGCCTTTGGCGGCTTCCTCCCTCCAGGATGACAACCTAAAAAGAGGGATTAATACATCGCCCCAATCTTCGGTCGTGGCTCCTCGTAATGACAATTAAAATTATTTATAAATAATTTACAAATCTATGATCATCTTTGATTTAATCCTGCTGATTATCCTTTTCATTTTCGTTTCCTTCGGTTGGTGGCTGGGTTTGATCCAGACCCTGGGCGCCTTGATCGGCATTGCCTTGGGCGCCTACTTGGCCGGATTAGGGCATGCTGTGCTCGGCGGCTGGCTGACGCCGATATTTCTGGGCCATGAAGTGGCAGCCAAAATTGTCGCCTTTATCATTTTATTTACTCTTATCAACCGCTTGGTCGGCTTGCTTTTTTGGGTTATCAACAAGGTCTTCAACATCATTTCCATCATTCCCTTCCTCAAGACCATCAACCGTTTGGCCGGCGCCATTTTGGGCTTGGCTGAAGGCGTCTTGGTTTTGGGCACGATTTTGTTTGTCATTGGCAAGTACTCCAGTAATGATTGGTTCAACGGCGTGGTCAATACTTCTGACATTGCCGGCTGGCTGATGGCCATTTCAACAATTATTCTGCCCCTTCTGCCTGAAGCTTTGAAAGTGCTTAAATCCAAATTTTGATTATGTTGATTGACACCCATTCGCATTTAAATTTCCACGAATACGACCAAGACCGCGAACAAGTTGTTCGGCGGTCTTTAGATAATGATATTTGGCTGATCAATGTCGGCGCGAATCTGGCCAGCAGCCAAAGGGCAGTGGAATATCTCAAGCAATATCCGCAGGGCGTTTTTGCTTCAGTCGGCCTGCATCCGGAACATTTAACCAATCAAGTGTTTGAGATTGAGGGTAAAAAGACAATTGTCAAGAAAGAAGAATTTAATCAAGATAAATATAAAAAGTTAGCAAAGTCATCCGATAAAGTCGTGGCCATTGGCGAAACCGGCTTGGATTATTATCGCCTGGAGGGCAATCAAGAAGAAATAAAAAATAACCAAAAAAAAGTTTTTGAACAGCATTTGATTTTGGCCAGTCCGCCAGCTGGCGGATTAAATTTGCCGGTGATTTTTCATTGCCGTGAAGCGCACCAGGAGATGATTGAGATTTTGAAAAGATATGAAATAAAGGGTGGGATAGCGCATTCTTTTACTGGCGGTGAAGAAGATCTGCAAGAATATTTGGCAATGGGTTTTTATATCAGCTACAACGGCATTATCACTTTCAACAAGAAAGCGGAAGCCTTGCAGGCCTTGGTTAAAATCACGCCTTTAGACAAAATTTTATTGGAAACTGATTGCCCATATCTCACGCCCGAGCCCCATCGGGGCCAGCGCAACGAGCCGAGTTATGTTAAATATGTGGCCGAAAAGGTGGCGGAGCTGAAAAATATTTCAGTTGAAGAAGTGGAGGTAATTACCACGGCAAATGCGAGAAAATTATTTAAAATATAATAAAAATTGTAGGGAACAATAATTATTGTTCCCCGTATAAAAAACAATGAATAATAATTTCAAACCCCGTAAATTAAACAGATTGAAAGAATACGATTATTCGCAGGAGGGTTGGTATTTCGTGACGATTTGCACAAATAATAAAGAATGTTTTTTCGGCGAAATCATAAACAGTGAAACAAAATTATTAGATATAGGATTAATGGCGCAAAAATGTTGGTGGGAAATTCCGGCGCATTTTCCAAATGCGGAATTGGATGAATTTATTGTAATGCCCAATCATATTCACGGTATTATCGTCATTAAAAATTTACCCGTAGGGAACAATAATCATTGTTCCGACAATAATCATCGTCCCAACGATAATGATTATTCCGAAAATATCGGGAACAAA